>JBEKCW010000286.1:0-7293 GCA_050014675.1 Occallatibacter sp. | reverse complement strand
CGCACCCTGGGAGCGATTAAAGACCCTCGATTCTTAACCAGTTGGAGTATTTGTAGTTGAAGGCCCTTCCGAATCTGGAACCCCGGACGGGCAAGTACACTGGCGTATTCGTCGAGGATGCATTGGGAAAAGTACATACGGGCGGGCTTGGTTGTTGCCAGCAACAATGCGGTTCTCTGCATGCCGTCCGGTTTGAGTGCCGCAGAAATAACTACGTTGGTGTCTAGAACCAGCCGCAACGCTATCATGATTGCTTTTTCTTGCGCTCGGCCCGCGCCGCCTTGATTTCCTTGTCAATTTGCCTCGAAGTCAGGAGATCTGTCTTGTTTCGAATTGACTCCTCGCCGATAATCCTCAAGATTTCGGGCTCTGGAGCTGCGAGCTTCACATAGTCACGCAGGCTTAACAGAACGGCCCGGGGAGTTCCGCGCTTTTCGATTACCAATGACCGGCCATCGGCCGACACGCGATCGAGCAACTGCCCGAAGTTCGCACGAGCTCGTAGCGCGGGAATGACATTAACGTTCCTGTTGCTTGAGGCGACGCCCATGGACTCTCCATTTCGATACAACAAACTGTACAGTTGGAATGATACCATCTACGCAGCTAAACTAGAAGACAATGACCGAATTCCCCGCACTGCCCATTGCCCCGACGGTTCCCACCGAAAAAGAAATGTTTGGAGTGCGCCTGCGCGACGACTACGCTTGGCTGCGCGACAAAGAAAATCCAGACGTGACGGCTTATCTTGAAGCTGAGAACGCCTACGCCGATGCGGTGATGGCGCCGCTCAACGGGCTGCGCGAAGAGCTTTACCAGGAGATGTTGAGCCACGTAAAGCAGACCGACGTTTCAGTTCCCTACCGCGACGGGGCGTGGTGGTACTACTCGCGCACCGAGGAGGGCTTGCAGTACGGAATCTATTGCCGCAAGCGCGGCGGCGAGGCTGGGCCGAACGCGGATGCCGTTGAAGAAGAGCTGCTGAACGGCAATGTGCTGGGACAGGGGCACGCGTTCTTTTCGATCGGCGACACTGACATTTCAGACGACGGGCGCTGGCTGGCTTATACCACCGACCTGACCGGATTCAGGCAGTACACGCTGCGGGTGAAGAATCTCGAGACTGGCGAGACGCTGCCGGGCGAAGTGGAGCGCGTGGGATCGGTGGTGTGGGCCGCGGATAACCGCACTCTGTTTTATACCGTCGAGGACGAGCAGCAGAAACGGCAGCACCAGCTGTTCCGGGCCGATGGGCAGCGGCTGCCTGAGTCCGTGCTGGTTTATCAGGAAGACGATGAGCGCTTCAACGTGGGCGTGGGGCGCACGCGCGACGGTAAATACATTGTGTTCGAGGCGGGCAGCCACATTACCAGCGAGTGCCGCTTTCTGGCAGCCGACGGGCCGGCCGGCGAATTTACGCTGATTGCCGAGCGCGAAGACGACCACGAGTACTTTATCGACCATCGCAATGGGCTGTGGTTTATCCGCACCAACGACAGGGGACGTAACTGCCGGCTGGTGACTGCGCCGGTGGGTGCGCCCGCGCGCGAGAACTGGACGGAGCTGATTGCGCATCGCGACAGCGTGATGCTTGAAGCGGTAGATCTATTCCGCGATTATTTTGTGGCCTGCGAGCGCGAGGATGGATTGCCGCGGCTGCGCATGCGGCGGTTCGAGGGCGAAGGGCCTGAGGCGCAGGCGGCGGGAGAAATCGCGTTTCCCGAGCCGGTGTACGATGCCCATCCGGGCATCAATCGCGTGTTTGAGAGCGGCAAGTTCCGCTACGGGTACCAGTCGCTGGTGACGCCGAGCAGCGTGTACGAGTACGACGTTGCGGCGCGGACATCAATACTTTTGAAGCAGCTTGAGATTCCGGGAGATTTCGACCGCACGCTCTATGCGAGCGAGCGCATTCACGCCAAGGCCGCGGATGGCGTCGAGGTTCCGATATCGATTGTGTACCGCAAAGATAAATTCGCCAGGTTCGCCAAGAATGAGGCGGAGAAGAATCCGCTGTATGTGTACGGCTACGGATCGTATGGCTACGCCCTGCCGATCGGCTTCAACAGCAACCGGCTGTGCCTGCTCGACCGCGGCCTGGTGATGGCTTATGCGCACATTCGCGGCGGCGGCGACCTGGGTGAACCGTGGCACGATGCCGGCAAGATGCTGGTAAAGCGCAACACGTTCACCGATTTCATCACCTGCGTGGAGCATCTGACGGCCGAGGGCTATGGCGACCCGGCGCGCGTGGCGATTGAGGGCGGATCGGCGGGCGGATTGCTGATGGGCGCCGTGGTGAACATGGCTCCCGAGTTGGCGCGCGTGGTGGTGTCGCATGTGCCATTTGTCGACGTGATGAATACCATGCTCGATGCCACGCTGCCGCTCACGGTGCCCGAGTACGAGGAGTGGGGCGATCCGAACGAAGAGAAATATTTCCGGTACATGCTGAGCTACTCGCCCTACGACAACCTGCGCGCGGCGGAGTACCCGGCGATGCTGGTAAAGACCAGTCTGCACGACAGCCAGGTGATGTATTGGGAGCCGGCCAAGTACGTGGCCAGGCTGCGCACGCTGAAGAGTGATTCGCTGCCCCTGCTGCTGGTGACCAATATGAAGGCTGGGCACGGCGGCGCTAGCGGGCGGTACGACTACCTGAAAGAGATTGCTCTCGATTCCGCGTTTGTGCTGCGGGAACTGGGGCTGGTGGGATAATTTGCCGGCTCCGGGGAATTGCGAGCGATGGACGCGCCCCTAAAAAAATCTGCAGCGCCGTCAATTGCGGGGTACTCTGGATTCGTGCTCCCCGGCCACATTGAACGTGAGGCCATTATCCCCTTGAGGTTCGCCTGAGCCTATGAAATTGCCGATGGCAATTGCGCTGCTGTTTATCTGTGCTGCAGGCCTTCATGCGCAGGCCGCAGCGGGAGTTCCGGTTCAAACAGCGCCGACAGCTGCAAGCGCGCCTGCGTTGGCCGACCCCACGACGGACGATGACCCATTTGCGCCCTGGCGCACGCTTTTTAATTCCGGCAAGGTAACTCTTGGCCAGGTAAGATTCGTGTTTCTGCACCAGGACGTGATTGTGACTGGAACGGTGGAGGACCTGGGACCCAGCAGCCAGTTGCTTGAGTGGCGAATCGCAGCCAAAACTCCCGCATCCATTCAGTCGGCGACCGCCGGCGCGCAGAAAGCTTCTCAAGCTCGATACTTTGTGCCTCATGCGATGGACGGGCTGCCTCTGCGCTATTCGGGCAAAAAAGCCTATGTCATTGCCGTTCAATTGCATCATGCGCTGGCGCCTGGCGCTACGGATAACGCGTTGGGAGAGCCGGTGACAGTGGACGACACCGTGAACCCGTGTTTCGATCTCGTGGTGGAGTTCGACGACGGCTTCACCGCGATGACCACCCAATATCCCGCAACGCTTGCAAACGCGAGCCTGGCCGAGCCTGTAGCGGTGATCAACGCCGCCGCGGAGCGAATGAAGCGGGAGCTCCCCGCCATTGCTGGCATGACCGTGTACGCCGTGGGATTTACGCAGCTTTACAAGCCGGACAGCACCGTCGACGAGATGGTGAATCAGGACGATGCCAGAAAAATTTCTCCGGCCGATACTCCGTTGCTGGTGCCGCTCACAATCGTTGACGCCCGATACGTCGACTCGGCGGGCGTGGTGATCGAGGTCGAGCTTCCGAACGGCGAAAAGGCGCTCGCTCTCACCTCGATGCCGCAGCTCTTTCTGCCGCCGTTGAATGGGCAAGAGCAAACATTACAGGAGCAAACATTCCTGGATCGGGTGATTGGCCTGTTGCTGGCAGAGATTCCCCCCAAGCTGACCAAGAGGGAGCTGGCCGCGATCAGGAGCGGGTCAATTTATCGCGGCATGCGAGAGGGCGCGCTCGAATACGTGATGGGATTTCCCGACAAGGTCAGCGACGCGGGCGAGGGCGGCAAGCAGCTCACATTCAGAAAAAGCCTGCTGGTTTACATGAGCTATTCAGGGACGGTCGCGGATTGGAAGTTTGTTGATGGGAAATGAGCGCTTGGCTTTTGTGGTCTCCCACCCATCGAGCAAAAAGCGCTCGATGGATGGGGCACGGGGCATTAACACAGCGGGAGATGTGGATCGTGATAGCTTTCCTGCGACTTTTATGCGGTGAAGGAGAAGGCGCGATGCGCAAAACAGGTTTGGCGCTTGTTTTGCTGGCCTCTCTCGTTAGTGTTGCATGGGCTCAACAGGCCACATCGCCGACGGGTGAAAACCAAGCCGCTAAGGGTGCAGTCCGTCCGCCTCGCCTGCTGAGCAATATAGAAGCTGAATATCCCTGCGAGGCGCGGCAAAACGGCAGCGGAATGTGCTCGGTTGCGCTCACAGTGGATGTGGAGGGCAAACCGGCAGACGTTCACCTCGTCCGTTGCACAGACCCCGTCTTCGCGAAAAACAGGTTGCTGGCAGTGTCAAAGTTTCGATTTGCCCCTGCCACAACGCCTGACGGCGCACCAGTCGCATTCTCGTTAACTGTGATCATCGATTTTCATTTGGAAGGCTTCGGTATACCACACGTGCCGGTTCGCTGCGGACTCGGGACCCCCGAGAACACGGCATCGACCGGCCGTGATTCAGCGGGAGTGTACCCGCTGACCAAGTTGAGGGACCCGCCGGTGATGACAGGTTTCGTCGATGAGGGATATGAGCAGGCGGCATTTCGACTTCAAGGAGTCGGCGCTTGCGATGCGGTCCTAACGATCGACAAAAAAGGAAAACCGTCCAATCTGGGGGCTGTCCACTGCGAAAGGGACTTTCTTGAAGGCCCTGCGGCTCAGTCTTTACTTGAGTCCCGCTACACGCCCGGGAGGCTGAACGGAAAGGCTGTGCCGGTTCGAGCCTCTGTGCATCTGGAGCTTGAATTATCGCGGTCGAACCAATAGCGACCTACAGCTCCGCCAGCGCATTCTCCAGGCTCGCCGCGTCTTCAACGTTCATCGATCTGAGTGCTGGGTCGATTTGCCTCAGCAGGCCGCAGAGCACCTTGCCGGGGCCGGCTTCAACAAACACATCCGCCGGTGCGACATGATCCTCCGCCGACAGCGACCGGCCGGCGAGCGACTGCACGCATTCCACCCAGCGCACTGTTCCCGTAACCTGCCGAGTGAGCGCGTCGCGTGCTGCAGCGGCCGTGGTTACCATGCCGCCGCTCACGTTGGCGGCCACGGGAATGCGGGGATCGTGCATGGCGAGCCCGCCCAGCACGCGGGCGACTTCTTCCTGCGCGGGCTGCATGAGCGCGCAGTGGAAGGGAGCGCTTACGGGGAGCATGACGGCGCGGCGCGCGCCTTTCGCCTTGCAGATCTCCGCAGCCTTGTTGACTGCGGCGACGGCGCCTGAGATGACGGTCTGCGTGGGCGAGTTGAGGTTGGCGGCCTGCACGGTGAGGCCGGTTTCGCGAGCGGCCTGGGCACATGCCTCGGCAACCTGCGCGGCGTCGAGCGCGAGCACCGCGGCCATGGCGCCCTCACCCGCCGGAACGGCCTGCTGCATGGCGTGGCCGCGAGCCTTGACGGCGCGCACCGCGTCGGCAAAGCTGAAGGTGCCGGCAATGACGTGGGCTGACCACTCGCCGAGAGAGTGGCCGGCCGCTAGCGCAGGCTCGATTCCCTTCTCATTGAGCACGCGCGCGGCGGCAACGCTCACCGTCAAGATGGCGGGCTGGGTGTTTTCCGTGAGGCGGAGATCCTCTTCAGGCCCTTCGAAGCAGAGCCTCGAGAGCGGGAATCCGAGGGCCTGATCGGCTTCAGCGAAGGTTTGAGCGGCGATGGGAAATTTATCGGCGAGATCGCGGCCCATGCCGACGGCCTGCGACCCCTGTCCTGGAAAGAGAAAGGCGATTCTGTTTTGCATTGCGAGAGTTATTTTATCGCGCGGGGGCCGGCCGGATTGGTAATGGTTTTACCTGCCAATAGTGGTATACCACCCATTCCGCGATGAGACTGCGGAATGGATGGGCCACGGAAGTCTGTTCCCTGTTCTCTGTTCCCTGTCCCCTGTCCTTCTCAGTTCCACCGCTTCTTATCGCTGGGGTCGTCGTCAATCTGGTTGCCATTTCCGTCGAAGCGCACGGTGCGGCCCTGGGACTTCATGTAGACCTCGAATTTGCGGGCTGCGCGGCGGCGCTTCCAGCGATAGTAGCCGTTGCGCAGGCCATACCAGCGTTCGCTGAGGGTAAAGCCGAATCCCCGGCCGGGCGCGCGCCTGAGCCAGATCAGCCCGCTCAGGCCGCCGCCAAGCTGCGCAAAGGCGTAGACGCCCTGGGAGGTGAAGAGCATGGCAACAGCGACGAGCGTGTAGATGATAGCCAGGTACTTTGCCTTGATTCCAATGGGCAGCGGGAACAGCATGAACTGCATTTCGCCGTAGCGAACGCCGATGACGGCAAGCATGGCGAAGATGGCGCCGAAGGTTCCGGCGAGTGGAGACCCGCGGGGAGAAAAGTTGAAGGCCGCGAGGATGCCGTAGAGGGCCAATGCTGAGGCTGCAGTGGCCAGGATCGCGGTGACGAAAAGCCCCATGACCCATGAGGATGGCTGGCCCATGTTCTCAAGAAAACCGGCCAGGAACCAGAGCGAGAGCAACTCGAAAAAGGTGCCGAAGATGCCTACATGCACCAGGCTGTAGGTGAGGGGCTGCCAGAGTGCGCCATGAACAAAATAGCTGGGGATGAAGCAGAGGGCGCTCTCGATATCGAGGATCCGGTCGCGAAAGATGAGACTGAGAAAGATGAGCACGAAGAATGCAACCACATTGGCAAGAACAATGCGGCGCGTGGCTCCGCGAAAGTCAGGAAACGAGAGCTGGCTTGAGCCGATTCGGGCCATATCAAAGATCAGGTTAAACTCTTTGGCGGGTTGATGTCACCGAAGGGGCTGCGGGAGGCGGAAGTGCACAGAGTGTGTTGCAAGATGCAACCGTTCAGACCAAAAAATACTCAAAGAGTTGCGTAGCGGGAGCAATTGGAGGGGGCGTAGTGCACGAATTCCGGAGGCAAACAAGGTACAATGGCCGCCGCTTGCAATGTCTTGACCTGAAGCGGGTTTGCCCTTAAAACTATAGCGGAACCCGCTCCACATGCCGGCTTGATGAAACCAGGACGTAACCCGAATCGGTTCTTGAAGAGTCTTTATGGCAGGTAGTGTGGCACGATGTAAGCTGTATGGTTTCAAATAGGAAGTGCGGAAGTTTGCAAACTGAAACTGCGGCTATCGAGAATTTGCAGTCAACTTAAAACTTTG
>JBEKCW010000285.1:0-7294 GCA_050014675.1 Occallatibacter sp. | reverse complement strand
ATTGCGTGTTGGCGAAGGTCGGCACCTTGGTTATCCATCCGCGATACTCGGCGCGGATGTCGAAGCTGGGACTGATCTCATAGGCAATGCCCGCGCCCGCCAGGCCGCCCACCTCAATCTGCTGCTTGGCGTCCAGCGTCTGCAGCCCCGAGTTGACGATGGGCAGGAAAATGAATGCTGCCGGACCGGCTTCAGCAAATGGATTCCAGTTCTTGAAAACGAACGACTTGACGAAGGCGCCCGAGACTTCCTGGGTGCGGGTGGGAATGTTGTAGTTGTTGGGATTCACGTAGTAGTGAATTTTGTTCTGATAGGTAATTCCATAATTGGCTTCAAGCGCTGCAGTGGGGGTCAGCATAAAACGGTAGCTGGCCAGGGCGCCGTAAGCCGGAGTCGCGCTTACCTGGACAGTGGTGGAGGATGCCCGGAACGGCTCAATGAGACCCATTCCACTAATGCTGATATCCTGACGGCTTTCCTGGGCATGGCCTGCGGCAACAGTAGCGGCCAGCAGAATAGCTAAATAGGCGATCTTCTTCATTCGGTTCTGAACCTCACCCCCGCACAGGCTCCAGGCCGGCAATGGGTATGTCGATTTGGGCGCTCCGTGTCTTCCGGGCCCCACTCTCAGCATTGTAACTGGCCGGGGTGGGCCGGGGTGGCTCGTGCGCTTGCGGAATTGTCTGATTCATAGACGCATGCCACGCAATTCGGGTGCTTTGGAAGCAAGCCAATAGCAAATAGCCAGTAGCCAATAGTCTGAGGTTGCGCCGCGGGAACTACTGGCTACTGGCTATTGGCTGTCTTTGTCCCTGCCCTTATCCCGCTCTACATGGTAGTAAAACGGCGGGCCCTTATCCCTGGCCAGCCTCCGCAACGTGCGCAGAAATGCTGTGGCCGCGTAAGACAGCGAGGCCTGCCGGCGGTACACCAGCCGAAGAATCCGCTTGATCTCCAGCTCGTCCACCGGAATCCTCTTGAGCTCACCCATCTCCAGCTCGCGGGCCACTGAAATATGCGGCACCAGCGCTACTCCGTTGCCCATGGCCACAAAGCGCTTGATGGCCTCGATCGTTGGCAGCTCTATGCCCATATTCAGCGGCGTCCGGTAGCGCTGAAATGTCTCAATCACCCTGCGGCGCAGCGGCGAAGCCACGTTATGGGCGATAAAGTTCTCGTTGCCCAGATCGTTGATGGAGACGCGCGGCGAGTGCGCCAGCGAGTGGCTCGGGCTCACGATAAAGTCCAGGCTGTCTCCATAAACGGCAATGGTGCGGAACTGCTCCGGATCGGGCCGGAACGAGATCACTCCCAGCTCAAAAGTGCGCAGGTTGAGCTCGTCGGGTATTCGGGACGCCAGCATTCGGTTCACCGTCACGCTGACGTGCGGCGCCTCGCGGCGAAATGCGTCAATGGCCGGCAACAGGTACATGCATGTGTATTCGTTGGCCCCCAGCTGAAGTCTGCCCCGCTCCAGGTTCTTGAGCTCATCGAGCGCGCTTGAGGCTTCGCGCCGCAATGCCAGCAGGCGTTGCGCGTAGTCGCGCAGCAGCACACCCGACGCGGTCAGCGATCCGTCACGCGCCGCGCGGTCGAAAAGAGTTTCGCCCACCGCCTCCTCGAGCTTGCGGATCACCTGGCTCACCGCAGGCTGCGTGCGGTGCAATCGAACAGCCGCGCGCGAAAAACTTTTTTCCTCGGCCACAGCAAGAAATGTTTCCAGCTGGTTGAGTTCCATGAGTTTCCCTCCGGGAAACAGGGATCAGGGGGCAGGGATCAGGGGCCAGAAAACAACCGTCCGCGGCGCGACGAAGCAGTGGCAACTCTGGCCAAATTCAGGAGACTTCAATCGATAAGAGCGTTCGCAGAAACGCTCGACTCCTGCGAGGCACAACTGATCCCTGACCCCTGATCCCTGACCCCTGCCGCTATAAGCAATTCTAATCGCAACTCCAACAATTATAACTTTGCCTTATACAGCCCGGATGCAAGATACTGGATATGTCTGATCCAGGGACCTTCCCCTGCCGGATTGCCGATATGAGCTCAAATCAAGTTGTGTTTTTTGACACCACGCTGCGCGATGGCGAGCAATCGCCCGGCTGCAGCATGACCACGCAAGAAAAGCTGACCATGGCCCATGCCCTCGAAGATCTGGGCGTGGACATCATTGAGGCGGGCTTTGCCATGGCCTCTGAAGGCGACTTCGCGGCCATCGCCACCATTACCCAGGCCATTCGCACGCCGCGCATCGCGTCGTTGGCCCGGGCAAAAAAAGAAGACATTGAAATGGCCGCCCGTTCGCTGCAATTTGCCGATCGCGCCCGCATCCATGTCTTCCTGGCCACCAGCGACCTGCACCTTGAATACAAATTGAAAATGGGCCGCGCCGAAGCGCTCGAGCTTTGCGGTGAGAGTGTGCGGCTGGCGCGCTCACTCTGCGACGATGTGGAGTTTTCGCCCGAGGATTCGACCCGCTCCGATCGCAATTACCTGGTCGAAATGGTGCGCGTCGCGGTTCAAGCCGGCGCCACCACCATCAACATGCCAGACACGGTCGGTTACTCCACGCCTGAAGAGTACGGCGGAATGTTTCGCGAAGTGCGCGAGCGCATCCCGGCCATCGACGAAAAGGGCGTGATTCTTTCCTCGCACTGCCACGACGATCTCGGCCTTGCAGTGGCTAACTCACTGGCCGCCATCCAGGCCGGCGCGCGCCAGGTGGAGTGCACCATCAACGGCATCGGCGAGCGTGCCGGCAATGCCGCTCTTGAAGAAATTGCGACTGCGCTTTATGTGCGCGGCGACTATTACGGCATCACGACCGGCATCAAGCTCGACCAGCTTTACCCCACCAGCGAGGTGCTGGGCCAGCTCATCACCTTCAAGCCGTCGCCCAACAAGGCGATAGTCGGGGCCAATGCTTTTGCGCACGAATCGGGTATTCATCAGCACGGCATGCTGGCCAACCCGCTCTGCTACGAAATCATGACTCCGCAACTGGTCGGCGTCTCAAAGACGAACCTGGTTCTGGGGAAGCACTCCGGCCGCGCCGCGCTGCGCCACAGGCTCGAACAGCTCGGCTACGCCGTAACCCGCGACGAATTGCAGCATATTTACTACCGTTTTGTCGCGCTGGCCGATCGCAAGAAGAATATTTACGACCAGGATCTGATTGGCTTGCTGCCCGACCAGATTCGCGAACGGAAGCACGAGCCGGTGGCGGAGCTGGATTGAAAGCAGGGACTAGGCACTAGGGACTAGGGACTGGGGACTAGAAACTGCTTCGCAGCACAGTTTTGAAAGGGCACGACTTCAGTTGTGCCGAAAGCAGCAAGAAACAATTTGGGCTTTAGCCCTTGAGGAAAGGCCCTCGATGAAGGGTAATAGAAAGCTTCTCGTCAAGGACTTCGGGGCAACCGGACTCGCGTCCTTGATCCTGACGGTATCCATGGCCCTGCTGGTTCCGTGGTTCCCGATTATGCTCGCGATGCCGGTCGACGGTTTCGCTGTCAAATTCGGGTCCTGGATCGGTGCCGTGCTCCCCTCTCAAGGGGGTTGGGTTGAGGGAATGGCGGATTTTGTGCTGGCCATTCATATGATCGCGTGGTTTGAGATCTGGATTGTGTTGTTCGTTTTTATGACACTGATAAGGATGCGGATCAGCCATAGAGAAAAGCGAGATGCTGAGGATTCTGTCGCACTGCACCGAAATGTGTCGTAATGCCTAATCGGAAATAGACCAAGAGGGAAAACCTACGAATGAAGCTGAAAATATTAGTTACAGCCGGCGACGGCATCGGCCCCGAAGTGACGAATGAAGCAGTGGCCGTGCTTCAAGAGATTGCGCAGGCCGGCGGTCACACCTTTCAGTTCGACCACAAGCGCATCGGCGGCGTGGCGATTGTCGAGGACGGCACTCCACTGCCGGCCGACACGCTGGCCGCTGCGCTCGAGTCAGATGCTGTGTTATTGGGCGCGGTTGGCGGCAACGAGTTCAACTCGCTTCCCCCCGACAAGCGTCCGGAGGCCGGGCTGCTCGCGATTCGCTCGGCTCTCGGCGGCTTCGCCAATCTGCGGCCCGCATTCGCATTCAAAGAACTGGCGGTCAACAGCCCGCTGCGGCCCGAGATCATCGACGGCGCCGACATTCTCTTCGTGCGCGAGTTGCTTGGCGGTCTTTATTTTGGCAAGCCGCGCGAGTGGGACAAAACCGCTGGCCGGGCCTTCAACACGATGGTTTATACCCGGGATGAAGTTGCACGCGTGGCGCGCATCGCGTTCGACCTGGCTCGCGGCCGCCGTAAAAAGCTGACCAGTGTCGACAAAGCCAACGTGCTTGAGGTTTCACAGCTATGGCGCGCCACGGTCAATGAGATCGCAGCCGAGTATCCTGACGTGACTCTCGAGCACCAATATGTTGACGCCATGGCCATGCACCTGATGAACCAGCCGCGCAACTACGATGTAGTGCTGACCGAGAACCTGTTCGGCGACATCCTCAGTGACGAGTCGGCGGTGATTACCGGCTCGCTGGGCATGCTGCCCTCAGCAACGATCGGTGGCAAGGTGGACTTGTTTGAACCGGTCCACGGCTCCGCGCCCGACATTGCAGGCAAGGGCCTGGCCAATCCGTTGGGCGCAATTCTCACCGGCGCGCTCATCCTCCGGCTCACAGCCAAGCTCGATGCAGAATCAAAAGCAATTCAAGTCTCAGTTCGCAAAGTATTGGAGCAAGGCTTCCGCACACCCGATCTCGCCCGCGGCAATAAAGAAGGCCTCACCGTTCTATCGACGAAAGAGATGGGCCTCAAAGTCCGCGAAACGCTAAAGACCATGTTGGTCAGCGCATAAACATTGGGCGCCCCATCCTAACCGCGTCTCGTCCGGTTAGGGTGGGAAAGCACGAACCCCACTACTCACTGAACAAGGGAAACAATATGAGCAACGAATCTAAAACATTATTCGAAAAAGTCTGGGACAAGCACGTAGTGGTCGAGCCCAAGGGCGAGCCCACGCTGCTTTATATCGATCTGCAGTTGGTGCACGAGGTCACGTCACCGCAGGCGTTTGAAGGCCTGCGCTTGGCGGACCGCAAGGTGCGCCGGCCCGATCGCACCATCGCAACAGTCGATCACAATGTGCCGACAACCATTGAGGGCCGGCTAAATATCGTTGACCAGATTGCCGCCAGGCAGATTGCCACGCTGCGCAAGAACTGCGCCGATTTCGGCGTTGAGCTCTACGACGTGAACTCGCGCGAGCAGGGCATCGTGCACGTGATCGGTCCGGAGATGGGCCTGACCAAGCCGGGCATGACGATTGTGTGCGGCGACTCGCACACCTCGACGCACGGCGCATTCGGCGCTCTTGCTTTTGGCATCGGCACCAGCGAAGTTGAACACGTGCTGGCCACGCAGACACTGCCGCAGTCGCGGCCCAGCACTTTCCGCATTGCGGTTGAGGGCGAGTTGCCGCAGGGTGTCACGGCCAAGGACATTATTCTCGCCATCATCGGCAAAATCGGCACCGATGGCGCGACGGGCTGCGTGGTTGAGTACGCCGGCTCGGCAATCCGCGCGCTGTCGATGGAAGGCCGCATGACCGTGTGCAACATGAGCATCGAAGCTGGCGCGCGCGCAGGCATGATCGCTCCCGACGAAGAGACGTTTGCATATTTGAAGGGCCGCCCCTTTGCACCGAAGGGCGCGGAGTGGGACGCAGCTGTTGCAGAGTGGAGCACGCTGCCGTCCGATCCCGGCGCGAAATTCGATCGCGAACTGGTGATCGACGCGGCCACGCTGGCGCCATATGTAAGCTGGGGAACAAGTCCAGGCATGGTTGCGCCGGTCACGGCCTCTGTGCCCGATCCCGCAGCCGCTGCCAACGATCTCGACCGCAAATCGTTTGAGCGCGCTTTGGAATATATGAACCTGAAGGCCGGCACGCCGTTCGCAGAGATCGAAATCGATCGAGTCTTTATCGGTTCCTGCACCAACGGCCGCATTGAAGATTTGCGCGCTGCTGCAAAGATTGCCGCGGGACACAAGGTTTCAAGCCACGTGAACGCGATGGTGGTGCCCGGTTCGCAGCAGGTAAAGGCGCAGGCTGAGAGAGAAGGCCTGGACCGTATCTTTCTCGATGCGGGATTTGAATGGCGCGAGCCCGGATGCAGCATGTGCCTGGGCATGAATCCCGATATTCTTTCGCCGGGCGAGCGTTGCGCATCGACGAGCAACCGCAATTTTGAGGGACGCCAGGGACGCGGTGGGCGCACCCATCTTGTTTCGCCTGAGATGGCCGCGGCAGCCGCAATCGCCGGCCACTTTGTAGACATTCGCACGTGGAAGGTGAATGAAGAGGTAACTGCCTGATGGAACCGTTCAAGACACTCACTTCGCTGGCCGCGCCACTCGATCGCACCAACGTCGACACCGACCAGATTATTCCCAAACAGTTCCTGAAGCGCATTGAGCGCACCGGCTACGGCGACTTCCTGTTTTTCGATTGGCGGCAGACACCGGACGGTACGCCGGTCGCGGACTTCGTCATCAACATTCCGCGTTACAAGGGCGCGAAGATTCTGGTGGCCGGCAAAAACTTCGGCTGCGGATCGAGCCGCGAGCACGCTGCATGGGCGCTGAGCGATTTTGGCTTTCGCGCGGTGATTGCGCCTACCTTTGCAGACATCTTTTATTCGAACGCGGGCAAGAACGGCATCGTACTGGTGCGGCTTTCAGAGGATCAGGTCAATACACTCCTCCAGAACGCACAAAACATCCCCGGTTATCAACTCACGGTTTCGCTCGAAGCGCAGACAGTGACGGATGGCCGCGGATTCAATGCAACATTCGAGATCGATCCCTTCCGCAAATTCTGTCTGATTGAGGGGCTCGACGACATCGGTCTGACATTGCGCCACGCCGCTGCGCTCGATGCGTTTGAGAGCAAGCACGATGAGGCGGGATGGCTGAAGGCAAAGTAAGACAGCTTTCAGCCGTCAGCTCTCAGCTTTCAGCTCGTCCTGCTGGCATTAACGGAATCGGCGGATAGCGAAAGCGGCAAGCAGTTTGGTTTTTCATTCTGTTTGATTGAAGTGGTCCCACGCAATACGAACAAGCTGAGAGCTGAGAGCTGAAAGCTGATAGCTGACAGCTGGCGAACGAAGAGATCCAATGACTATCGAAGGCAAGCGACAAAGCATTCCAATGACCGAAGGGCCAAGCCGGGCCGCGGCGCGATCTTATCTGCGCGGGGTTGGCTACAGCAAAGACGATCTGCATAAGCCGATCAT
>JBEKCW010000284.1:0-7319 GCA_050014675.1 Occallatibacter sp. | reverse complement strand
CAGCTGATTGAATCATTGGGCGATGAGCGCACCATCGTGGTGCTCGCCCAGATCGATCCCCGTCTGGACCAACCCACGCCCCAGGACATGCACACCGTGGGCACCATTGCCACAGTGCACAAAGTTGTGCGCATGCCCAACCAGAGCCGCTTTGTTTTCACTGAAGGCGTGGGCCGCGTAAAGGTCCTGCGCTACACGCAAACCGAGCCCTACATGAAGGCCGAGGTTGAGATGCTCGAAGACGTTGAGCCTGCGACAGCTACTGGCGAAACCTCCGGTCTCGAAGCCCTGGTGCGCAACGTCGTGGCGCAGTTCCAGCAGATCGTCACCGAGTCGGCCACGCTATCCGACGAGCTGCGCACCATTGCCGCCAGCTTTGAAGACCCGGTGCGGCTGGTGGATTTTGTCGCCTCTTCGCTGCCCTTCCTCACCACGGACGAGAAGCAGAAGCTGCTTGAAACGCCCCAGGTATTCGACCGCCTCGACCAGCTGAACAAGCTGCTGGCCAAGGAGATTGAGGTGCAGCAGTTGCGCGCCAAGATCCAGACCGAGGTGCAGGACCAGGTGCAGCAGTCGCAGCGCGACTACTATCTGCGCGAGCAGATGAAGGCCATCCAGAAAGAACTGGGAGAACAGGATGAGGGGCAGCACGAGATCGAGGAGCTGCGCGCGAAAATCGAAGCCGCAGGAATGCCCGAGGACGTGCTGAAGGAGGCCGTAAAGGAACTTACACGGTTGTCGCGCATGTCTCCCATGGCGGCCGACTACTCGCTCACCCGCAACTACATTGAGTGGCTCGCGGTGCTGCCGTGGGCAAAGAGCTCCGGCTCAAAGATCGATATTGCCAAGGCACGCGAGATTCTGGACGAGGATCACTACGAGCTGCGCAAGGTGAAAGACAGGATTCTGGATTACCTGAGCGTTCTTGAGCTCAAGCCCGACATGAAAGGCCCGATCCTGTGCTTCGTGGGCGCTCCGGGCGTGGGCAAAACCAGCCTGGGCCGCTCCATTGCCCGTGCCCTGGGCCGGAAATTCCAGCGCGTCTCGCTGGGCGGCATGCACGACGAGGCCGAGATTCGCGGCCACCGGCGCACCTATATCGGCGCGCTGCCTGGCCAGATCATCCAGAGCATTCGCCGGGCCGAAACCAACGACCCGGTCATCATGCTTGACGAGGTTGACAAGCTGGGCCGCGATTTCCGCGGCGATCCCGCCTCGGCGCTGCTTGAGACGCTCGATCCGGAACAGAACAATACGTTCCGCGACAACTATCTCGATGTGCCGTTCGACCTGTCGAAGGTGCTCTTTATCTGCACCGCGAACATGCTTGACACGGTGCCTCCGCCGCTCCAGGACAGGATGGAGATCATCCCGCTCGAGGGCTACAGCGAAGAAGAGAAGCTGCACATCGCCAAACGTTACCTGATTCCGCGTCAGATCAAGGAGAACGGCATCAATCCGGAGCAGATTGAATTTCCTGATGATGCGGTGAGCTTCCTGGTGCGCCATTACACGCGCGAGGCCGGCGTCCGCAAGCTGGAGCAGGTCATCGGCACCGTCTGCCGCAAGCAGGCGCGCCGCGTGGTTGAGGGCAAGCTGGAAAAGCTGGTGGTTACCCGCGAGGTGGTCAAGGAATTCCTCGGCGGCATCAAGGTGCGCGTCGATACCGAGCTGACCGAGCGCGTAAAGCGGCCCGGGGTTGCTGTGGGCCTGGCGTGGACGCCGGCCGGCGGCGACATCCTCTTCATCGAAGCCAACAAGATGAAGGGCAGGGGAAACTTCACCATGACTGGGCAGATCGGCGAGGTGATGCAGGAATCGATGCAGGCCGCGCTGACCTGGGTGCGCTCCAACGCCCCGATGCTGGGCCTGACCGAGGACTTCAACAAGGATATCGACCTGCACATCCATGTGCCTGCAGGCGCGATTCCCAAGGATGGTCCTTCGGCCGGCGTAACCATGGTCACGGTGCTCGCATCGCTCCTGACCGAGACCCCGGTGCGGCAGTTGACCGCGATGACCGGCGAAATCACCCTCAGCGGCAACGTGCTGCCGGTGGGCGGAATCAAGGAGAAGTTCCTGGCCGCGCGCCGGGCCGGAGTGGAAACCATCATCCTGCCTGCGGAGAACCGGCAAAACGTTGAAGAGGATCTGACGCCGGAGATGATGGAGGGCGTGACCGTGCACTATGCCCGGCATGTCGAAGATGTTCTGGCGATAGCGCTGCCCAACCTGATGGCGCGGAAAGAGGTAAAGTCCTCGCCCGAACTGGTAGTTGACGAGCAGGCAGCATAAACTTCCGAATCGAGCGAAAAGAAATGGCCGGCGAACCCGTCGGCCTCAGACTGATGAAAAACCCACGGCTGCGTTTCAGGAGGGAGCGTGGGGCCTCAGCCCCACGAATAAAGCCCCCCAATTGAGCAGGGCTTTAGCCCCGGGCCACTCGTCAGAATCTCGAAATCGACTTTGTCAGCAACCTAAGGCCGGCGAACCTGCTGGCCTTTTGCTTGTGCGGGTGGAAACGTGTGGTCGGTTGCCGCGTATGGCGGCTCTTCTAAGTCAGAGCTCCGACCCCGACTCGCGCTTTTCCAGTTTCTGCCGATGAATTGAGAGCAACCGGTCTCATAACTGGCATGACACCTTACCGAGCAGCGTATGCGTCCAAACCTGGTGCCGGACGCAACACGGCCGGCGAACCGAGGGCCAAGGATTATGAGACCGGTGCAAAGCGATTCCAGTCCGGAGTCGCCCATCAGACCTGCGGAATTGCCGCTGAGGGGCAAGCTGGATGGCGACGATAGCAACAGCTCACTCGATTGTTCCGCTGCAGCTTGCCGGCAATACCACCGAGCAGCAGAACGCAGCCCTGCAGCAGTACCTTGCCGAAGCCATCCAACAGGCCTATGGCACGGCCATTGAAGAGCTCGATCGCCAGTCGGTGGAGAGCGTGCTTCAGTCGAAAAATCAATTGAAGAGCGAGATTGTCGCGCAAATCGTCGGCACGATTCAACGCCATGCGGTCAGCAACAAGTATCTGAATGAAGCGGTGGGGTCTGACCGCGGCTATCCTGCCACTTATCGCTTGAGGCCGATCGAGGCGCAGACAACCGAACTGCGCACGGCTTTTCCAAAATTGGGCAGCTGCATTGAGAAACTGTCGCGCCTTCCGCTTCCAGAGGGCGCTGAGGGGTGGTTTGCTATTCCGCGATGGCAGGCGCTTGCGCCCACATATAACGAAGCGGTCGAGATGATGCTTGCGGCGCTGAGCAAGCGGAGGCGGTTTTCAAATCGCCTTGCGGGCAAGCTCACCGCGAATTATCTGCGGCAGATTGCGCGCTCCCACCTGGCCGAGGAAATTCTGACCGACCAGCAGCCAGGTAACGACATCCTGGTGGTGGCGGCCCAGGCTGGAATGCTGCATCGCGGCTCGTCGGCGCGGCGAACCCGCGCAGCCATGGTGGGCAACGAGTTTGGCCTGGGCGTGTTTGCCTTCGCAGCCATGCTGCTCACTCACCCTGAACGGCTCTCGTCGAGCAATGCGCTGATGGTGGATTGCTGCGGCGACGAGTATTCGATCCAGGGCGATATGACCTTCGACCGCATCCCGTTATTCGATTTTGACGCCAGCGGCATCGAATTCAGCATGTTCTACGAGGACCGCGCCCGAAACCTATGGGGCTCGCCGACTGGGTTCCTGTACAAAATTGTTTAAAACAGCCAATAGCCAGTAGCCAATAGGAATTGCCAGGTGGGATCCTACTGGCTATTGGCTACTCCCTGTTCCCCGTTTCCCACCGTCTAACCGCAGTAGGCGGTATTCTTCTTGTCAGCGATGCACGTCAAGGTTATTTGCTTTGGGATGTTGAAAGATTGGCTCGGTTCCGACGACGCTCTCATCGAGCTTGAGGATGGGGCAACCATCGCCGATCTCATGCGGAGGCTTGTCGCCGATCCACGGCACGGCAATCGCTCCGCGCTCCCGCTCGCCGGCATCGCCGTAGGAGTCAACGCCGAATACGCAACCGCCACCCGCGTCCTGCATGACGGCGACGAGGTGGCCCTCTTGCCGCCCGTCTCCGGCGGGACAGCACGTCCAGCGAACTCTTTGGAGGAGTTCCCGGAAGAACAGAAAATCGCCCTCACCCGCGAGCCCATCGATACTGAAAACCTGGTTGCTGCGGCAAAGCATGCTGAAGACGGCGCCGTGGTGGTCTTCGATGGTATTGTGCGCAACAACTCGCGCGGGCGGCCAACGCTCTATCTCGACTACGAGGCATACGAAGAAATGGCGCTTGCCGAAATGCGCAGGCTGGCGGCGGAAGTGAAGGAAAGATTAGGGGTGCGCCAGGTGACGATGGTCCACCGCCTGGGCCGGCTCCAGATTGGCGAAACCAGCGTGCTCATCGTGGTTGCATCGGCGCATCGCGCGCAGGCTTTCGACGCCTGCAGGTGGCTCATCGATACCCTCAAACAGACCGTGCCCATCTGGAAAAAAGAAACGTTCGCCGACGGCGAGGTGTGGGCGCCCGGCGAGCCGTTTCCTCCGGAGCTTCAAGTTTCCCAGGCGGAGGCGAAGCATGAATAGAGGCTTCCCCCCAAATGCCTGTCATCCTGGGCGCAGGTCGCGTTTTTCGCCACCGGGGCCAGTAGCGCCGGGCTCCAGCCCGGAAGTCGTGTCGGCGACCACGCCCGCACCCGGCCTGATGCGTGCAGCATTTTCATCCTTTCTGAGCGCCCCTATGCGACACGTAAGACTGCGGTTGTTTTTTGCCGCCCTGGGAACTGCACTTCTCGTCACGCCCTTCGTCCACGCACAGGACACAACCTTCAAAGTCGACGTCAAGCTGGTCAACGTCTTTGTGAATGTAACCGACGCCCATGGAGCCATTGTGGGCGGGCTCAAAAAGGAAGATTTTGCCGTCTCCGAAGACGGGCGGCCGCAGGAAATTGCCGTCTTCGAGCGCCAGTCGGAACTGCCGCTCAACCTGGTGCTGGCCATCGACACATCCGGCAGCGTGCGCAAGGACATGACCGAGGAGGCAGGCGCAGCGCGGCGTTTTGCGCACGCCATCCTGCGGCCGCAGGACCAGATGAGCATCTTCCAGTTCGCTACCGAGGTGCGGCAACTCACGCCGTTCACCAACAAGATGCAGGAGATCGATCGCGGGCTCGGGCAACTGCGCGGCGACTGGGCTACCGCCGTTTACGATGCGATCGTCGAAGGCTCAAAGAAGCTGGGCCCGCGCCAGGGACGCAAGATCATGGTGGTGGTTTCAGACGGCGACGACACGGCGCAGAGCTCCACGTACGCCGACGCGCTTGAGGCGGCGCTGCGCGACGAGGTCACAATCTATTCACTCATCGACGTGCCCATTGAAGCCAGCGCAGGCCGCGACACCGGCGGCGAACACGCCCTCATCACGCTGTCAGAGCAGACCGGGGGCAAATACTATTACGTCGGCGCAGGCGGCCTTGATGCAGTCTTCAAGCAGCTGAGCGAGGACCTGCGCACCGAGTACCTGATCGGCTACTACCCGAAGAACCAGGCGCCCGGCCGCGATTTTCACCGCATCACGGTTACCATTCCCCGAGCCGCGACCGACGTGTATAACCTGCGTCACAAGGTGGGCTACTACGCCGACGCACAGGGCGCAGGCGACTAGCTCATTAAAGTTCACATAACCGATCGGTTCCTAGCCGGCGCAAAACTATCTTCTCTTGACTCCAAACTCGCCCCACGCCAGAATCGTCCAATATCCAAAATGATTCCCACGCGAGGTCCCGTTTGGAACCTTCAGGCAGCACCATCCCCACCGAGTTCCCCGTCTCCGCCGCCACTCCGCCCACGCCATGGGGCCCAGCCACCCGCCTCGGTTTCCGCATCGCTTTCCTCTACTTCTTCTGCTTCTGCTTTCTCGATGGCAACGGAACCCTCTTTGGTGCATTCCCGGTGGTCGGCGGCTGGATCGAAGACAAGCTCAATTGGCCCTTCAACCATCTCTCCGAGTTCGTCGGCCAGCATCTCTTCCATCTCACCGGTATCGCCGCCCACTGGCACGCCACCGACTCCGGCGACACCACCATGAACTGGATCCAGAACGGCCTCTTCGGCATCTTCGCCCTGGCCGGCGGCATCGTTTGGACCGTCGGCGCCAACATCCGCAACAATCGCCGCACCCAGTACCGCACACTCCACGCCTGGCTGCGCTTCATCCTCCGCCTTACCTGCGGCATGTTTATGGTCACCTATGGCCTGGCCAAGGTCTTTCCGTTCCAAATGCCCCCGCCCTCCATCGCCATCCTCACCGAGCCGGCAGGCAACATGGCTCCCATGACCTTCCTCTGGAACCTCATCGGCCTCAACCCCGTTTACGAAATCATCTGCGGCTCAGCCGAGGTTCTCGGCGGCATGCTCCTCCTCTATCGCCGCACCTCGCTCGCCGGCGCTCTCTTCTCCGCCTTTGTGGTCACCAACGTGGTCCTCTACAACTTCTGCTACGACGTGCCCGTCAAGCTTTTCGCCGTCAACCTGCTCCTCGGCTGCGTCTTCCTCGCCCTGCCCGACGCTCTCTCGCTCTTCCGCTTTTTCTGGAGCCACAAACCCGCCGCGCCCTACGCCGCCTGGGTTCCCCCCGCCAGCCGCCGCGCCGGGCGCATCGCCATCCTCGTCGCCGAAATTGTCTTCGCCGCAGCCTTCCTCGTCGTCCAACCCATCTTCATGACCATCGGCTGGCGCCGCCTCCAAGTCGCGCTCCGCACGCCTTCGCCTCTGGTCGGCGCATGGCATCTCGACGCAACCCACCCAGCGTCCGGCGCCTTCATCGACCCTGAAGGCGTTCCCATCACCGACCTCTACGTCGCCCCCTCAAGCCGCGCCTACACCCGCTCCACAGATGGCCAACTCTGGCTCTCCGGCGTCAATCTCGACCCCAAAAAGCACACCGTCCGCATCAACTGCTACTTCATCAGCGATCCCACCAACTACGCCTGGCAGCTCTCTGACCCAAACCACCTCGTTCTCACCACGGTGCCACCCGACCCACCCAAACCCGACCCCAAACAACAGCCCGACAAACCCGCCGCGCCGTTCACGCCCGCCGTCCTCACCCTCACGCGAACCCCCACGCCCGACCACTACCCCCTGCTCGAGCGCGGCTTCCACTTCATCAGCGAATGGCGCTACGAGCGTTAGTCCGAATTCTGAGTTGATGTATCCGAGGCAACGTCTTGTATCAGTCCGCCGCCGTCAAAGCCGACCCGCGGGAGATGAAAAATCTGGGTGCCCCACCCTCGCGACGTCTTTGTTTTTGTCGCTAGGG
>JBEKCW010000283.1:0-7321 GCA_050014675.1 Occallatibacter sp. | reverse complement strand
GGCGGGCGAAAAAACTGCGGCTTGGGCAGGATTGTGAGAAATGCGGTTTAGTTTCTTATCAGGGCACGAGTTTACTCGTGCCGAAAACGCTCGCAAAAAAGAGTCCGGGCTTCAGCCCCTGCGGGATGTTTTTTCGGCGGTTTCACTCCACTCATTGAGTTTTTCCGCAGCCGCTCCAGACCCACGCGGCAACACCACCCGGCCGATTCCATCGTATAAATGCCCGCCCCAATAACCGATACCCGGCAGCCTTCGTGCTTCCGACTTCCCTTCAGAGTAAAATTGCGTCTTGGTGTCGAGGGCTCTTATTATGCGCATCAATCATCTCCTGCCGGTCACTTTTCTTGTTTGCCTCTTAACCGTCGCGCCCGCAACGCGCGCACAGGACGTGGGCATAGCCGAAGGTCATGCAACGGTGCAGGCACAGTCCACGCTGGTGCTGATTGACGTTACGGCGACCGACGGCAAGCACAACCCCGTGCATCAACTCACGCCGGCCGACTTTACGATTCTTGAAGACGGAAAGCCGCAGACCCTCAAGGTATTCGAAGAGCACGAGGCCGGACCGCCCGCCCCGTTTCCGCCCGGACCAAAGCTCGTTCCCGGCACATTTACCAACTACTCTCCAGCCCCACCGCGCGGCGCGCTCAACATTCTTCTCTTCGACAAGCTGAACACTCCCATGAATTCGCAAACTTACGTGCGCGACCAGGTTTTGAAGTACTTGAAGCAGGCACCGCCGGGAACCCGGATGGCAATCTTTTCGCTCACCATGAATCTGAAAATGCTGCAGGGATTCACGTCCGACCCCGAGCTGTTGCGCTCTCTGGTGGCGGGGAAGAAAGTCGCGGCGGACGGCTCGCCGCTCCTGAATAATCAAATGGATGGCGACAATCCCGGGTCAGACGACGATATGCAGATGGACGCCGCCAGCCTGGCGCCCGATGCGGCGACGGTAATGGCCAATCTGCAGCAGTTTGAGGCTGAGCAACAGTCGTACCAGACCCAGTTTCGGCTCCAGTACACGCTCGACGCACTCAATCAGCTGGCCCGCTACCTCAGCAATTTGCCCGGCCGCAAGAACCTGATCTGGTTTTCCGGATCTTTCCCCATCAACATCCTCCCCGACGGGAATTTGCAGGACCCGTTTATGGTCACCGCTTCAGCCGAAGACGAATACCGCCAGACTGTCGATCTGCTTTCGCGCGGCCAGGTTGCCGTATATCCCATTGACGCCCGCGGCCTCATGGTGACGCCCATGTACAGCGCTTCGCAGGCCGGCTCCAACATAAGAAGCCCGCAAGCCTTTGCCAACGCGCAGGCAAAGTTTTCGCAAAAAACATCGAGCGAGCACGACACCATGGAGCAGATGGCCGAACAAACCGGCGGCAAGGCATATGTGGACACCAATGGGCTGGCAGAAGCCGTGCAGAATGCGATCGAGACCGGGGCTAACTACTACACAGTTGCCTATTCGCCCACCAACCAGAAATGGAATGGCGGCTTCAGGAAGATCGTAGTTAAAGTAAACCAGCCGGGAGTAAACCTGACCTATCGTCGTGGCTACTATGCCGACGACCCAGACAAGCCAGTGCAGAACAACAAGGCCCAGAGCGCTCAGGGGCAAAAAGGACAGCCGGCCGCCGCACCCTACAATTCATTGAGCACGGCCATGATGCACGGCGCGCCCGACCCCACACAACTTGTCTTCGTTACCGCGGTGCGTCCCAGCGCCGACAATGAGAGCGCGGCGGTCACCGGCAACCAGTTGGGAAAGGACGTGCACGGGCCGTTCCGCCGCTACATGGTTGTATTTGCAATCAAGCCCAGCCAGCTGAACTTTACAACCGAGCAGGATGGCTCGCACCATTGCGGGCTTGAATTCGTGACCTTTGTTTACGACGCAAACGGCGACGTGATCAATGAGCAAACCAATGGCATGGTTACCAGCATTCCCGATTCAAAATTCGCCGATACAATGAAACGCGATTTCATCTACCGGCAGCAGATCAGCGTGCCGGTCAAAGGCGAATACTACTTTCGCATCGGGATGCGCGACCGGAACAGCGACAACGTGGGCGCGCTTGAAGTTCCGGTAGAGTCCGTTCCAAAGCAGCAACCTGCAACAGCGGTTCCGGCCAGCGGAGCGGCTACAAAGCAAACGGGGACGAAGCAGAATTGACGACACCTGGAATTCGCGGGGGGATGTATTCTCAGGCCGGAGTTATGGCCAGCGCCCGACCACGATGAACAGCGCCAGGAAAAACGCCGCGACAAGGGGCGCCGTATGCTGCTTGTGCCGAACATGGTGAATTCCGGTAACCATGATCAATGCAGCCAGCACGGCGGCTGCAACGCGAGGCAGCAAGTGGGCCGGCCAAATGTCGAACGGGATAATCAGGCACACCGCACCCACAAACTCAAGCAGGGCCAGAAATTGAGCCACAATGCAGGGCATTCCATCGCAGGCAAACAACAGGGTGCCGGTTCCCGGAAGAGTCGCGGCACGGCGAGGAAAAACCTTGCTGAATGCGGCGTAAAAGAGCACGCAGGCCAGGCAGATCTGGGCCGCCCAGAGCATGGTATTGGTGGTGAAGAAATCGTTCATCGACTTTGCCACCTCACGAATTGAGCCTTGATTCCGGTATCGCTCAAAACAAACTTGGGAACCCGATAAAGCCCGCGACACTATCTTTCGATAGTATCTTTCGGTTGAGCGGAATATAAGGGAAAAATGATGAACAAGTCAATAGTTTGTAACAAAGCAATAAGTGCGCTCAGTGCGCTTTCGGGCAACCCGAATCAGGATCAAGACCCAAGCCAACCGCGGCTAGCAGCGGCAATCCCTTTCGCTTGAATAAGATGCACTTGAACAAAATCGGGGTTGCCAAGGCTGCTCAAGGCAAATATCCCTGCCCCTCAAGCGAGAAAGCGCGCTTCAACTCGCCGCTTTCCTTCACAAAATCCTGATTCCGCCGTCCCCGCTTCAGCGCCCCCAGCGCCCCACAATCACAAAAATCGTCAGCAGAAACAGCGCGATATCGAGCGCCGCCGGCTCTTTGCGCCGGAAGTGATAAACCGCAGCGCAGACCATCAGCAACCCCAGCCCTGCCGCGGCAAGGTTCACGGTCATGTAATCGGGAACAATCGAGGCGGGCGTAAGCAGGCCCAAAGCGCCGGCCACCTCGAGCAGCCCGATCGAGGCGCCCTGCCCGGTCGAAACGCCGATCGGTCCGCCCTTCAGCTTCTGTCCGAGAAAGGTTCTAACGTGGCCAAAGGCGAGGATCTTCGACATGCCGGCGATGAAGAAAACAGCCGCCAGAATCCACTGCGCCGTCCACATCAAGTAGTTCATGCCGTTCATGGTCGGTCCCTCCCAGCGTTCCGGTCATCGCCGCCAGCCAGGCGCCGGCCTGCAGCTGGCCGATGCGATCCCCGGGCAGCGCACTATTGAATTCCCTTATCAACTTAATAGCAAGGGCTTGATTTTGTTGATGTGATTGGAGTCACCCTGTCGCATCGCAGCGGCTGATAGCCTTCTGTTGAGGATCTATTCACGGGCCTGGAGTACAGTAGTTTTCCTAACGCAATTCCTTCCCATTGCGAGGTGAGTCATGACTGGAACCGCCGAGATTGAAGCCGCCAACAGCACGCTGACCCCTGAAACGCTGGCCAAAATGGACGCCTATTGGCGGGCTGCCAACTATCTTTCAGTGGGTCAAATCTACCTGAAAGACAATGCCCTGCTTGAGCGGCCGCTGACCCTCGACGACGTAAAGCCGCGCCTGCTCGGCCACTGGGGCACCACCCCCGGCCTCAATTTTCTTTATGTGCACTGGAACCGCCTGATCAAAGAGCGCAACCTTAACATGATGTACGTCATCGGGCCGGGTCACGGCGGCCCGGGAATTGTGGCAAATACTTATCTTGAAGGCTCTTATTCCGAAATTTATCCCTATATCGGGCAGGATAAAGACGGCATTAAGCGGCTCTTCCGCCAGTTCAGCTGGCCTTATGGAATTCCCAGCCACGTCGCGCCTGAAACTCCGGGATCGATTCACGAAGGCGGCGAGCTGGGCTACTCACTGGTGCATGCCTACGGCGCGGCCTACGACAATCCCAACCTGATTGTGGCCTGCGTAGTTGGTGACGGCGAGGCTGAAACCGGCCCTCTGGCAACAAGCTGGCATTCAAACAAGTTCCTCAACCCCGCCACCGACGGCGCAGTCCTGCCAATTCTGCATTTGAACGGCTACAAGATTGCCAACCCCACGGTGCTGGCACGCATTCCCCACGCCGAGCTTGAAGACCTGATGCGCGGCTATGGATATGAGCCCTACACCCTCGCCGGCGACGACCCGGCAGTCCTGCACCAGCAGGCAGCTGCATTGTTCGACAAAATCTTCGATCGCATTGCCGCAATTCAAAAAGCCGCGCGCGAAGATGGAGTCACCGGGCGTCCCGCGTGGCCCATGGTAATTATGCGCACGCCCAAAGGCTGGACCGGGCCGAAGTTTGTCGACGGCCTTCCGGTAGAAAATACGTGGCGCGCCCACCAGGTTCCTCTCGATGGAGTGCGCACGAATCCCGAGCATCTGCGTCAGCTTGAAGAGTGGATGCGCAGCTACAAGTCCGAGGAATTATTCGATGAGCGTGGCGCGCTGCGCGCCGATCTGCGCGAGATTGCGCCCATGGGCCGCCTCCGCATGGGCATGAACGCCCACGCCAACGGCGGCCTGCTCCTCAAGCCGCTCAAGGTTCCCAACTTCCGGGACTTCGAAGTGAAGATCGATGTGCGCGGAAAAGACGATGTGGAATCGACGCGGGTGCTGGGCCATCTGCTGCACGCGGTAATGGAAGCCAACAAGGCGGAGAAAAACTTCCGCGTCTTCGGGCCCGACGAAACCGCATCCAACCGCATCGGCGACGTGATTACCGGAACCGGCAAGACGTGGGAGGCCGAAACGCTGCCGGTAGATGTGGACCTTTCGGCCACAGGCCGCGTGATGGAAGTGCTGAGCGAGCACATGTGCCAGGGATGGCTCGAGGGCTACCTGCTCACCGGCCGCCACGGGTTTTTCTCCTGCTACGAGGCGTTCATCCACATCATCGATTCCATGGTCAACCAGCACGCCAAGTGGCTCAAGACCACGCGCGACATTCCCTGGCGCAAGCCGATCGCGAGTTTGAATTATCTGCTCAGCTCTTTGGTATGGCGGCAAGATCACAACGGCTTCTCGCACCAGGACCCCGGCTTCATCGACCACCTGCTGAACAAGAAGGCCGACGTGGTGCGCATCTATCTGCCGCCCGACGCCAACACGCTGCTCTCGGTAGCCGACCACTGCCTGCGCAGCCGCCACTACGTAAATCTGATTGTGGCGGGCAAGCAGCCCGCGCCGCAGTGGCTCAGGATGGACGAGGCCATTGCGCATTGCACCGTCGGCCTGGGCGTGTGGAACTGGGCTTCGAACGACGAGGGCAATCCCGACGTGGTGATGGCCTGCTGCGGCGACGTGCCCACCATGGAAGCGCTGGCCGCGGTTTGCCTGCTCGGCGAACTGGTGCCCGACATCCGCATTCGCGTAGTGAACGTTGTCGACCTCATGGCGTTGCAGCCGCAGTCAGAGCATCCGCACGGCCTCAACGTTGAAGATTACGACTGTCTATTTCCGCCGCAAGCACCCACCATCTTTGCGTTCCATGGTTATCCGTGGCTCATTCACCGCCTCACCTATCGCCGCCACAATCACGACAACCTGCACGTGCGCGGATACAAGGAAGAAGGCACAACCACCACGCCGTTCGATATGTGCGTGCTCAACAACATCGATCGCTTTCAGCTCACGTTGGATGCCATTCGCCGCGTACCGCGGCTCGCAGACAAAGTGAGTGCAACAGAACAGTGGTACTCAGAGCAGATTCAGCGCCACAAGCTCTACGTAGCCGAGAACGGCGAAGATCTGCCCGAGATCAGAAACTGGAAATGGCCAGGGAAAAACTAGCCAGTAGTAAGTAGCCAATAAGTAAGCGCGCCAAGCCGTAACTACTGGCTATTGGCAATTGGCTATTGCCTGCTGGCTATCGGCTATCGGCTACTGGCTACCGGTTATTGGCTATTGGCTACCGGCTATTGGCTACTGGCTACTGGCTGCACTCATAGAAAGGCTTTCATGTCATCTTTACCGGTTTTGGTACTCAATAGCGGTTCTTCATCAATCAAATTCTCAGTCTATGAAGCGGCGAACGGCCAACGCGAGCGGCTCTTCGAAGGCGCGGTCGATGGAATCGGCACCGATCTCGGCAAGTTCTGGATCAAGGATGCAAACGGCAAGAAGCTTGTCGACCAGACGCCGGCCCTGCCCAATCGCTCGGTCGCATTCAAATTGGTGGCCGATGCGCTTAACTCAGGCCAGTTCCCTGCCCCCAGGGCAATCGGGCATCGCACCGTGTGCGGCGGGCCAACCATCAACGAAAACCAGCTCATAACGCCCGCCCTCATTGACGAAATCGAGAGCTACGCGGCGCTGGCCCCGCTGCACACGCCCATCGCGGTCTACATCATGCGCCAGGCGCTCAAGCTTTTCCCAGGCGTGCCCAACTTCGCGATTCTCGATACATACTTTCATCGCACCATGTCTGAGGTCGCGCGCGTAATGCCGATTCCGGAGGAATACGCGGCCATGGGCGTGCGCCGCTACGGATATCACGGCATCTCGTATGAGTCGATCATTTTCCAGTTGCAGCCCAATGTGCCGTCGAAGCTGATCGTCGCGCATCTCGGCAACGGCGCGTCCATCACCGCAATTCGCAACAGCGAGTGCCTCGACACCTCGATGGGGCTGACGCCATCAGGCGGAATCATCAGCGGCACGCGTACCGGCGACATCGACCCCGGAGTGGTGCTCTTCATCCTCAACAAAATCGTCGAAACCGGCGCGAGCGCGAAGGAGGCGGCCGACCAGCTCGAAACCATCGTCAGCAAGAAGTCGGGCCTGGCCGGAGTAAGCGGCGGCATGAACGATATGCGCGATCTGCGCGACGCCATCAAGGCCGGCGACAAAAAAGCGCGCCTCGCCGTGGACAAGTTTGTGTGGACCATCCAGAAATGGATCGGCGGCTATGTTGCCGAACTCGGCGGCCTCGACATGCTTGTGTTCACCGGCGGCATCGGCGAGAACGACATCGCTTCGCGCGCGGAGATTTGCGCCGGGCTGGGCACACTCGGAATCGAAGTGGATGCTGCGCGCAACAATGTGCGCGGCGCGGCGATGATTTCGTCCGACAGTTCGCGAGTGGCCGTACGCGCCATGCCACCGCT
>JBEKCW010000282.1:0-7324 GCA_050014675.1 Occallatibacter sp. | reverse complement strand
GACATGGTGACCACCGAGGGCTACGCCGAGACGATGAACAAGGTTGCGGCCACGGTGACTTTTGACGCGGTGCGGGTGTGGCACTGCAACGACGCCAAGGCGGCAAAGGGTTCAAAGCTCGACCGGCATACGCACATCGGCGAAGGGACGATGGGGCTGGAGCCGTTCCGATGGATATTGAACGATCCGCGCTTCGACCATTGCGCGTTTGTGGCGGAGACGCCTGTGGATGAACCAGGAGATGAGGAGCGGAATGTGCGCATGCTGAAGCGTCTTGTGCGATGATGCAGTGAGAAGAATTGCTTTAATTTTGTCGCCATTGGGCCTTCTGATTTCAAAAAAGAAACAATCACTTTGACGGAGGTCTCCAATGAAAACACCCGTTACGCTTCTTGCCGTTACGCTCATCGTGCTCACTTCTGCCTGCGGCTTGCATGCCCAGGCCGCAGCTAGCGCCGCGCCAAAGCCCGCTGACAGCCCTTCGAAAGTATTGCTTGATAACTGGAATGAAATTGGGCGCAAACTCATGGCCATGGCTGAGGATTTCCCCGAAGACAAGTACGACTTCAAGCCGAATCCGGTGCAGAGGTCGT
The DNA here is from genome assembly GCA_050014675.1 of Occallatibacter sp. Classification (GTDB taxonomy): domain Bacteria; phylum Acidobacteriota; class Terriglobia; order Terriglobales; family Acidobacteriaceae; genus Telmatobacter. The sequence goes on along the minus strand of JBEKCW010000282.1, from coordinate 6,731 downwards.
TTGCCGAGCAGCTTTTGCATGCCGCCGGGGGAAACTATTACTTCATCAATCCTGCATCGGGTCTGAAGCCTCCCGCAGGCGACCCCAAGCGCGCGGACTACAAGACCAAGGCCGAAGTGGTGGCGTTTGTAAAGAAGTCGTTTGCCGATGGAGCGGCCCTGATCAAGAGCAAAGGCGACAGCGGACTGAATGACATCTTTGTCGATCCCTTTGCCAACCAGCAGGCGCGTTTTTCAGACGGCGCCTGGGGCTTGATTGAGCACTCGGGCGAGCACTATGGGCAGCTTGTGGTTTATTACCGCGTTGCAGGACTGGTGCCACCGGAGTCGCGACCGAAGAAATAAGCGCGAGAAAACCGCAGCTCGGTTGTTGTATCGGTAGCATTTTGCTACCATAACTCCATGAGCCAGCCCGTGAAGCTTTCGGATGCACTCGTTCTTGAAGCCCGGATCGCCGCAGAAGCACAAGAGCGGTCAATCGCCGGCCAGGTGGAGTTTTGGGCGAAGATTGGCCGTTCCGTGGAGCGTCTGTTCGACGGGCGCCAGATAGACACCTTGCGGAAGACTGCAGAAGCTCCGACTATCGGCGAACTGTTGGAGGTTGTGGATACACCCAGGGGTCGGGAGATGTTTCAAACGTTCCTCGAAAGTGAGCCCTATCCGCACTACCGTGCCCATCCGGACCAGAAAGGGCTCTTGATTCGTACCGAAGCGGATGGCAAGGAAACCGTCGGACGATTCGTCAATCGCCGGTTCGTCGCAGAGCGGCCAAAGCAAGCCCGGCTGCGAGCCGCGCGGTGAACGAACTCTGGCAACGCCGCCCAATCCTGGTGGCTTTGGCTGGACCAAACGGAGCGGGGAAGTCTTCCTTTTACGCCACCTATCTCAAGCAGTCGAGACTGCCTTTCATCAACGCCGATCAGATTTCATTACAGACGGGCGTAAATGCTTACAAGGCTGCCGAACTCGCGGACGAAGTCAGGCGAGGGCTGGTGGATCAACAGGAGAGCTTCATCTTTGAGACGGTGTTTTCGGACCCTGTTGGCGCGAAGCTTCAATTTCTGAAAGAGACTGAGGCAAGGGGCTATACGGTAGTGCTGGTGTTTATCGGCATCGATGGCCCGAAGACCTCCGAAGCTCGCGTCGCGATGCGCGTTTCGAAGGGGGGGCACGATGTTCCGGCAGATAAGATTGTCGAGCGCTATTCGCGGACAATGAAGAACCTGCAGCGGTCTCTTTTCGAAATAAGCAATATTCGTGTTTACGATAACGGCGATCTCGATAGGCCGTATCGTCTGGTGGTTTCAAGGGACGCGGGGCGAAAGGTTGCCGTCCATCCGCCGACACCCGCGTGGCTGAAACCGCTGCTCCCGCCTCGCTGACGCATCCATCCATTTAAACTAATAGCTTATGGCGGACGAGAAAGAACAATTACGGTACGATCCGGCGGCGATTGAGAGCAAGTGGCAGGCGCGATGGGATGCGGACGAAAAACTTTACGCGGCGGAGAGCGCCGACTGCGGCAAGCCGAAATATTACGTGCTTGAGATGCTGCCTTATCCCAGCGGGCAACTGCACATGGGCCACGTGCGCAACTACGCTATTGGCGATGCGCTGGCGCGGCATATGTGGATGCGCGGCTACAACGTGATGCACCCCATGGGCTGGGATGCGTTTGGATTGCCCGCCGAGAATGCGGCGCTCAAGAACAATACGCCTCCGCGGGAGTGGACGCTGGCCAACGTTGCCGCCATGAAGCGGCAGATGCAGCGGCTTGGCTACGCCTACGACTGGGCCACCGAAGTGACCACCTGCCTGCCCGACTACTATCGCTGGAACCAGTGGTTCTTTTTGCGGATGTACGAGAAGGGCCTGGTGTATCGCAAGAAGAGCAAGGTGAACTGGTGCCCTGAGTGCGCCACGGTGCTGGCCAACGAGCAGGTGATCGACGGCTGCTGCTGGCGGCATGAGGATACCAGGGTTGAGCTGCGCGACCTGGAGCAGTGGTTCTTCCGCATTACGGCTTACGCACAAGAATTGCTGGACGATTTGGCGAAGCTGGGCGGCTGGCCGGAGAAGGTGCGCACCATGCAGCGCAACTGGATCGGGCGCAGCGAGGGGACGGAGGTTGATTTCTTCCTGGAAGAGCAGGGAGCAAGGGAGCAAGGGAGCGAGGGAACGAGGAAGCTGCGCATCCGCGTGTTTACTACGCGCGTGGACACGATCTTTGGTGCTACCAGCGTGCAGCTGGCGCCGGAGCATCCGGTGGTGATGCGGCTGACTGCGGGCAATCCCGAGTTGAGGCTTGAGGTTGACCGGCTGATTGACGAGCAGAAAAAGGCGCGCGAGGCCGGCGATGTGGGCGCGATTGAGAAACACGGCGTGGATACGGGACATTTCGCCATCAATCCGTATAACGGCGAGCTGGTGCCGATATGGGTTGCGAACTATGTGCTGATGGATTACGGCACGGGCGCAATTATGAGCGTGCCGGCGCACGACGAGCGCGACTTTGAGTTTGCAACGAAATACGGAATCAATATTCGGCGCGTGATCAAACCAGCCGATGATTCTGTCCAAAACGAGGACGCAACGAAGTTGCCGTTTATTTCTGAAGACGGCGTGCTGGTGAATTCGGGCGAGTATGACGGGTTGAGTTGTGCCGAAGCCCAGAAAAAACTCCAGGAAGTGGCGACACGCGGCGGTTATGGCGAGGCCAAGGTAATCTTCCGCCTCAAAGATTGGGGCGTGAGCCGGCAGCGTTACTGGGGCACGCCTATTCCGATGATCAACTGCCCAAATGATGGGCTGGTGCAGGTTCCTGACGAGCAATTGCCCGTGCTGCTGCCAGAGAAGATTGAGATCACGCAGCAGGGCGGGTCGCCGCTGGGGCGCGTGCCTGAATTTGTGAATGTGACTTGCCCGAAGTGCGGCGGCCCGGCGCGGCGCGAGACCGACACGATGGACACATTCGTTGATTCGAGCTGGTATTTTTATCGCTACATCGACGCGAAGAATTCTTCTGCTCCCTTTGGACGAGAGCTTGCGGAGTATTGGTTCCCCATCGACCAGTACATTGGCGGCGTTGAGCATGCGATTCTGCATTTGATTTATTCGCGCTTCTGGACCAAGGTGATGCGCGACCTGGGCATGATTACGAACGGCGAGCCGGTTGAGCGGCAGTTTTCGCAGGGCATGGTGATCAAGGACGGGGCCAAGATGTCGAAGTCGAAGGGCAACGTGGTTTCGCCCGACGACATGGTAGCCCGCTACGGCGCCGATTCGACGCGCATGTACTCACTGTTTGCCGCGCCGCCCGACCGCGATCTGGATTGGCAGGAAGATGGAGTGGCCGGGGTGAGCCGGTTTTTGGCGAGAGTGTGGCGGTTAGCAAGTGCGCACGGGGCCTCTGTGAATTTCCACCCTTCGAGCAAGCAACGCTCGAACGATGGGGCACCCTCATCCAGTGAAGTTGAGAAGAAGTTGTTGCGCAAGATGCACCAGACGATTGCCAAAATTACAAAAGACTTTGAAGGGCGCTGGCATTTCAACACGTGCATTGCGGCCATCATGGAGTTTGTGAATGAGCTGCAGGCGGCCGACGCGCAATTGAGCTCGGGCGAGGTTCCTGCGGCCGTTGTGCACGAAATGCTGCGGACACTGGCTCTACTGCTTGCGCCGTTTGCGCCGTACCTGGCGGCGGAGCTGTGGGAGCAGCTTGGAGGCCAGGGCACAATCCTTCGTTATCCGTGGCCTGTAAGCGATCCGGGGCTGGCTCAAGAAGATGAGATTGAGATTCCGGTGCAGATCAATGGCAAGCTGACCGCGGTGGTCAGAGTGCCGGCTGGGTCGGATTCGAAAACGATTGAGGCCGCGGCGCTGGCCGATGAGAAAGTGCAGTCGCGGATTGCAGGCAAGACGGTCGCGAAGGTGATCGTGGTGCCGGGCCGTGCTGTGAACCTGGTTGTGAAGTGAGGGCTCTCGTCATTCCTACCGTTCGCGCTAATGCGCCGGTGCGTGGAACACAGTTGCTCGTGGTGCACATGGGCGCGGTGATACGGCGGCCGGGGCTCACGCTGATTGAGCTTTGCTGGCGCTGGCTGGTCGGGATTCCGATTCTTGCGGTGCTTTGGCAGCAGGCGCAGCTGATGCTGGCTGAGTATCCGCTGGAGTCATCGGGAGCCGGCTCGGTTGATTTCACCAATCCGTGGCTCGCGGCGCAGCAGGTGGCTGGTGCGTGGAGCTACTACATTCCTCACATAATGGGTGTAATGCGCTGGCTGTTGCCGGTGTGGGCAGTGGCGTGGATTGTGGTTTCGGCGCTGGGGCGCAACCTGCTGTTGATGCGCATTGAGCCAAGGCTGCGCTTCAGGCCAGGTACGATGATTATGCTGCAGGCCGCGTGGATGGCAATGTTTCTGATGGTTGCTTATGGATGGTTCCGCTCGATGGAGTGGGTTGGGGCCTCGCATATGAGCGGTACGAATATTGGCTCGGGGGGTGAACCGGACCTGGTGGGGTTCTTCATCTGGGCGATATTTTTGTCGCTGGCATTCTTCGCGCTTTGGGCGCTGGTGAGCTGGATTGTTGCAGTTGCTCCGATGATCGCGCTGCTTGAGGAGCGGCGCTCCGCGTTTTCCACCTTTGGACAGGTTTTCAGGCTGGGGAGGCCGTTTACCAGCAAGCTGGCCGAGATCAACCTGGTGATGGGGATTGTGAAGATCGGGCTGGCGGTGCTGGCCATGGTGCTTTCTGCCGCGCCGTTGCCCTTCAGCGATCAACTTGGCCCCGACGCTATGCACACGGTGGTTGAGGCTTCGCTGGTTTTCTTTCTGGTGGCGACGGATTATTTCCAGGTGGTGCGGATCAAGGCTTTCGTTGAGTTCTGGAAGATATTCAGAGGAAGCGAGTCGGCGAGTCAGCGAGTCAGCTAGTCAGCGTGTGGTTGCGTGCGCTTGAGGTCAGACTCCCACCTGATGCCGTCCTCGTCGATGCGCAGAATCCAACGCGAACCTCTGCATGCAAGCCATTCGGGAGACGGCTCAACGACACCGGATGCGAAAATATCATCGGGCTCGCCTTTCTCGTTGCCATCTTCCATGTACGCCGTGAGGAACATTCCGGTCTGAAGGACGACCTCATTGCCCGACGCGGTCTTCGACGTGTCTTTGTGGGAGAGGCAAAGAATCTCGCCAAAGAGTCCGTTGAAGTCAGCCCAGACCCACTCGGATTTATCGACCATCGAAGACCGCCTAAAACAACTTCAGCCGGATGACGAAGTATTTCTTGGGGTCGGCGCGGATGGCCTCAAGGAGGTCGTGTGTCGAGGTGAGAGTCTTATTCAGGTTGTCGACCGTGGTGCGACTTTTGACCAGCTGCCCCATGCTGCCTTCGCCGGCGTCGATGCCCTTCAGGATTCCCTCGAGGTGAGTGACGGTATCGTCGAGCTTTTGGGCAAAGTCTTTGTCGTGCATCAGCTTGCCCACTGCACCGTTGCCCTTGTTGACCTGGGTCACCATCTCATTGGTGCTTTTTACCGCGGCGTTCAGGTTGTTGTAGAACTCATCGTCGTGGAGAAGCTTGCCGGCCGTGCCCTTGCCATCGTTGAGCGCGGTGGTGATCTGGTCGAGCTTGTCGGCGGCGGAGTTGAAGCGGTCGTAAAGGGTGGGATCGTTGATGAGCTTGCCCACGGTGCCCTTATCGCTCGCCATGGCCTTGGTCATGGTGTCGAGATTGGCCACGATGGCCTCAAAGTGGTCGGCGAACTGGGGATCGTTGATAAGGCGCCCGACGGTGCCCTTGTTTGAGTTGATGGAGTCTAGCACTTTGTTGATTCTGCCGACGGTGCCTTGCAGGTTCTGGAGCGAGTCCTGGCTGGACTGGATGACGTCTTGAAGGGTGGGCGAACCGGCCGCAGTCAGTTCGGTGCCGTTGGCGGGAGTGGGGCCGCTGGCGTGGGTCGAGTCAATGTCGACAAAGCTATCGCCGAGCACGCCGGCTTGTGTAATTACGGCCGTTGAGTCAGTGTGCAGCCCGCTCTGGAATTCTCCGGCCAGTTCCATCACCACTTCGACCGGGTTGGGATTGCGCGAAGCGACAACGCGGATTCTCTTGACGTTGCCGATGGTCACGCCCTCGAGGGTGACCGGTGCGCCATCTTTGAGGCCCTGTGCGTTCTTGAAGTAGCAGCGGAGGGTAATTTTCTTCGCAAACAGTCCGCCGGTGGAACCGGACATGAGAAAGATCAAGCCAACCAGCGCGGCCAGGGCGGCCAGAACCAGTGAGCCCACCCTCAGTTGCGACCACTCAATCTCTTTGCGGCTTGGCACGTCACTCCTCTGGCAAAGCTGGGGGGCCTGTTATGAACTTACCAGCCGGCGGGGAAGCCGATAACAGCCCGTGGGTGGACCTGACGCCTTGAGAATAACAGAGATGGGCCGATCAGGCCTTGCCTTCAAGCACAACGCTGGCCATGGCCAATTCTTTGGTGTGGGTGAGCGAAACGGCGGCGTGCGATACGCCCATCCTGGCGGCTCTTTCTTGAGCGCGTCCGTGAAAGCGTAGTGTGGGCCTGCCGCTCGGCTCTCTTACCACTTCAATCTCAAGCCAGCTCACCCCATGGCTGATGCCTGTGCCCAGGGCTTTGGCTCCAGCCTCTTTGGCGGCGAAGCGGGCCGCGAAGCTCTCTGCGGCCATGCGTTTACGCAGGCAATAGTCCTGCTCGCCGGCCGT
>JBEKCW010000281.1:0-7326 GCA_050014675.1 Occallatibacter sp. | reverse complement strand
CGCGGCCGGCTTGAAGGCCGCCATCACTTTTATCTCTGCTCAAAATGAATACACACCGCCAGTGATCTACAGCAACGAGAACCGGTCGAAGCTGGTGTTTATGGTGATTGCCAAAACTTCTGTCCAAAGTGCGGCTGGCCTGCATCCGGGGCAGCCCGTGGAGATTGCCCTGCAATGATGGCCGCCACCAGTCCGGACTACGCCATTGACGTGCAAGGCCTGAACAAACACTTCGGCGACAAGCATGTGGTGAAAGACGTTTCGCTGCGCGTGCGGCGAGGAGAGATATTCGGCTTCCTGGGGCCGAACGGCAGCGGCAAGACCACCACCATTCGCATGATGTGCGGATTGCTGAAGCCCGATTCAGGAACCGGAACCTGCCTGGGATACGACATTGTGCGCGACAGCGCCGAAATAAAGCGCAGCGTGGGTTACATGACACAGAGGTTCTCATTCTGGGAGGACCTTACCATTGCCGAGAATCTCGACTTTGTGGCGCGCATGTACGAACTGCCTGGTCGTAAGGAGGCTGTGCGGCGTTCTATCAATGAACTGGGATTGACGGCGCGTGCCAATCAACTTGCCGGCGCGCTCTCCGGCGGATGGAAGCAGCGCCTGGCGCTGGCGGCCTGCATGTTGCACCAGCCCGAACTGCTGCTGCTCGACGAACCGACGGCAGGCGTGGACCCGAGAGCACGGCGCGATTTTTGGGACGAGATTCAGGCCCTGGCCTCACGCGGCATCTCGGTGCTGGTGAGCACGCATTATATGGATGAAGCAGTGCGCTGCCACAAGTTGGCTTACATTGCTTTTGGGAGCCTGCTGGTGCAGGGCTCAGCGGCAGAGGTGATTGCCGGCCAGCACCTGACTACCTGGGCGATTCACGGCGATCGAATCTCTGAACTGCAGGATAAGCTGCGGCGCGAGCCCGGCGTGGAGCAGACTGTCACCTTCGGCGATGTTCTGCACGTCAGCGGCACCGACGCTGAACAATTGCGCCGCAGCGTAGATGCGGTGGTAGCTACTGGCGGCAAGCGTGCTGAGCAGATCGACACCTCGCTCGAGGATGTGTTTATTCACCTGATGAGCGGCGCCGAGGAGAATTCCGGAGGCGGGCGATGAAACCACGCCATGGGTTTTCAATTGCGCGCTGGTGGAGCATCGTTCTCAAGGAGTTCACGCAACTGCGCCGCGACCGCCTTACTTTCGCCATGATCGCGGGCATACCGATCATGCAGACGATCCTGTTCGGTTACGCCATCAACACGAACCCCAAGCATCTTGATACCGCCATTATCAGCGCCGACGACACGGATATTACACGCAGCTTTATTGCGGCAATGCAGAACTCTTCGTATTTCAAGGTTGTGGGAGTGCTGCCCAACGAAGCGGCGGCGCGCGAAGCGCTGGCGCGAGGCCAGTTGCTGTTCGTCGTGAACATTCCGGCGGGCTTTACGCGACAGCTTTTACGGCACGAGCGGCCCTCACTGCTTATTGAAGCCGATGCCACAGATCCAACTGCAACCGCGTACGCACTGGGTGCGCTCGACGGCATTGTGCAGTCGGTGGTCCAGCGCGAGATGACCGGTCCGCTGGCACAGCTTCAACCGGCCCCGGCGCCCTTCAACGTGGTTGTCCATCAACTTTACAACCCCGACAACATTACGCAATACAACGTTGTGCCGGGACTGATGGGCATGGTGCTGACGCTCACCATGGTGATGATGACTGGACTTGCCATCACCCGCGAGCGCGAGCGCGGCACCATGGAAAACCTGCTGGCCATGCCGTCGACGCCTCTTGAGGTGATGACGGGAAAACTGATTCCTTACATCGGCATCGGCCTCATCCAGGCGTCCATCATTCTGCTGGCGGCGCGATTTGTCTTTAACGTGCCATTCTTCGGCAGCCTTGGTGCCGTGTACCTGTCGGCGCTGCTTTTTATTGCCGCCAATCTCACGGTCGGCATTACTTTTTCTTCGCTGGCGCAGAATCAACTGCAGGCAGTGCAACTCGCCATCTTTTACTTTCTTCCCAACATTCTGCTCTCTGGTTTCATGTTTCCGTTCAAAGGTATGCCGATGTGGGCGCAGACGATTGGAAACCTGCTGCCACTTACTTATTTCAACCGCTTGATTCGCGGCATTCTGCTCAAAGGCAATGGATGGGCGGACTCATGGCCCAGCGTGTGGCCGATGATGGTGTTCACGCTGGTGCTGATGTGTGTCGCCGTGGCGACGTATCGCAGAACTCTGGATTGAGGATCGGCAATGATGCATGGATTAATCAACTTAAAACGAGATATGAAGCGGAAGGCGAAGCGGGCGATCGCGGCGTTGGCAGCGGCCATTCTCGCGCTTGCCCAAGGGTGCACAGTTGGTCCGCACTATCATGCGCCTGCGCCGCCGATGGTTACTTCTTATACTCCGCAACCGCAGCCAGGCGAGACGGTAGGGAGCACGGGGCCTGCGGAAATTGCCCAGCACTTCAACCCGTCAGCCGAGATTCCCGCGCAATGGTGGACACTGTTTCACTCGCCAGAGCTGAACGCCATGGTGGACGAAGCTCTCAAAAACAGTCCCACTCTCACGCAGGCCACGGCCAGGCTCAAGCAGGCGCAGGAGGAATTGCGCGCTCGAACCGGCGCGACAAAGTATCCCACTGTGAGTGGCAATGTCTCGGTCGAGGGAGAGCAGCTGAATCTGGCTGCATACGGAATTCCGTTTCCCGATCCCTCGCCTTTCAGCTTGCTGAATGGCTCCATTGCGGTTTCGTATGCTCTGGACCTCTTCGGCGCAAACCGCCGGCTGATCGAGGGTCTGCGGGCCGAACGAGAGTATGAAGAGTGGCAGCTGGAGGGAGCGCGCCTGATGCTCGCAGGCAACGTGACAGCGGCAGCCATTCGACAGGCGCAATTGCAGCAGCAGATAGAAATCACCCGGCAGATAATTGCACTCGAGCAGCAGGAGCTCATAATTACTGAGCAGCGATATCGCGCCGGAGGTGTTTCAGACTACGACGTTCACAGCCAAAGAACAGCGATCGCACAGATCGAGGCTACGCTTCCTCCGCTCGACCTGCAGATGGACGCGGTTCACGATCAGCTTGCGTTGCTCATGGGGCTATCTCCGGCCGAGGCCCACGTTGCGGACATTTCACTCGAAAGCCTGCGCCTGCCTGACGAACTGCCGGCCAGTCTTCCATCCGCCCTCGTTAAACAACGTCCTGACATTCGCGCCTCTGAGGCGCTTCTTCATCAGGCCAGCGCGAATGTCGGAGTTGCAACTGCGAACGAGTACCCGCAGATTCTGCTGACAGCGAGCGGCGGCGGCATAGGAACCAGTTTCATCAGCGGAGGCGATATCTGGAATGCCGGAGCCTCATTGACACAACCCATTTTTAATGGTGGAGCATTGCAGGCAGAAAAGCGCAAGGCCCAGGCGGCATACGACGAGGCGGGCGGCGCGTACCGGCAGACCGTGCTCGAGGCCTTCAGAGAAGTGGCTGACGCTCTTTATGCAATTCAACACGACGCCGAAACCCTGCATGCGCGCGCCGAGGCTGCCGATGAGGCTGACGCGGCTTATCGAATTGCGGCCGGGCGCTACAAGGCAGGCGGGATCAGTCACGTGAATCTGCTTGATGCCCAACGCCAGCAGCTCGAAACTGCTCTGGATCGCGCGAATGCTGCCGCAAGCCGCTTTGTGGATACGGCAACGCTGATCGAGGCGCTCGGCGGAGGATGGTGGAACCAGGCAGGCCAAAGTGCGCAGATCAACGCGAAGCCGCGCAACGGAAAATGAAACCGTGCCCCTCCTGAGCGAGGGTCGCCGTGGCGACCGGAGTCGAAGGACCTGCTTCTTGGATTCGCTGCTCGATGGGTGGGAGACCACATAGGCCAACCATCGGCAACTCCTGCTTTGTTTCTTTTTATGATCGGTTGGCAGAAACCGTCAGTCCATTGGCTGGAGCGATGCCGACAGAATCAATCGGTATCACAACGCGCATGCGGGCGAGCAAGTCAGAGGGATGAACAGGCTTGCTGAGGATATCGAAGTCATATCCCTGGGCGCGTGCTTTTTCAAGCAGAGGCGCCGTAGCGGCCTGCCCTGAGAAGAGAAGAATCTTGCACGACGGCAACATTGCGCGCACTTTGATTGCCGTCTCAATTCCAGTAATGCCGGGCATGATGACATCGGAAATCAACATATCCGGTTTGAAGCCCGGCACTATCTCGAGAACCTTCTCGCCGCTGTACACAGCGCGCGCTTCGAACCCTGCCTGGCTGAGAATCATCGCTAACGTATCAGCGATCACGTCTTCGTCATCGGCAACTACGACTCGTGGTTTAGCTTCCTGCATGGCTGGGTCCTCGCACTTGAATATCTTTCTAAAAGGTCGATTTCTCGCAGGCAGAGAGATCAGTTCAAAACCGATCGCCTCTGAGTGTGCCCACGAAAATTCGACGCCGTTAAATGATTGCGCAGATTGCGCGTTGGGTTGCGATGGATCTTATTGTCGTAGCGCAGCCGGGAACTATCGGGTGAGACGAGCGCCCGCTTAAATTGGTCGGCCAACAGACGCCTGATACCCGGAAGGAGCTTGACCGGAGTCTGTTCCAGTGCCGCATCCGAAAAGACAGTCTCGTTTCCTTGCGTCCCCAGGATGCAGGCCACTGGAATGCGAGATCCCGACGCTCGTATCAGCCAGATCAGGCGTTCGCGATCCGTCGCGGGAAGGGTATGGCACAGGGCGATGAGATCGAAATCACCCTCCTGAAACAGATGAAATGCTTCTTTGATCGACATCGTTGAGACGACGATGTATCCCGCGGATCGCAGGACCGCTTCGCGAGAATAAAGCGTTGACGGATCCAAACCTACCGAGAGAACGAGAGTTTGAGACATTTTGTGTGAATCCTCATTTTCTGAACAAATTGGGTGATCGATCCATAAACTGGCCACAACATAGGTTGAAATTGTTTTGGGGCGGTTTGATCCCGTTCAATCCGTGCAGGCAATCGACGATTGATGCAAAGCGGTAACTCGATTCCAGGCTCATCTTGTTTTTTTGAAGCTGAAGCAGAAGTGCGGCATTCTTGAAGATGCTGATATTCACCCGCAGGTTGGCCGAATTTGCACCGTTACTGAACTAAGCGCACATCTAATGCTCTTCTGCTTCAAAAGCATTAACTGTCACGAACATCTTTCAAATACCAGCGGGATTCGCATCGAAGGCGTTTGTGGCATCCGGGGCGTTTGTGGATTGAGGATTGGTTGCAGCAGGGGTGCGTATGCGCATCACGCTGCAGTCTGTTCGCAATATTGAAAATCCTGGCCTTTCGTGTCTCGGATTTCGCAAAATTGAAGCCGCGCAGCGGCACGATCCGCGAGCGGAATGTTGCAGCTCTGGAAACTGCCGATGAGAAAATAAACACAAATATTTCAATAAGTTACTGTTTTTTTGCACCTGGATTAGTGCAGTGAGGGGTTGCAGTCTTCGAGTAGAAAGGCGAATATAAGGCGAAAGCTGTTCGCCATGCCCTCCGCCTCCGCAATCCGGCTGAAAGTTGAATCGGCGCTCGCCGCCCGGATCCCCGCTGCGCTTACGCCGGTAGCCAGGGTGGTGCGGCCGGTTGCTGCTACGGGCATCGACGCGCTGGATGAAGCGCTGCACGGCGGGTTGCCGGTGGGGGCGATTACCGAACTGATTGGCCCGGAGTGTTCGGGACGAACCTCGGTCGCGTTGGCCTTTGTGGCCGGCATGACCCAGGCAGGGAGGGTGTGCGCGTGGCTCGATGTGTCGAACACGCTCGACCCAGCCTCGGCTGCGGCGGCCGGCGTTGACCTGAGGAGATTGCTGTGGGTGCGCTGCGGAGCGCGAAAAACTGAAACGCAGCAGAGAGGGCAACGGTTCGCTCTTCCGCAGCAGTATCTGATACCCGCGCCGGCAATCAAGGGGCTGCACGGAGGAGGCTGCGGAGGGCACCCGCGCCGCGAGGTTACCGGGATGGCGCAGGCGGTGAGCGGCTTTCTGCAGCCGGAGACCGCATCGCAACCGAATATGGCACCGCGCTGTGCTGAGCCGCTGCGGAGGGATGGCTCGAGTCTTGGTGTGAGCACGCTGAAAAATCCTCCCTCGGCGGCCACGCAGAGTCTGATGAATCCTGAACTTGGGGGTCTTGTATCAGGGCATGGCTTTAGCCGTGCCGAAAATTGCCCTCAAATTAATGGGGCTTTAGCCCCTGCTGCCTTTCGTGCTCAGCGCGAGCAGACGGGAAAGCCCTGGGCGCGGCCATGGGCGCAACTCGACCAGGCACTGCGCGCTGCCGACCTGCTGCTGCAAGGCGGAGGATTCAGCGCCATCGTGATGGACTTTGGAAGTCTGGCGCCGGAGTTTGCTTCCCGCGTGCCGCTGGCCACCTGGTTCCGTTACCGTGCCGCTGCTGAGAGCACGCAGGCGAGTCTTCTGCTGCTGGCGCAGTATGGCTGTGCAAAAAGCAGCGCGGAACTGACGCTGCGGCTAGAGCCAGGCGATGCACTGCAAGATGAACCGACCGTATTCACCGGCATGGCGCACAGCGTTGAAGTGGTACGGCGGCGATTTACCGGTGCGCACGACAACGTTGTTCCGTTGCGCAAGCCTGTGCAACGCGCGAACGTGGCGCACTGGCAGAGCCGCGCCGCATGGGCAGGTGTGCGATGACGACGCCGGCCGAACTCTACGCATGCCTTTATGCAACCGAGTTTCCTGCGCAGGCCTTGCTGCGCGTGCGGCCGGGCGCGAAGGAACAAGCCTGCGTGGTGATGGATGGCGAGCCGCCGCTGCCGATGGTTTGCGCGGTCAACCGCAAGGCGCGCGAGCTGGGCGTTGAACGCGGCATGACCAAGGTTGAGGTAGATACTTTTCCCGCGGTTACCGCGTTTATGCGCTCGCTTGCCGAAGAGGATGCAGCCAGGGCCGCGCTGCTTGAATGCGCGGGTTGCTTTTCTCCACGCGTTGAAATGTTGAGCGCCGGCAGCGCATTCCAATGCGTCATCGACATTGCGGGAACCAGCCTGCTGTTCGGGCCGCCTCTCGCGCTGGCTCACAATCTGCTGTCTCGCGTTCGCGCGCTGGGCGTTGAGGCCGTGGTTGCCGTGAGCGGTAATTTTCATGCGGCAATCGCACTGGCCAAAGGCCTGTCGCGGCGCGACCCGGCGCAGGTTGTGGCTGCAGGCGAGGAGGCGGCTGCGCTGGCCTCGCTGCCGCTCGCAGTCCTCGATATCGACGAAGGACAGGCCGAGACATTCATGCTGTGGGGCATTCGTACGCTGGGCATGCTTG
>JBEKCW010000280.1:0-7355 GCA_050014675.1 Occallatibacter sp. | reverse complement strand
ATAGTCGAAAGCTTTTTCGAGCGCCTGGCGCACATCATCTTCGCTGGCAAACTCGGGAATCAAACCTTCGAGGTTCTCGTGCTTGAAACCGGGAACGACTTCGAATGCATCAACTTCTTCGCGTGTATATTTCAGAACTTCAGCGCTGATGCGTTGGTTTCCTCCATCACGCGATCACCATTCTTGATCTGAATCAGCGGCGCGTGGCCTTCGGGCCTGAAATCATTCAGCACCTTCTGCGCGTGCTCGTCTTTGTAGGCGTTGAAATTGCCCTTGGCCATAGCCCAGAAACCGCGCCAGCTCAGGAAGCCGTCGATAACTGCGGTGGGCTCATATCCGCAGCTGACCATGCAGTTGGCGCACTTGGGATTGCCGCTGGCCACGCCGTACTCTTCCCACTTGGTGGTTTCGATCAGTTCCTTATACGTATCGGTGTAGCCATCCTGGAGCAGATAGCAGGGCTTTTGCCAGCCGAAGATGCTGTACGAAGGCGAGCCCCACGGCGTGCATTCGTATTGACGGTCGCCCATCAGGAACTCGAGGAACAACGGCGACATGTTGAACTTCCAACTCTTTTTGCGGTTTGAGAGAATGGCGCGGAACAGGCGACGAATCTTGGCACGGCCCATGAAGTGACTCTGGTCGGGCGCCTTGTCGTAGCTGTAACCGGGCGAGAGCACGATGCCCTCAACGCCCATGGCCATCACTTCATCAAAGTAGGCGCGCACACTGTTCGGGTCGACGCCATCGAAGAAGGTTGAATTGGGAGTGACGCGGAAGCCGCGCTTGACCGCCTCTTTGATGCCCTCGACTGCGATATCCCAGCCACCCTCGCGGCAGACGCTGAAGTCATGATGCTCGCGCTGGCCGTCGAGGTGCACGCTGAAGGTGAGGTATTTCGAGGGCGTGAACTCGGGCAAGCGGCGCTTCAATTCAAGCGCATTGGTGCACAGGTAGATGTATTTTTTGCGCGCAATGAGGCCGTTGACGATCTCGACGATCTGGGGGTGCAGAAGAGGCTCGCCGCCAGGGATGGAAACCATAGGCACGCCTGATTCTTCGACGGCCGCGAAACACTCCTCGGGCGAGAGCTGCTTTTTGAGAATATGCGGAGGGTATTGCACCTTGCCGCAGCCGGCGCAGGCCAGGTTACAGCGGAACAACGGCTCAAGCATGAGCACCAGCGGGTAGCGCTTGTTGCCCTTGAGCTTCTGTTTCCACACATAGGTGGCAACCGTAAAAACCTGCGATATAGGAATCGCCATTCTGTTGTATCCCTCAGGGGCTGAAGCCCCGAAATGCAGCTATTAGCTTTTAGCTCCTAGCCTCCAGCTCGATTCGTGCCGCCCCAACGGGGCTGCGGTCATTTCTTTGCAGCCTACCCAGGACTGCGATTGCTCGCGCAATCTCGTCCTGGGCTAACTTCCTTGCCTCCCTACGGGAGGCGCTTCTCCAGTACGGACAGCTACTGGCTGTTGGCTACTTACTATTGGCTGCTTCTCTCCATCGCCCGCTTGTAGGTGGTTAACGCCAACAGCGGGAAGTAGTGCCGGTACATGGTGTATGCCAGATAAAAGACCTTGGGGAAGCCCGTTCCTGTGATGATACCTTGACGCGTGGGGCCTTCACCCATCGATTCGTCCCAGCCGCCGTCGGGTCTCTGCCGGGTTAACAGCCAGCGCACGCCTTTGGCTATTGAGTCGGAGCGGTCGTCGCCGGCAGCCAGCAGACCCAGCAGGGCCCATGCAGTCTGCGACGGCGTGCTTACGCCAATGCCGCGCGTGTCGGGCTCGTCGTAGGTGCCGCAGCTTTCGCCCCAGCCGCCGTCGGCGTTCTGCACCATGCGAATCCACTCGGCAGCCTGCTGAATCTGCGGCTCGAGGTGATCGATGCCGATTGCCTCAAGGCCGCGCAAAACCAGAAATGTTCCGTACAGATAATTCACGCCCCAGCGGCCAAACCAGCTTCCGTCGGGCTCCTGCTCGGCAAAAATGAACTTGATGGCCTTTTGCACGCGTTTGTCGTCGCGGGTGTAGCCGTAGGACGCCAGCATCTCAAGCATGCGACCGGTAATGTCGACCGAGGGCGGATCAAGCATGGCGTTGTGATCGGCGAAGGGGATGTACTGGAAGATCATCTTCGTGTTGTCTTTGTCGAAGCTGCCCCAGCCGCCGTTGCGGCACTGCATTGCGAATTCCCACTCAATGGCGCGCTGCTCAACCTGGTGCTGATAGCGCTCGCGGGGATTATCAACCTGCTTGAGCGCCAGCAAAACCTGCGCAGTATCGTCGGTATCCGGATAAAACTCATTGTTGAATTCGAAGTACCATCCGCCCGGTTCGGTATTGGGAACCTTCACGGCCCAGTCGCCCTTGTGGCGAACTTCTTTAGCCAGCATCCAGTCGACAGCCTTGAGCATGCGCGGATCGTTGCGCGGCACGCCGGCTTCGCCCAGGGCGTAGACGGCCTGCGCCGTATCCCATACTGGGCTCATGCATGGGGTCATGCGGAAGGTGGGCTCGGGCATTTCTTCGGTTGGGCCTTGCTCGATGCCGAGTTTCTCAAACTCGTCGCGGGCGCGGATCACCTGGGGATCGTCTTCACTGTAGCCCAGGCAGCGCAGCGCGATGATGGCGTTGAGCATGGCCGGATAAATGGCGCCCAGGCCGTCAGTCATTTCGAGCCGGTCCAGCATCCACTTCTCCGCGCGCTTCATGGCCAGCGTGCGCAGCGGGCGAATGTGCACGGCCTCGAACCAGTGCGTCATGCGGTCGGCGACCAGGAACAAGTTGCGCCACGAGAAGAGCTTCTTGCGATCCCTGCGCAGGCGCAGGATGGAGTTGGCTCGGCCGCCCACGAAGAGTTCATCGATTCCCTGCTCCGCCGGAATTTTCTTGTACGGCTTCTTGGCGTAGATGATGGCCAGTGGAATGAGAATCGAGCGCGACCATGCCGAGATCTCGTAGATGTTGAAGTAAAACCACTTCGGAAAAAGAACGATCTCGGGTGGTATGGCCGGCACGGCATCGTAGTCGTACTGGCCCAGCGCGCAGAGGTACATTTTGGTGAAGGTGTTGCATGCGGTCACTCCGCCGTGGGCCAGAACCCACTCGCGGCACTTGGCCATCCGCGGGTCGTCGGCCGAAATTCCCATGAGCTTGGCCGACGAGTAGCACTTGACCGAAAGCGAGATATTGCCCGGCCCGCCGGGAAAGATGCTCCAGCTGCCGTCTACATTCTGGTAGCGCATCATCTCAGTGCAGGCGCGCCGCAGCCGTCCGGGGTCGCCGGACTCGAGCAGCGTATGCAGAAAGATGTAGTCGGCCTCGAGCATGGCGTCGGCTTCGAGTTCGCCGTTCCAGTAGCCGTCAGCGTGTTGCCGGGAGAGAACGTAGTCGCGGGAGCGGGAGATTGCCGATCCCACATCGGCCATATCCGCATCGATCCGGCCGAATCGAGGACGAACAAATTCGGTTGCTGCAGTTTGCGAATTCGGTTGCTCAGAACTCATGCGGTCTTCGATAAACGCCCTGATTCCCCACTGCGGAATTGCCGAGGGCGCCACCGTACAGATGCACCCTCTCTCCGCGGTAATTGGTTAGACGCCTCATTGCCGGGTTAGCCTGTTTGATGTCACATCAACGAACAGGTAACGGCTAATTCGCGCTGGCGCTTCCGATGGCCTGCACAATCTCTGGCGGCAGGCCGAAGCGAACATTTTCCGGCATCACTTCTATTTCTTCGACGCGATCAAAGCCGTTTTGACGCAAATAATTCACCACGTCTTCCACCAGGATCTCGGGCGCCGAAGCTCCGGCTGTAACTGCCACATTTTCAACCCCTTCAAGCCATTTGGGGTCGATGGCCTGGGAGTCGTCAATGAGGTAGCCGATGGTTCCCAGGTTGCGCGAAACCTCAACCAGGCGGTTGGAGTTGGAGCTGTTCGTGGAACCAACCACTAGTACTAACCCAGCATTGTGCGCCACGTTGCGCACCGCAACCTGGCGATTTTCGGTTGCATAGCAGATATCCTGCGAGTGCGGCCCCACGATATTGGGAAACTTGATTTTGAGGGCGTGAATAATGTCGCGCGCTTCATCGAGCGAGAGCGTGGTCTGGGTCAGGTACGCCACTCGATCCGGATCGGGAACCTCAAGGGCCTCGACTTCGGCTACATTCGAAACGACTTGGGTAACTTCAGGCGCCTCGCCCAGGGTGCCTTCAATCTCGTCGTGGTCGCGATGGCCGATGAGCACCAGGGAATAGCCCTGCTTGGCAAATTTGACGGCCTCAATGTGGACCTTGGTGACCAGCGGGCAGGTGGCGTCAATCACCTTGAGGTTGCGCCGCTTGCTCATCTCGCGAACTGCGGGCGACACCCCATGGGCCGAATAGATGACGCGCTGGCCGTCGGGAACCTCTTCAATTTCGTGGACAAAGATTGCGCCCTTCTCTGCCAACTCGTTCACAACATAGCGGTTATGCACAATTTCGCGACGCACATAGATGGGCGCGCCAAAAGTGTCGAGGGCGATTTTCACAATGTCGATGGCGCGCACCACTCCCGCGCAGAATCCGCGCGGCTTGAGCAGCAAAACCCTCTTCTGGCCTGGGGAAGACGAGTGAGAGGAACCGTTGGGGATGGATTCGAAGACGGCTGTGGTCACACCTTAAGTATACCAACCAGATTGTGATAAGAACACCGGCATTGTTTACTGCGGAAACATGGCGAAATCGAGGCGCTGGCGAGTGCCGAACGGGCAAATCCTGCCCCACGAACCCGGCCCGCGGTCCACGCGCCATCCTTTCAATCGGCGAGGGCATCGTAGAGGCCTGAAGCGGCTTGATAGCCAGCCGCGCATTTACTGGACCGGATGAATTAATAACTGGAGGGATCAATGGCAAATACAAAGTGCGCGAACCCTGCCTGCAGTTGCATGGCAAGCAGCGAATCAAAATACTGTAGCCCGCATTGTGAAGCGACAGACGGAAAGCCTGAGGTGATTTGCACGTGCGGTCACACCGGCTGCAGCGGCAACGCGGTAAATGTGTAAGAAAAACAACGCGTAAGACCGAGATAAGGTCAACAACTCTGGCGGTATCGGGTCTGGCGATATCGGGCCGGCCAATGTAGTATGAACGCCGGACCGGTATCGCCATGAAAAAACTTCTGCAATCCTGCTGCCTTCCCGTATTCTGCCTGCTTCCAGCCGCTGCCCAACAACCGAAGTATCCTTTTCAGGACCCGTCGCTGCCCGACGAAAAACGCATCGACAACCTGCTGTCTTTAATGACAGTGGACGAGAAGATCAACGTGCTGGGCACCATTACCGCCGTGCCGCGCCTGGGCGTGCCCAACATCGGCAGCACCGAGGGCATTCACGGAGTGGTGCAGCGCGAAGCGCGTTTCGGCCGGCAGCCGATTACCACCACCCAGTTTCCGCAGCCACCGGGGATGGGTGAATCGTGGGACCCGGAGATGGTGCGCCAGGCAGGCTTCGTTGAGGGGTACGAGGCTCGATACATTACCGAGAATCCGCAGTACAACCGGCAATTGCTCATGACCTGGGGACCGCAGTCGGATTTGGCGCGCGACCCGCGCTGGGGCCGCAGCGAAGAGGTTTACGGCGAGGACCCCTTCTTTAACGGCACCATGACCGTGGCATTCAGCAAGGGGCTTGAAGGCGACGATCCCAAATACTGGCAGGCATCGCCGCTGCTCAAGCATTTCCTGGCCAACAGCAATGAGAATCACCGCGACAGTTCAACCTCCGACTTCGACCAGCGCCTTTTCTGGGAGTACTACTCGGTGCCCTTCAGGATGGCGTTTCTTGAAGGCGGCGCCAAGGCCGTTATGGCCAGCTACAACGGCTGGAACGGCACGCCCATGGCCATCAACCCAGTGATGAAAAGCGTGGTGGTCGATAAATGGGGCGTCGACGTGATCTCAAGCGACGGCGGCGCAGTAAAGCAGCTGGTCGATCCCAGGCACATCTTCCCTGACCAGAAGGCCGCGGTGGTGGCGTGTCTCAAGAACGGCGTCAACCAGTTTCTCGATGTTTACCGCGACCAGACCAAAGAAGCGGTCAAGGATGGCGAGATCACCGAGGCCCAGCTTGATGCGCTGGCGCGGCCAAAATTCCGCATCGCTATCAAACTTGGGCTGCTCGACCCGCCCGACGCGGTGCCCTTCAGCAAAATGAAGGGCGCGCCTGAGCCGTGGAGCGCGGATCAGGACAAAGCAATCTCAAAGAAGATGGCGCTCGAGTCGGTCGTCCTGCTGAAAAACGAGAACAATCTGCTGCCGCTCGATAAGACGAAGATCAAGTCGGTTGCGGTGATTGGGCCGCTGGCCGACTCGGTTCACTGGGACTGGTATGGTGGCACGCCGCCTTACAAAGTCACTCCGCTCCAGGGGATCACGGCTGAAGTTGGGCCGAACGTGAAGATCAACTACGCCGAGAGCGAACTCGGCAATGAGGCCCTCAATGCGGCGCGGCACTCTGACGTCGCCATCGTGGTAATCGGCAACGACCCCACCTGCGGCCCCGACATGGCGCACGACTGGGTGCAGACCGTGGACGGCGGCGGCACGATTGCCTGCACCGTGCCGAGCGACGGCCGCGAAGGACGCGACCGCGAGCGCATCGACCTTGCGCAGGAGCAGCTGGTCAAACAGGTCTTCACCGTCAATCCGAAAACCATTGTGGTGCTCATCTCGAGCTTCCCGTTCGCCATCAACTGGTCACAGGAACACGCACCGGCCATTCTGCACATGGCGCATAGCTCGCAGGATGAAGGCACCGCGCTGGCCGAGGTGCTGTTTGGCGATTACAACCCCGGCGGCCATACCGTCGTCACCTGGCCCAAGTCAATCGACCAACTGCCACCCATGATGGACTACAACATCCGCGACGGACGCACCTATATGTACTTCAAGGGCGATCCGCTCTATCCATTCGGATTCGGCCTGAGCTATACCACCTTCAAGTATTCAAACCTGCGGACCAGTTCGCCAAAGCTTGCGAAAGATGGAGCCTTGACCGTGAGCGTGGATGTGACCAACACCGGCAGCCGTGATGGCGACGCCGTGGTCGAGATGTATGTGCAGCACATGGGCGCCAAAGTTCAGCAGCCGCACGAGGCGCTCAAAGGATTCAAGCGCGTAACGGTTGCGGCGGGAGCGACGAAGACAGTGGAGATTCCGCTGAAGGCTGAGACGCTGGCGTGGTGGGATGAAAAGCTGCCGGGATGGAAGGTTGAATCTGAGCCGATGAAGGTGATGATCGGCGACTCGTCAGCCGACATGCTGCTGAATGCGACTATCCACGTGGAGTAGCCGCCTCACTCGCCCG
>JBEKCW010000279.1:0-7373 GCA_050014675.1 Occallatibacter sp. | reverse complement strand
ATCACAGCGTCGGCGCCGCGGCCTTCAGTCTCTGCAAAGACACGTTCGACTACATTCTCAGAGCCGGCGTGGATGGGGTTGTTCAGCCCGAAGCGCGCGGCAATTGCGTGGCGCTCGGGAAACAGATCGGACGTGAGCACGCGCGCGCCGATACGTTTGGCTAGTGAAGCATGCATCAGGCCGATGGGTCCCTGGCCGATCACCAGTACCGTATCGTCAGGCTGCAGGTTGAGCAGCTTCACACCTTTCAGCACGGTATTGACGGGCTCAACGAAGGCAGCCTGCTCAAATGGCACGCCGTCGGGAATGCGAACCACGCCGCGGTTTTCGACAACGAAGTCCATCACGCGGATGTATTCGGCAAAGCCTCCGCCGGAGGGCTCAAATCCTGCGGTTGCGCCGGTCTTCTTGTAGAGCGGGCATTGTGCTGGGGTCTGCTTGCGGCAGTAGTAGCACTCGCCGCACGGCACGTGGTGAAAGCTCATCACGCGGTCGCCAACTGCGAAACGCGTAACACCCTCGCCCAAAGCGGCAACGGTTCCGGCCATCTCGTGACCGAAGATGCGCGGAGCGGAGTGCGAGCCCATGTGGATCTTTTTGAGGTCAGTCCCGCAGATGCCGCAGGTGGCAATCTTTACCAGCAGCTCGCCGGGGCCGATTTTGGGCACGGGGACGGTCTCAATGCGCATGTCGTTAATGCCGCGATAAACCACGGCGCGCATGGTGTCGGGGATGCGGGTTTCTACGAGTGTTTCAGCTGCGGATGTCTGAGTGGCCATTCCGTTTCCTGATGTGACGTTATGCTTCGAGGAGTTTCAGGACCAGCTCCGCGATGCTTTGGGAAGCCTTTCTACTATTTTCGCCCATTTGGATGAGTGCGGGCCAGTGCCACGGACGGAACATGGAGTAGAGAACGAGGCGCGCCGTTTCAAGTTGGCCCGTTGGCGAGAGGAAACGATTGAAATCAGGCAGCTTGGCGTCGAAGCCATCGCTCACGCCCTTGATGCAGTAGAAAGGAATTTCACGCATGGCAGCCAGGCGGGCGATGGCCGCGGCTTCCATGTCGACCAGGGCTGCCGGGTAGGCTCTGGCCAGGCGAAACTTTTCGTCGGGTCCTGCGATGGCTGGAGCGGTTACGAGCCACTCGTGGCCTGATTCGGCATCGCATCGGAAACGCTCGCCGGTTTTTGCGTCGATAACTCCGGCACAATTGTGCGCCGAGCCGGGAGCGAGCTCGGGTGTGAGCGCGCCGGCCCAGCCGAGCGAGAAAACCAGGTCGACGGGGCCGCCGTCTTCAATGGCGGCGAAGGCGCGGGTCGCGGCAGCCTGGCCGGCGCCGGCGCAGGCGGCAATCCACTCTTCTTCTTCATTACGGACGACCCAGAAGTGAATGCCGTCGCGAGACGAGTGCGGCCAGACGCCGGAGCTGCTCCCGCTGCTGGTCGCGGTTCTGACCAGCGGCTTGATCTCACCGGGAAATGCGGCAATGAAGGCGGTGCGGGTCATAGGGCGGGAATATCAGATCTTTCGGATTGCTCAACTCCTGAGGCAGTTCCCGGCGAGAGGAAAACAAGAAGCCATTGGGCCAGTAACGCTGCCGCCAGCATCAACCATCCAGCGATGTTCCACTGATTCCAAAGTGCGAAAATCGACACCGCAAAAGGGCTGACCATCACGATGATCCAAGCTTTGTGCAGCCTCAACTGATGCAGTCGCCCTGGGGTGGTTACAAGCCAGGCGCTCCCTGCAAGCAATCCCATGACAATCGCGAGCGTCGCATCGATGGAATTGGGATGGAGACGGATTCGATCGAGTCTATAAATGCAATAGGCGAACCAATAGGCCATCAGCGCAGGAAACACGATGTTGGCTCGACCCTCTCGTGGCGGCTTTTGAAAGCAGATCACGTTTCAAATCCTATCTGAAATCACGATTTACGGCGCATACCCGTTCGCGCGGAACCACTCAATCGCCGCGCGCATAGCGGGATACACGGGCAGGATGCTGAAGCCGAGCTCCTGCTGGGCGCGCGCGCTCGACGCGAACATTTTTTTGCGGCCCATGCGCACCTCTTCTAGCGTGGCGCGCGGCTCCCTGCCACGAATGCGGCCGGTGATGATCTCCTCAAAGAACGCGTACGTCGCGGCGACGGCAAAAGGTATTTTGACGGTAGGCGATGGAATGCCGGTGATAGCCGACATCTTGTCGAGAATCTGCTTGAGGGTCAGGTTTTCACCGCCGAGGATGTATCGGCGGCCGGGCTTGCCTTTGCTTAGCGCGAGCACGTGCGCCCGCGCTACCTCGGAGACGTCGACGAGGTTGAGGCCGGTATCCATGTAGGCCGGGAATTTTCCGTTAAGAAAGTCGAGAATGATGCGGCCGGTCGGAGTTGGCTTGGCGTCGTTCGAACCGATGGGGCTGGTGGGGTTCAGAATCATTACCTGCTGCCCTTTTTGCGCAGCCGAGATCGCTTCCTGCTCAGCCAGGAACTTGGAGCGCTTGTAGTGGCCCACCATGTCGGCAATCGATACCGGCGTGTCTTCGTTGATCACGATGCCGTCGGTGCGGAAGTGCATGGTGGCGACCGACGATGTATAAACGACTCGCTTCACGCCAACTTCGCGCGCCAGGCGCAACAGCTCGCGCGTTCCCTCGACGTTGGCCTTGTACATGGCGGCGGGATCGGGAATCCAGAGGCGGTAGTCGGCGGCGACGTGAACCACCGCGTCTACTCCGGCCATCGCATTCTTCAGGCTCTCGGGCTCGGCCAGGTCGCCGACCATCGTCTCGCCGGCGATGCCTTCAAGGTTTTTGAGATTGCTGGTCTTGCGGATGAGAAGACGAAGCTCGGCGCCTTCAGCGGCGAGAGCTTTGGCCACGTGGTGTCCGACAAAACCGGTGGCGCCTGTGAGAAAGATTTTCATGATGGAGCGAGTCAGCAAGTCAGCGAGTCAGCAGGTCAGCCGATGAGCAGGTTGCTGATGTGATTTTACGATGCGCCGCCTACCGCACTGAACGACACTGAATCCCCGCGCATGTTGCCTGCATCAGAGTGAACGGCGGGAATGGTAAAGCAGCACCGCACTTGCCGGAGGCCTAGTTGAAGAAAACATTTGCAGTCGAGTACGTTGAGCACGTGTCGGATCACTCATTTCAAAGCGTCATTGAAGCATTTGAAAAAGCGACAGGCAGTGTGGAGGCTGGCGGATTCGCAGAGATTGCAGCGGCGGCGCATGGCATAGAGGATTTTGAACGGCTGGTGCGTGAACGGGAGAAAACCAGCGGTTTTATGCGTTTTCTCACCGTAGATCACGGCGCGTGGATGAAGCGGTTCGAGGGAGGGACAACGCAATCGAAGATGTACACCATCGGCAATCCGCTGATTGCGCGCACCATGCTGCGGCATGCGATGGCTGCCGGCCTCAACGTGCCGGTTCGGGTGCACATCTTTGAAGACGCCGAAAAGAAAACTCACTTCGGCTATCACGTTCCTTCAAGCCTGATGTCGGTTTATGGAAATGCCGAAGTAATGAAGGCCTGCGAGGCGCTTGATGCAAAGCTCGATCGACTTGCAAGAGCGGTTACAGGCGTCGCTATTGGGAATTGACCGCGGCGTGGCCAAATTGCCGGTGCTTTGCGCGGTGCATATCGGTGCGGGCTTTGACTTCAAGCGCGTATTCTCGGGCCTGGCCGACGGTGCGGATGTTGGCAATGCGCTGCCGGATGCGTGCTTCATCCGCGGGCGTCTGCCCTGAAAGCTCGTAATCGGTTTTGGCCGCGATCGAGAGAAATCCCCAGTGGTTGCCGCTGTCGCGCAAGGGATCGCTGTCGCTGGCCGCAACCATCTCGGCGGACGCGGCAATTGCGGCAACAGGCTCCGCAACCGGATTGGGCAGCGTTGATAGGCAGTTGGTGCGCACGGGTCCCTGTAGCAGCGCGGTGAGAGTATTCGCCTCGGCGTCGCGCCCGGTGAGCGAGCCGAGCCCGACCCAGTTTGTGACCGTGGCAACAACCGATGAGTGGTCGTAGATGCTTTTGGAAACCGCGCCCTCAACTGCACGCGGCGAAACAACAATTGCGGGAACGCGAACGCCCAGCTGGGTAAATTCGAAACCGTGGCTGTTGAGGCCGGCGGCGGGGTGGTCGCCGGGAGCAGCGCATGGCCCGGGACTCACCGAATCGTAGAAGCCGCCGTGCTCGTCGTAGGTAACTATCAGCAGGCTCTCGTTCCATAAGGGCGAGTTGCGAATAGCCTCGTAGACGCGCTTAATAAGGTCTTCGCCGCCGGCAACTCCATCCATGGGATGCTGCGAACTGCCACCCTCATAGGTGTTGTTGAGCGTGTCGCCAAAGTTGGGCTCGATGAAGGTGTAGCGCCAGGGATAGGGGCGCGTGAGGTCCGCGGCGAAGTCGTCAAGCGAACACACGTCGAGCATGGAGACGCCCTTGATTGAAGTCACCTGCGGAAGCTTGCCGATCTCCGGCCCCGTTTCATCGTGATAGATGCGACCTTTGCCCGCGGGCAGCGTGTTGAGCCGGTCGTAGAGCGAGCCGTTGGGGAATTCGAGTCCGGTGATGGACCAGCCCGCCATTTGATCTGAGGTGGGACTGTCGTCGAGGCCCGCCGAAGATGCGCAGTGAATAAAGTATCGATTGGGCCAGGTGGGACCGGGCAGCGACGAAAACCAGTGATCGCACACCGCGAATTCTGTGGCGAGCGCGTAGGTGACGGGCAATTGCGCGGCCGTGTCGAAGCAGGCCAAGACGTCAGCCACCTGCGCGCCGGAGGGCAGACCGGTTTTTTCAGAATTCGATGTGGCGTAGTTGGCGGCAAAGCCGGAGTTATTGACAGCCGGATAGCTGCCGGCAACGTACTGTCCGCCCTGGCCGCAGAGCTGCTCTACAACGTCAAGGAACTCATGGCCGGGATCGGTGGGCATGCTCACCGGCGCAGGTGAAGTGACGTTGACGGTGAGAGATTGGCCGTTGCTCGAGTATGAATTCGAATTGGCGCGTGTTGCGGCGGCGATGCCGGGAATTCCGGAAAACGCGAGGATGTTGTCGAAGGAGTGGTTCTCAAGCATCAGCACAAAGATGTTGGTGAAGTTGCACCCGGGCACAGTCATGCGGCCGCCCATCTGCTGCCAGTCGAAGGTCTTGCTGCCCGAGTTGAGGTTGACCTGGTAGCCCGACTCGCTGGCTGTGAACAGCAGGGTCGCGCCCTCGTCGGCCGATTCAAGCTTGTTTTCATCCCACGTGTCGGGCAGAGCCGGGTCTGCCGGGCTTGCGTACCAAGTAACGCTCGTGGGCTCGGCGATGGGGCTGAGCGAGGCCCACCAGTGGTCTCGCACGATGAGCGACTCAATGCCGGAGTCGAAATGAACGGTCATGGCGCTTGAGGATACTTCTGCGGGTGCGAGAACCCAGCTGAAAGACTCCATGCCCGCAGCGTCGCTGGAGTGATAGAGGCGAATGCAGCAGGTTGCAGCGGTCGAGTTCTGCATGCGGATGAAGGCCGGCTGGTTGGCTGGCATAAGGGTGCTCCTTTGAGCGAGGACAATGACGCGTGGAGTGGGAAAAGTATAGCGCGAGTGCGGATGTGAGCGGTGAGATTCGCCCGCGAGGACATATTCGCAGGTTGTCAAAATTTTGGGGTGATGTATGAATAGCCACCGGGGCGGCTTGATCCAGCGCTTGTGCAATTCGAAGGAAAAGCGCGGCTGCACTCGAAAGAAATCTAGAACTTAAGGCTGTAGGAACCGTGCGGCCTGATCCCTGATCCCTGATCCCTGATCCCTGATCCCTTCGAAACGCTAGCCCAGCTTCCCCGGCGCCAGCGGGACTGACCACTTCAAAGCATTTTACTGGAGGCCACAATTATTTCGAGAGCGAGGTTTGCCGCTAGCTTATGTTTCTTTTGTCGGTCCTTTGCGGCCTTGAGGGCCAGGTATAGGGCGGCTCTCTTTTGTCTTTGATCCTCTGTCAGGCGGCGCCTTCCAAGGGCCTGCGTGTCCCACCCCGAGTCGAGGACCAACTGAGCCTGTTCCCTCTTGGCCCTTAGGAGCGGTGCCAGGACGCTCAATACGCCTATGGCGTCACTGCTATTTTTCGCCCATCTGCAAACTTGAAAATTAACCTTCTTAAATTCATGCCAGGTCGGCTTTCCCCCAAAAAGCTCCTCGAAAACGAGCAGGGCATCCAGATCGTATGAAGTCAGCTCCATCCGGATCTGCCGAGGGATGCCCTCAGATTTAAGCACGTTAATGGTTCCCTCTCCGTCGAAATACCCGGCCGCATAAGCCAGCTTGGCCAAGTCGTATGGTTGCCGCTGGGCGCTACAAAGAAGCCCAGAGTCATTTTCCTCCTCGGCGGTCATCGTGGCGTCCCCCCGCCGCATTATACCGACCCCGTCGTCATCCATGGACGACCATAGGTAACGCTGGATTTGATGGGTCTTAGTCCAGCTTATCCGGCACCAGCGCGATGCCTTTTTCGCCGGCGGCTTTGCGCTCGTTGTAGGCTTTCACCCAGTCTTCCCAGTGCTTGCCGGCGGCGCGGTCTTTGCCGGTGAATTCGAGACGCGCGACTTCTGCATAACTGAGCTTGCGCTTGTCAGTGGCCTTGGGCGTGAAGTATTGCACCCACGATTCGGTGAGTGTTGCGCCGGTCGAGCGATTGAAGATGTAGGCCTCAATCACTTCGCCTGATTTGGTGGTGATGGTGACGTCGCCGCGGTAATCGAAGGCGCTTTCAAGCGCGGCGCGAATCTCATCGTCGGAGGCGAGCTCGGGAATTGAGCCTTCGAGCTGTTCGTGCTTGAAGCCGGGAACGACCTCGAATGCTTCAACCTCTTCGCGTGTGTATTTCAGAACCTCGGCGCTCATGCGTTGGTCTCCTCCATCACGCGATCGCCGCTCTTGATCTGAACCAGGGGCACGTGCCCCTCGGGCCTGAAGTCATTCAGCACCTTCTGCGCATGCGCGTCCTTGTACGAGCTGAAGTTGCCCTTGACCATGCCCCAGAAACCGCGCCAGCTCAGGAAACCATCAATCACGGCAGTCGGCTCATAGCCGCAGCTCACCATGCAGTTTGCGCATTTGGGATTTCCGCTGGCCACGCCGTACTCTTCCCACTTTGTAGTCTCGATCAGTTCCTTGTACGTCTCCGTATAACCATCCTGAAGCAGGTAACAGGGCTTCTGCCATCCGAAGATGCTGTACGAGGGCGAGCCCCACGGCGTGCACTCGTATTGACGGTCGCCCATCAGGAACTCGAGGAACAGCGGCGACATGTTGAACTTCCAACTCTTTTTGCGATTCGACAAAATGGCGCGGAAGAGGCGGCGAACCTTGGCGCGGCCCATGAAGTGGCTC
>JBEKCW010000278.1:0-7377 GCA_050014675.1 Occallatibacter sp. | reverse complement strand
ATGGGATACGCCAGGGGGTCCAGCACCTGGCCGCGCTGGGACACAGGCAAATAGGATTCATCTCCGGACCGATGAGGCTGAATTCGGCGCGATTGCGTTCGGCGGCATTTTTGCAGGCCCTGGAGGAATGCGGTATTGTCGCGAGGCCTGAATGGAACGTTGAAGGCGACCACACGCTCGAAGGCGGAATCAAGGCAATGGACAAGATTCTCGAGTCCGAGAGCCGGCCCACTGCGGTGATGTGTTCAAACGATATGACAGCCATTGGCGTGCTGCACAAGGCGTTCAGGGTTGGGCTGCGCGTGCCGGCCGATCTCTCGGTCATTGGCTACGACGATATTCAGATGGCGAGAGTGACGATTCCTCCGCTCACGTCGATCCACATGTCCAGAGTCGATTTGGCGAACGCGGCGGTAAATGCGTTGAAAGCGCACATTGTTGAAGGCGGCAACCCGCAGCACGAATACAAGATCGATACGCGCCTGGTGGTGCGGGAATCGACGGCCTACCCGGCCGGTACGATGAGCGATCTGAAATCGTCGGGGCCTGGGGCTGGGCGTTCCGGCCGTTCTTCTTAAAGCGTTTTCCTTTTGGCGTTGAGCGATCCCACCCTAGCCGCAACAACAAAGACGCGGCGAGGATGGGGCACCCACACTTCATATTCTTAGGGAGAAATGCGGGTTAGTTCTGAAGGACGGCGTGTTGGTCGCGCGCGACTTTCTCGGTGAAGGTCATTTTGATGCCGTTTTTTGGCCGCAGGATGACCATCGGGCGCGCTTCGATTTGCTGGCCCGGAGCAAGCTGGAAATCGTATTTCCTGAGCAGGACGCTTAGAATCATGAGGATTTGCAGCATCGCGAAGTTGCCCCCGATGCAGCCACGCGGCCCGCCGCCAAAGGGCAGATAGGTGAAAGGCGGCTGCAGTTTTTCGTTGGCCTTGGTGAAGCGCGCCGGATCAAAGGTCTCAGGATTCTGCCAGTACTTGGGCGCATGGTGCGCGCCGTAGACGTACACAATCACGGTCGATCCGCTGGGTATGGCGACGTCGCCGGCCTGGTCGTCCGCAACCGCCATGCGGTCGATCATCCAGAACGGCGGGTAGAGGCGCAGCGCTTCTGAAATAACCTGGGAAGTAAATTCGAACCGAGGAACGTCGGTGTAGTTCAATGGCGCATCGCCGATGATGGAGTCGAATTCTTCACGCACCCTTTCGAGACAGTCCGGACGAGTGCTTAACAGGTAGAACAGCCATGAGAGTGCGTTCGACGACGTTTCATGGCCGGCGACCAGCAGCTGCATGCTTTCGCTCAGGACGAGCTCGTCGCTCATGCCTTCGCCGTCGCTGTAACGGGCATCCATCAAAGTCTGCAGCAAATCGTGGCCGGGCTCCTGGTGGCGGCGCTGCTTGATGTATGCCATCAGAATGCTGTCGGCGCGGGCGCGCATCTCTTCATGCTTGCGCAGGTCGCCTGAAACTGCGAACCATGGATTCATGTAGGGCTGAAGGGTCTGTCGGACGATGAACTCCTGCACGGTGCAGATGGTGTGGCTGACCATGTCGATGTCTTCATCTTTCAGCTTGGCGCCAAACAGCGAACGGGCGACCATCGAAAAAGTCATTTTCATCAGGTGCGGATAGATATCGACGGAGCCAACACGGACTTGTTTCTCGAAAAGCTTCAGCGACTCGGCAAGCGAGTCCTGCATGATTGCGGACAGAGCCTCAAGCTGCTTGCGATCGAAGCCCTTTTGGATCAGACGCCGCTGCGTGCGCCAGGCTTCGCCGTGGGTGGTGAGCAGACCTTTGCCCAGAAAATGGCCCATCCGCTCTACCTGGATTTCGGATTTCTGGTAGTTCTCCGCGTTGGTCTTCAACACGTGCTGAATCACGTAGGGATTGGTGGTAACGATGGCTTCTTTAATGCCGCCAATATAAAAGCGGAATGTGTCACCGTACTCCTGGGTGTACTTTGACAGCACCTTGACCGGATTGAGAACCATCGCGGGCGAGTCAGCAAAAGAGCGAAATCGGGAAACAACGGGTATAGGAGTAGACAAGGTCACACCTCGCCCGGATGCGTGCTTTGAAGGATGGAGAATCTCATGAGTTCTGCCTGAAGGGTAATTCAGAAAAGCCGGCCAGTCCAGGAGCTCGGCCGAATGCCGGCATCAGTCTTCGTTCCCCAACTGCTTTAAAAGTATCAGATGATGCGCGATTGCCCGCGTCATGGTGGGATGCTGGCGGTAGGGAACGCCAAATTCCGCGGCGGTCTGCTTCACAATCCGGGTGAGCGGCGCATAGTGCGTGTGGCACACGTAGGGGCACAGATGATGGGCGATGTGGTGGTTGAGCCCGCCGGTAAGCCAGGCAACAACCGGGTTTTCAGTCGCATAATCGGCCGTGGTGGCGAAGATGTGGTACACGCCATTTTCAAATTCGCTTCGTTCCGCGGGGAAGTAAGTGCTGTCGACGGTGTGGGTAGTCTGGAAAACCAGCGAAACGGACAATCCGATGATGAGGTGAACCAGCACAAACGCGAGAGCGACCACCCAAATAGGTTTGCCCAGCACCACAACCGGTAAAATGAGCATGTAGGTGACGTAGAGCGCCTTGCTCGCAAACAAGATTGCGTATTCCCGCAGCGGATGTTTGGTGCGCTTCAAATAGTCGTGGGTGGGGAAGAAGAAGGCCTCGAAGTCCCTTAGAAAAACATAGTCGAGAGAGAAAAGCGCGTAAAAGAAAAGCGCATAGATGTGCTGGAACCGGTGCAAGCGCGTGCGCGGCTCATGGGGCGTAAAACGGAAAATGCCGCGACCCGTAAGCGCGTCATCCTCGCCCTGAAGATTGATGCAGGAGTGATGGCCGCGATGGTGGAGAATCCGCCACATGTACGAGCTGATTCCGCAAACGTCGAAGACATAATTCAGAAGCTTGTTGACAGACGGTTTGGACGAAATGGCGTTGTGATTGCTGTCGTGGGCGATGTTCAGCAACAGGAACGTCTGGGCAAGACCGCCGACGAGATAGAGGGCTACAAAACCCCACGTAGCCGGCTTGAGGGCGTAAATGGCAATCCAACTGCCCAGCAGCGCTGCGAGACCGACGGCAACTTTGAGCCACATTGAGCCGTCGGCTTTGGGAGAGATTTTCTGTTCGGCGAAGAAGTTTTCGAGGCGGCGGCGTAAGACTTTGGGGAAGGAGGACGCAGTTGCTGAATCGCCGGCAGGTTGAGGCGGCAATGGCTCGTGAGGTACAAGATCATCCACATCGGGCCTTAACGTGATTACTGTTTCGGTCCCGGATGTCACCAGCGCCTCCATGATTATTTTAAGCGGGTCCGGCCCGCTTCGACCGGCGGCATCGGCC
Source organism: Occallatibacter sp. (assembly GCA_050014675.1). GTDB lineage: Bacteria > Acidobacteriota > Terriglobia > Terriglobales > Acidobacteriaceae > Telmatobacter. The sequence continues at coordinate 4,010 of JBEKCW010000278.1, read as the reverse complement.
GCCCAGGGTGAAGGCGCTCTAATGACCCATTACCGGCAGCGTCGAAGCCTGAATGTTAGCGCGGAAGTTCATGCGGAATCAAGGAAATTCGGATCGGGCGGTGCCGGGGCGGAGTACTTAGAATAGAAGATGGGTCGCAAGGCACCCTGCTCTGCTACCATGGACCAAAAGATTGTATGAAAATCCGTTGAATGGGCATAGGAGACCCGGCGGACCTTGCAAGACTTTCTCGCTGCCTGAGATGTCCGCCAGGGCGATTTGCCCACGACCAGATCGGGCGGCACTTGAACAAAGACCAGATATTGCCTTTGTTCTCAATGTCGGCCTACACTGAAGTACCGCACCCCGAGACTCAGGCGAACTTCACCGGATCATGGCCCGCGCGGCATTAAAAGGGTAAGTGTTTTTTCACGTACTGAGTTCTCCTAATCCACTTTGAAGGGTATCTCTGATCGAATATGGCGTCGATTCTGGACCAATTAGACAGGCTCGGGGATGAGCATCCAAACAAACTCCTCTATTCGTATCTTGATCTGAACGGCAATCCAATCGAATGCTATTCCTACGCGTCGTTTCTTCATCGGACGCGGGCCATCGCCGGACACCTGCGGAAACGGCATGGGTTTGCGCCTGGAGAACGGCTGCTACTTGCTTACCCGCCGGGGCTGGAAATGATTTGCGCTTTTTTTGGCTGCGTGCGCGCCGGACTGGTTCCTGTGCCTGTGTATCCCCCGGGCTCCCGCGGCTTCCAGAGCGCCCTGTACAAGATGGTCCACATTGCCAAGGATTGCCAGGCGGCCGGGGTGTTGACCAGCAGCGATTACCGCGCATCCTTGAAGACGAATTTGACCCGGAGCGGAGTTACGGCATCGGGCGTTGATGTTGATTACATTTCAAATCTTCCCTGGATGGTCACCGAGCAATTCGTGGATACGGTCACGGACGATCCGTTTACCGAGACTTCGAAGATACTGTTTCTGCAGTACACGTCAGGATCGACCATGGAACCGAAGGGTGTGATCGTGACGCACGAGAACATCCTGGATACGTGCCCGCTGGTGATCAGCCACCCCGATCCAGTGGTCGTCTCCTGGCTTCCGCAGTATCACGATATGGGGCTGATCGGGTGTTACCTGTATCCCGCGCTCAAAGGCGGAACGACCTACGGCTTTTCTTCAATGGACTTTATTCAGCGGCCGGCTCTCTGGCTTGACTCAATCAAGACCTATCGAGCTACCGCAACGGCAGCGCCCAACTTCGCTTTTGACTATTGCCTGCGCACCGGAAGAATTTCAAAAGAAAGCCTTGAAGATTGCGACCTGAGCTCTCTCAAGGTGTTGATGGTGGCTGCGGAGCCGGTAAAAGCGGATACCTTCACACGGTTTCTTGAAACATTTCAGCCCTACGGCCTCAAAGCGGAGAGCTTTTACGCCGCTTACGGGCTGGCCGAAAATACTCTTGCGGTTTCGCTCGGCGGCCGCAATATTGTTTCCGTAAACAAGCGTGCCCTGGCGCTGGGCAAGGCGCGCATGACGACCGAGGTCTCAGAGATCGACGCATCTACGCAGATTGTCAGCTGTGGAGTTCCACTGCCTGGCATAGACGTGAAGGTGGTTGATCCGGAGCGGCACTTTGCTCTCAAAGAAGGCATGATCGGCGAGATCTGGGTGGCTGGAAGCGGCAAATGTCGAGGCTATTGGAAGAACGCGGAATTAACGCTCAAGCAGTTTCGCGCGCGACTGGCAGACGACACACCGTATGAAGTGGGCTACCTCAAAACCGGCGACATGGGCTTCTTCCACGATGGCGAACTCTACGTTTGCGGCCGCATCAAAGACATGATTATTCTCCGCGGGCAAAACTACTACCCGCAGGACATTGAAAACGTTGTCGAGAGAGCCTCTGGGCTGATCAGGGGCAATTGCGTGGCCGCGTTCCAGATTAATGAAGACAGCGAGCCGGCGCTGGCGATTGTGGCCGAAGTCAAGAATCCCAAGGTGCTGCCGGATGCGCGCAAGATCGCCTCTGCGGTGAGGAATTATCTCAACGTTGAAACGGCATTGATTTCGTTCATTGCGCCGCGTGCAATTCCGCGAACCAGCTCGGGGAAGATCATGCGCCACAAGGCCAAACAAATGTGGCTGGCAGGCGAGTTTAATGTTCTCTCAGAGTTTTTGCGCGAAAAAGATGCCGGGGCCTCAGAGTCCTGTTCCGAGATTCGGACTTCATTCGACGCGTTGAAAACCAGGTACAACCTAACCGGGCAGGAATCGTACAACCTGGTTGAAGCAGGCCTGGATTCGCTGGACCTTGTCGTCTTCATGCACGAGCTCAAGGAACTCTTGAAAGATAAGGGCGCCGACATGCTGGCGCGGCAGGTGGACATCGGCGTAATTCAGCGCGTGAGCGTAGCCGAGCTATTTCAACTGGCCGAACAGCTGGAGCGCGCTCCCGAAGAAGCGCTGATATTGCTGCGTCACTCTCTGGGGGTTTTCCGCGAAGAGCAGCGCGCGGCAGAAAAGCAGTTGATGAGCAGCGACAGTAAGCTCATTTTTGCGCCTGCTGCGCCTGCGCCTGTGCCCGCCATACCGGTTCTGAATCATGTGCTGCTTACGGGTGGTACCGGATTCATTGGGCCGTTCCTGATGAAGAGCCTGCTGGAACAGACGCGGGCGAAGATATACGTTCTCGTGAGGGCATCGAACGATTTGCAGGGCAAGCAAAGATTGAAAGCTGCGATGGAATCGATGGGGCCCTGCACGCCCGCGCTGATGTCGATGTTTGAGGCTCGTGTGATTCCCATTTGCGGCGATCTTGGACAGCAGAACCTGGGCCTCACGCAGGATGTGTGGGATTTTCTGGCCAATGAGATGGACACGGTGTTCCACAACGGCGCGACCGTGAACTACCTGTTCAACTACGACCGCATGCGCGAAGCCAACGTGCTGGGAACCAACGAGGTTCTGAGGCTGGCTTTCGAAGGCCGGCCCAAAGCCCTGAATTACGTCTCGACGACATTCGTGTTTGGCTGGGCCGTGAAGAGCGTGCTGTATGAGACCGACCACAACCAGGACATGGAGCTTCTCGATTTCGGCTATAGCCAGTCAAAGTGGGTCGCCGAGCAGGTAGTGTTCGATGCGCGCAGCAAGGGACTTTCTGTTCGCGTTTTCAGGCCCGCGCTGGTGAGCCCTTCGGTTTCGGGCGGCGGCAACAACTTCGATATCGCGGTTCGCCTGGTTGCGTTCATGGTGAATCACGGCATTGGAGTGGACGCGCTGAACCAGGTGAGTTTTGTGCCCGCCGACATTGCGGCAAACAACATTGTCGCCATCTCGACCACGCCTGGAACTGAGAACAAGACTTATCACGTAGTGCGCGACGACTACGCGAACATGATGGATATTACCGGGCTCATTACCAAGGCCACCGGGCGGCAATTCGAAATATTCAGCGTCACCGATTTTGTGCCCGAGCTGATCCGCAGATGCCGGAAAGAAGATCTTCTGTTTCCGCTGCTCGATTTTCTGGTGGGCTCAGTGGATAACATCACCGCGATGGAGTTCAAGCGCTACGACAGCACCACCTATCAAAAGGCTCGCGATGCGTCGGAGTGGGGCAAGGCCGATCCGTCGCTTGAGGATACGGTTAGCGGCATTCTGAAATTCATGCACCGCAAGGGCATTATTTCTGTGGACGTTCGCGATGCCAAGACAGCACCGGCGGCGCCTGCAATTACGCCAGCGCCTGCAACCACCGGCCGATTGGCCTGGTCAGACGCGTAAAGCGGAAGCGGAATCAATTACTGCTTTTTGAATACCAGCTTCTCAGTCAGGTGCTGGCCCGATTCGTATGTGGCCGTGGTGGTCATCGTCATCTGCTGCCCATCGGGAGACACCACCCAGCTGTCATTCTGCGTAACTTGATTGTCTCGCCGGTAAATTGAATTTACCGTGTGCGCATCGACCCATTGAAGCGTCACAGTATCGTTGCGGGAGTTTCTGAGGTCGTAC
>JBEKCW010000277.1:0-7390 GCA_050014675.1 Occallatibacter sp. | reverse complement strand
GAGATGCATAGACGAGGGTTGACTTTCAACAGGCCAATTCATACAGTCAAGTAAATCAGTGGAGCACATTCGATGCAGTAGTTACCTCACCCGCGTTGTCGAAAGGGGTTTGACTATGAAAAACACGATGTTTCGCTTGCAGTGTAGACCGGTCAAAGGCCAGGCCGATCGCAGATTCCATAAACTAATCCTTCTCGCAATTGCTTGCGTTATCGCAGTCGTCCTTTCTCCGGCCGCACATGGCCAGGCGACTGGAAGTTTCTCCGGAAATGTCTCCGATAAATCAGGCTCCGCGGTGCCTGGAGCTGCAGTTGCGGTCACCTCTCAGACTACCGGCCTGGCTCGCAGCGCGAAAACAGACGATGCGGGACACTATCTGATCCCGCTGCTGCCTGTCGGCACTTACAGCGTTCGCGTCGATGCGACGGGCTTTCAGAGCGCGGAATCAAAAGATTTGCGCCTCCAGGTCGACGAAGCTCGCGAACTTGATTTCTCGCTGGTGCCGGCAACGGTGGTGACCAATGTCGCGGTGACCGCCGATGCTGTCGCAGTTGAAACTGCCAATCCCTCGCTCGGGCAGGTCATCACCTCGCAGCAGGTAACGCAGTTGCCTCTCAACGGCCGCGACTTTGTGCAACTTGCTACCCTCACTGCCGGGGCTACTGCTGAGACCAACCCCAACAGCTTTTTCACCCAGGGCAGCGACAGCGAAGTAGCCGCTCGCGGCTCGTTTTCGTTATCGGTAGGCGGTTCGCGCCCCAACAGTACAGATTGGCTGCTTGACGGCGTTGACAACAACGAGCTCACCGCCGGCGGCATCGGCGTCTTCTCGTCCATCGACGATATTCAGGAGTTCAAGGTTCTTACCTATACCTACTCCGCCGAATTTGGCACGCGCGCCGGCCCTACAGTTCTGGTCACCACAAAATCCGGCACCAACGATTTCCACGGATCGCTCTTCGAGTTTGTCCGCAATACCGACCTCGACGCCAAGGGCGACTTTGACACCACAACTCCCAAGTTCAATCTCAACCAGTTCGGCGGCTCCGTCGGAGGGCCCATTCGCCACAACAAGCTGTTTTTCTTCGTAGATGGCGAACAGAAATTTCAGCGCGAAGGAATCACTTTCACCGGCCTGGTACCTTCAGGCACTTCGCCTTCGGGCTCGACTCCTGGAACGGGCATGCGCGGCGGCGACTTTTCGCTCGACCCCTTCGGCAATCCGGTTTTGGATTCGAATGGCAACACCGTACAGTACCCCATCGCCAATCCAAATATGGTCGGCGCGGCGAATCCATACTTCCAGTGCGACAGCTCCGGCAACCCCATCATGGCAAACGCCGACGGCAGCCAGGCCCCGGGAGTCAATTGCAACAAAATCCCCTCCAACCTCATCGATCCGGTCGGGCAGAACATGATGAACATCTATCCGCTGGCAAACGCCAACAATCCTTCCGCCGGATACAACTTTGTCAACGAGCCTGTCCGCTCGCTGAACGAAACCAAGTTCGATGCCCGTCTCGACGACACGCTTACCGCTTCAGACAATCTCTTTGCACGTTTCAGCTACGATCAGGCATTCTCTTTTGTCCCCGGCGGCGCATCGGGGCCTGGAGTATCGGGACTCGCTGAATCCAACGCCTTCGGCAGCAACGAGAACTTGATCAACCATGCTCGCAACATCGGCATCGGCTGGAGCCACGTGTTCTCGCCCACCACGCTCAACCAGGCCACAGTGGGCTACGACCGCATCTTCGACTACATTGCTTCGTTGGGTAACTTCACCTGCGGGGCGGCAACCTTCTCAATTCCAAACGCCGATCTCGGCTGCTCGTCTTCCGGTACGGCTCTTCCGGGGGGCTCATACAGCCAGGGCGTGCCTTCCACTGAAGTCATTGGCGGGTACTGGTCCCTCGGCGATCGCGGTTACTCTCCATTTCAGGGCGGCACCAACATCTTCTCCTTCAAAGACGATCTCGACCTCATCCGCGGCAAACACGAAATCCATGCCGGAATTGATCTCCGCGACAATCAGATGAACGTCGGCACCGAGGAATTTTCTGACGGCTTCTGGATCGTCGGGCTCTTCGGAAACTTCACCGGTGCCGGCGTTGCCCCCGGCAATGGCGAGGCCGATTTGCTGATGGGAATGTCAGGATTGGGTGTCCACGATCAAACTTACGACGGCCCGGTCACCGGCCGCCGCTGGAAAATCATCCGCCCCTTTGTCGAGGATGACTGGCGCGTGAAGCCCTCTCTTACCCTCAACCTGGGCCTGGCGTGGGATATGACCACTCCCGAGACCGAAATCCATAACCGCATTTCAGACTACATTCCCCAAACCGGAGCGCTCCTGATTGCCGGCCAGAACGGCGTAGGCAATTCGGCGGGCATCAATATGTACAAGGGCGCCTACGAGCCCCGCGTCGGACTTGCCTGGAAGGTGATGGGCAGCGATAAGACCGTCCTTCGACTCGGCTTTGGCATCTATCACGATTCGGCCTGGAGCCAGGGCGCGCAGGGCCTATGGCAGAATCCACCCAACCTCGGCGAGTCCGATCAGCTCCCCGCTACTTATTCCACGGGCTGCGCCTTTGGCAGTTCATTCTGCGCATCATTACCCGGGCAGACTCCGGAGCTGGGCTCGTCTCCGGCGTCGGGCTTTACGCTCTCCAACGGCTTTCCATCACTGCCCACTCCGCAAAATGTGGCCAGCTACGAAGGCACGTTCAACTACATGCCGCAGAACTACCAGCCCGGCCGGGTTCACCAATATAACGCCAACGTCGAACGTCAGTTGCCTGGCAATGTTCTGCTCACCGCGGGCTATGCCGGCGCAACCGGCGGGCACATCCTGTCAGGCGGCAACGATCTCAACACCAGCAGCCCCTCCGGTTGCGGAAGCATCTCCGGATATACCATCGGCTGCAATCCTGACGGCAGTCCATACTTCTATCCTTACAACCCGCCAAACTACAACGCGATTCTGATGCTCGGCGACATCGGCAAAACCCACTACAACTCGCTCCAGCTCAAGGCCGAAACCAAGACGGCCAAGAACGGCCTTTACGCGCTGGTTGCTTACACCTACTCCAAGACCTACGACAACGGACTGTCAGACGGCCTTGGCTCTGAGTTGAGCGCACCTTACTACCCGCTGCCCAACTGGCAGAATCTTGACTGGTCGCTCTCCCAGATCAACCTCGATCAGAGCTTCATCGGCAGCGTCATCTACGATCTGCCATTCGGCAAGGGCAAGGCGATCGGCAGCGACTGGAGGCCTGTGACCGAGGCGCTTCTCGGCAACTGGCAGGCCACCGTCATCGAAAGAGTCTCTTCAGGGTTCCCGGTTCCGCTGATCGACACCAACAACCAGTCCGGAACTACGTTCAACACCGGCGGCAACGACAACAACTTCAACCGGCCCGACCAGGCTTCGGGCTGCAATCCTTACGCGGCGAATCACGGCATGCACCAGTGGATCAACGCCGCATGCTTCACTTCTCCCGCTGCGGGCGAGCTTGGCAATGCGGCTCGCGTTCCGGTTGTCGGACCCGATTTTGTTAACTCCGACTTCTCAATCATCAAGCAGTTCACGTTGAACACAGAAAGAAATATAGGTTTGAACTTCCGCGCGGAGTTCTTCAACCTCTTCAACCATCCGCAGTTCGGCGCGCCAGTAGCCGACATCAACGCAATCGGATTCGGCGCCGTCAACTCAACAGTCAACAATCCCAGGCTGATGCAGCTGGCGCTGAAGCTGTCGTTCTAGCCATCAGGCGTTCGAACATCGAGCAAGACACGATCGGCGACTTCGTCTCATGACGAAGTCGCCCATTGTGTTTTGGGGTGCTGCTGAAAATTTATCTGAAGTCGCAGATTTAAAGGCAGTTATGTAGAACCAAACCTGGACCATCCCACAAAATGGTGTGATTTATATCACTGCAAAGAACGCCGACCTAATTTGTCGTATATTAAGAAGAAGCTAAGGGCGACCAAATCGGTCGTATATTTGGCCGCTTCGCGTGGGTTTCTTCGGGAAGCCGCAGGCGGCAAGAAAACGAAAAGGAATTCAAGAATGGTACGGTCGGGCAGAAATCGCCGATTTGCAATTCAACTGGCCAGCATTTTTTTGCTGCTCGCCGGCGCTGCCTTTGGTGAGGTCTCGGGGAGCATTTCAGGATCGGTGAAAGATCAGTCGGGAAGCGTGGTGCCGAACGCGGATGTGACGGCGCGGGAGCCGGGCACGGGGATCTCGCACGAGACGCACACCAATGCGAGCGGATATTACACCTTGCCTGTTTTGCCGGTTGGCCGCTATGAGCTTGAAGTGCAGGCTACGGGGTTCAGAAGCTATAAGCGCGAGGACATTGTGCTTGATACCGATGCGGTGCTGACGCTCGACTGCCGGCTGGCGATTGGCGAAAACTCTGAGACGGTGACGGTGACCGACAACGCGCTGCATGTAGAGACTGTGAGCACGCAGACGGGAGAAGTGATCAGCGGGCGGCAGATGGCCTCTGTTCCTTTGGATGGGCGAAGCTTTACCGATCTGCTTGCATTGCAGCCCGGAGTGGCTCCCTCGACCAGCATCGGCGCCGACACCGTGCAGGATGTGGGCGCGACGATTCTGGATCCCTCGGGAACGCTTAACCCCGGGACGATTTCAGTGAATGGGCAGCGGGAGACTGCAAACTTCTTCAGCGTGAATGGCAGCGATGCCGAGGAAGACGTGAACGCCGGCACCGCGATTATTCCCAACCTGGATGCGATCGCCGAGTTCAGGATTGTGACCAGCAACTTTGACGCCGAGTATGGGGAGTTCAGCGGCGGACAGGTGAGCGTGGTGACAAAGAACGGCGGCAACGAGTTCCACGGCGACGCGTTCAATTTTTTGCGCAACACCTCTTTGGATGCGCGTAACTACTTTTCGCCCACGCGCGGAGTTTACAGGCAAAACCAGTTTGGCGGAACATTTGGCGGGCCAATTCGCCGCGACAAGCTGTTCTTCTTTACCGACTACCAGGGCACCCGGCAAACGCAGGGCATCGATACGGGCGAGATCAGCGTGCCATCGAGCAATGACCGCGCGGGTAACCTTGCAGACTTTGTTGACAGCAAGGGCAACACGCTGCTGACGGGAACCGTGGGCGGCCAAAAATTTGCCGACCTGCTGACCGAGAAGCTGGGTTATACGGTTACGCCGAGTGAATCGTACTACTTTAACGGCTGTACTGAGGCAGACGCACAGGCGGGACAATGCGTGTTTGGAAATGCGACCATCCCGAAGACCGCGTGGTCGGTTCCGGCGCAACGGCTGCTGACGTACATTCCGGTTCCGAATAATGGCAACGGCTTTGCAACATCGGCGTATAACCAGTCGGTGCGCGACGACAAGGCGGGCGCGCGTGTGGATGCGAATACACGCTGGGGGCTGCTGTCGGCTTACTACTTTATTGACGATTTCAACTTGGATAATCCTTATCCCACGGCACAGAGCGGGGCCAGCGTTCCGGGCTTCGACGCGCTGACCACGGGCCGGGCGCAACTGCTGGCGGTCGGCGCAACCAAGACGATCAACGCCACAACAGTGAATGAGGCGCACCTTAGCTACCTGCGCGACATTACCAACCTTGGGCAGCCGGTAGGTGGACTCGGGGTGAGCCTGGTGTCGCAGGGCTTCGCGAATGCCGACGGCACACCCAGCATTGTGGCTCTCGATCCCAAGGGCCAGGGCGTTGAGAACCTCAACTTCAACGGCTACTCGATCGGCGCCGCGGCAAATCAATTGATCCAGGCGAATGATACTTACCAGGCATCCGACACTTTCTCAAAAGTGCTGGGCAGCCACACCACGAAGATAGGCGCGGAGTTTCACGCCGACCAGGTGAACGCGCATCCAATCGCGCAGTTCAACGGCAGCTTTGTTTTCTCGGGCACTGAAACCGGAGTAGACTTTGCGGATTTTCTGATTGGCGTGCCCAGCCAGTACAACCAGAGCCAGCTGAATCCGTTCTACGCGCGCAACAAATACGTCGGCCTGTTTGCGCAGGATAGTTGGCATGCGCGGCCGAGCCTGACGTTGAATTACGGCCTTCGCTGGGACCGCATTGCTCCCTGGACTGAAAAATACAATCAGATTTCTACGTTCGACGCGGGCGCGCAGTCGGTTCTGTTTCCAGGAGCGCCGGCAGGGATTTTGTATCCCGGAGATCCCGGCGTTCCGCGCACACTGGCGCCGATTGACAACCTTGGACTTTCGCCGCGTGTTGGCGTGGCGTGGTCGCCGCAAGTTAACGCCGGAGGCCTGTTCGGCAAGATCGTGGGCAATTCGGGAACCACCAGCATTCGCGCCAGCTTCGGCAATTTCTACACCGCCATCGACGCGCTCTCAATCAGCGTGCTGGCCGCCAACGCACCTTACGGAACCACCTATACCAGTCCTGCTGAGCCGCTGTTCGCAACGCCGTTTGTGAGTGCGGCTGACGGGCAGAATTATGGACAGCCCTTCCCCTACACGTTTGCGCCGTTGAACTCGTCGCGCAGCCATCCCGATGGCAACATCGACTGGAGCGTCTACGAGCCCATCAGCGGAATTCCGGGATACGACGTTCACAACCGCGTGCCGTACACCGGAGAGTGGATGCTGTCGATCGAGCGGCAAGCCGGGCCGAACACGGTGCTCAGCGCCAGCTACATCGGCACGGCGAGCCACAAGCAACGCGTGCTCATCGAGCCCAACGCGGGCAATCCCGCGCTTTGCATGAGTCTCAGCAAAAAGAGCGAAGTGCAGCCGGGCACGCTCGCTTGCGGCGCGGGCGGCGAAGACACAACCTATTACCCCATCGGCGGCGGACAGGTGAACGGAACGCGCGGGCCGCTGGGATCGAACTTCGGCAGCAACGCTCTGCAATCTAACATCGGCCACGCGAACTACAACGCGCTCGAACTAAGCGCGCGCCACACCAGCGGTGGTCTCGAGTTTTCCGCTGCATATACCTACAGCAAGTCACTCGATCAGTCGTCGAACACTGGCGAGGAGGTCAACCCTTTCAATCCGGCGCTCAGTTACGCTCTGTCGTCGTTCGACGTTAAACGCAACTTCGTGGTCAGTTACGATTACCAGTTGCCCCTCGACCGCCTGTCGCATCCCAATCGGCTCAATCGAGGATGGTCGATTTCAGGGATCACTCGGTTTGCGAGCGGTTTCCCTGTAACTATGACGAATAATGGCGATAACTCCCTGATCGGCACCAATCCCAATGGAGTGAACAACAGCAGCATTGACGAGCCCGACTACAACGGCGGGCCGCTTATCCTGAACCCAAATCCGCGCAGAAACGGAAACAACTATTTCGATGCATCGGTCTTCAGCGAAAATGCGCTGGGA
>JBEKCW010000276.1:0-7411 GCA_050014675.1 Occallatibacter sp. | reverse complement strand
TCTGAAAGCTTCTTGACACTCTCCTGAACAGCAGGGCCGTCGATCTTGCCACTGGCCCATTCAACTGTAACTTTGGCGATTTCCGGACTCAACATCTGCAGTCCGTCTTTGGCGTTTTGCAGGGAGGATTTCATGACAGCACGGATATTAGCAGAGTTTATGTTTCGTTTTCAACGATAACGAATGCAAATATGATCGTTTTGGCCGTAAAATAGCCTTCAACGCGCAAGAGTTACGAGACAGACTGAATTCCCGCGCCAGCGCCAACCTTCTCGTGCAAGCCTGCCCTCAACTCGCTGGCTGTAGCGAATGCTTGATTTGCCCGGTATCGCAATCCGCTTGCTTTCGTATATAAACGATACGTTCACGATTTGCTGAAAAGGTTCAAAGCATGCACTTTTCCGCTGTAGCCGATTCATCCGAGGGCGGGGCAAAGGCCAAATCTCCCCTCTATGTTTTGTTCCTCGCCGTCGTTGCCGCCATCTCCGGCTTTCTTTTCGGCTTCGATACCGCGGTTATCAACTCTGTTCTGCTCTTTCTCAGGCTTCAGTTTTCACTGACTAACCTTCAAACCGAGGTGGCCGCCAGCGCTCTGCTGCTGGGCTGCCTGTTTGGCGCGGCAGGCGCCAGTTTGATCGGCGACCGCATTGGCCGCCGCAAGTCGCTGCTGCTGGCGGCAATTTTGTTCGCGGTTTCGACTGTAGGCGCGGCCCTGGCAAACTCAGTCACGGTGTTTGCAGTCGGTCGCCTCGTGGGAGGCCTCGCCATCGGCCTCGCCTCGGTGCTCACGCCGGTCTATATTGCCGAGGTGGCGCCGGCGCGTTCGCGCGGGAGGCTGGTTTCAATGAATCAGCTGGCCATCACCGTTGGTATTCTTGCCGCCTACATAGTGGGCTGGGGCCTGGCGTGGCTCGGCGACAGCAGTTGGCGCTGGATGCTGGGTGTCGCCGCCATCCCGGCTGTGGCCTTTTTTCTCGGGCTCCTCGCGATTCCTGAAAGCCCGCGCTGGCTCATCGGCAATGGGCAGCGGGAAGAAGGAAAGCGCGTCCTAACCCGCATCTATGGCGCCGAACAAGCCGATATCGAGGTCAAGGCTGTGGAAGAAGCCGCCTCCACCGAGCAGGGCACATGGAGCGAGGTCTTTGCCCGCCCCATGCGCCGGCCGCTGATTGTTGCGTTCGGCCTCGCGATTCTCTGCCAGATCACCGGAATCAATACCGTTCTGTATTACGGATCGATTCTGATCAGCGAACACTTCAAGGGAGCCAGTTCAAGCGCGGCGCTGTTCGCGAATGTCATCATCGGCTCATCGAATTTTGTCTGCACCCTGATCGCGCTGCGCTGCCTCGATCGGTGGGGTCGGCGATCGATGCTGCTCACAGGCTCCGCAGGAATGGCCGTCTCATTGTTGCTCTTCGTTGTCGCGTATCGCATCCCAGGCATGCCGCCGCTCCTCATCCTCGCGTGCGTTCTCAGCTACACCGGATTCTTCGCCTTCGCTATGGGTCCCATTCCGTGGATTGTGATCTCAGAGATCTTTCCCAACAAGATTCGCGGCCGGGCCGCCTCTATCGCCACTTCCATACTTTGGACCAGCGTGCTGGCCGTCACCTTCACGTTCCTTTCGTTGGTCCATGCGCTTGGCGTATCGGGTACGTTTGGCATCTATGCGATTCTGTGCGTGGTAAGCTTCGTGTTTATATTGAAGTTGGTTCCAGAGACGCGAGGTAAAACCCTCGAACAGATTCAGCGGGAATGGGAGGCCTGACCGGTGATAAAGCGAAGCAAGCGCAAGAAGATCGCGCGGCCCATCGAATCCTCAACAGAGACGTCGCAGAGCGGGCAGCAGCAACGGTTCCACGCCATTCTTACCGGACTTCAGGAAAGCGGATCGGTCGCAGTCGACGAGCTCAGCGACAAGCTCCGCGTATCCGTTGTAACCATTCGCCGCGATCTCGATACGCTTGAGCAGCAGGGCCTGCTCCGCCGTTCGCACGGAGGCGCCGTCTCAATTGAGCCGCTCTTTTATGAGCCGTTCAAAAGGGATCGTTCTTTTCAGGCCCAGGTCGAGCGGCAGGCCAACGAAAAGAGAAGAATCGGACGCGCCGCCGCTTCGCTGATTAATCCCGGCGAGACAATCGCAGTTACTCCCGGCACCACAACGGCCGAAATCATTCGCGGCATTCCTCTGAACAGCAAGATCACGGTCGTCACCAACACCGCGAATATCGCAATGGAGCTTTCCAAGCGGAAAGACGTCAGCGTCTTCGTCACCGGCGGGCACCTGCACGGCGAATGGTTCTCCCTGGTCGGCCCCACCGCCATCCGCAGCCTCGACAACATGCTCATCCACACCATGTTTATCGGGGTCGACGGCATCGACGCCCAGTGGGGGCTGAGCTGTTTCAGTTCCGATGAGGCCGAGCTCAACGGCGCTATGGTTCGCCACGCGCGCCGCCACATCGCCGTCGTCGATCACACCAAGTTCGGGGTAGTGGCCAATTGGACGATTTGTAGTACCGCTACGCTGAAAACCCTGATTACGGACTCAGACGCCACCGACGAGATGATCGCTCCATTCCAGAAGCTGGGCATTGAAGTAATCCGGGTCTGAGCGGAGTAGCGCCGGGCTCCAGACCGGGGCCCCCGGCGAATGATTTGTATTCGCTGGGGCGGAGACCGGTTGTCGTACGGGCGTCCACGCCCGTACACAGTCCCTCTTGCAGCACAATCCTCAACCCACCCCTCTCAACCAAGCACAAAACTGGGTGCCCCACCCTCGCCGGGTGCCCCATCCTTTTCGCGCACTTTGCGAAAAGGGTGGGATAGCACAATCCTCAACCTGCCCCTCCCAATCAAGCACGACATTCCGTGCCCCATCCTTTTCGCGCACTTTGCGAAAAGGGTGGGAAAGCACAATCCTCAACCTGCCCCTCCCAATCAAGTACGAAAGCGGGTGACCCGGGTATCGATTTTCGGACCCGGGAGTGCACGACTTCCATGTTCGGCCTTGCGTCTCCCTCTATAAAACGACACCTGGCACAAACCTTGAAACTCCACAACAATTAGCGAGCCCCGCAAATTAACTCCGCCAGATTTGCAGTTAATTTCCTTGCTTCGCGCTACATTCAAAACGGGCAAAAAAGAAGTCATTGCAACATCGAACCAAAATCGCTGCAGTCCGGAACCGTAACTCCTTATTTATGAACATCTTAATCAGCAACTCATTTGTTTTCAACGGGTTACAGCCAGAGATCAAAGGTACAGGCCGCTGAAAACAAACCACTTAACTTTGTTTTGGGAGGGGGGAGGGGATACCCCCATGCTACGGGCACAGATCAGCAACATCCCTGACAAGTCGGCCATCGATCTTTACCCCCGCCATGAGGTGCGGGCTGGGTACCTCGAATGTTCGAATCAGGCTTGAACGATACCTTCCATCGGCACTATTCGGCGTAAACGCTCTCTGTGAGCTATGATTCTGGTGCAAACTTGCACCCGAATTCTCCGCTATCCGAGGATCCAGCCAATGAATCGTCGCAACTTCCTGAAGATTTCAGCAGCAGCCGCGGTCGCCACGCGGGCCAATGCCCTTCCCGCTGTTACCAGCAAATTGCCGGCAGTGCCCACGCTGAACTCGCTTGCCAGTATTCGCATGCCGCACACCTTCATGGAGCTTTTCAACCTGCCCATTGCGATGAACGACTGGGGCTATGCGCAGGCCGTCAAATCCGTTTCGGCGATCACCGCAATTGCTTTTCCGCCGTTTGTCTGCTGCGGCGTGCCCGACACTCCGTGGAGCCCGGGCCTGTTGAATACCTGCGAACTTATTCTGAACGACCGCCTGGCCGCCATCTCGAATGAACCGGCCCGCGCCGTCACCTATCAGTGGTTCCCGCACTGCGTGGTGCGAGAGCAAACAGTGGACGGCATCCGCATCAGCACCAAAATGTTTCTTCCTCCGGAGCAGCGCGCAGTCCTTGAGAAGATCGAAATTCGCAACACTTCTGGCCAATCGGCAACGCTGACTCTCGGCTTCGACATGCGCGGAGCAGTCACGGAAAAGAAAACAGGGTGGCTCGCCAATCTGCCCGGTGAAGGCGACAACCTGGTCTCGTGGGATGCGACGCATGGCCGGCTCACCTTCACCGCGCAGCATGCGCAGGCGGCCTGCGCGCAAGGCATCAACCCACCCCCCACTTCGCTCGTTGCCGGTAACGTTCTGGAATACAAATTCACTCTTGCGCCCGGCGAGAAGCGCGAACTCCACTTTGTGGCTGCCATCGCCGCTGAAGCCGGCGAGGCCGGTGCGATGCACGACCGGCTGCAGTCCAATTTCGACGCCCTCGAAGAACGCAGCGAGCGGCGCTTTGATCAACTGGTCCAGTCTGCCTTCACCGCCGGCAATAGTGATTTCACCGGCCACCTGCCGCGCCTTGAAACCGAGAGCGAGGCTCTGTGGAACCTTTACCAGAACGGCCTCAGGAGTCTGCTTTCGGCGCGGCGCTGCTCTCCCGATTCCGTGTATGGGCCAACCTTGCTCACCCTCAGCGGCCACGTGCTGCCCACGCTCAGCTTTCCATGGGACACCGCGCTCAGCAGCCTCAGCATTTCACTGCTCAATCCTCAGCCGCTGCGCAGCCTCGTCGAAGTCTGGCTGCAACAGGACATGCACAAGCACCTCGCGACCGACTACATCACCGGCGAAGCCGTCGGCCCATGGTATGCGGTGAACGATATGGCCATTGTCCGCTGCGCGCGCGACTACCTGCGCATTACCGGAGACTTCGCGTGGCTCGAAAAAACAGTCGACGGCAAGCCTGTTATCGATCACCTGGTTGACCATGCCACCTACTGGAAGAAGCTTGCAGGAAAGAACGGACTCGGCGACTATGGCGGAATCGAGAACCTTCTTGAGGTCGTCAGCACCTATACGCACGAAGTGGCCGGAATGAATGCGGGCAACGTCTCAAGCATGAGGTTTGTGGCGGAGCTTCTTGACAAACGCGGCCGCAGCCAGCAAGCCGGCCAGCTTCGCTCAGAGGCTGCGGATCTCGCCCGGCGCATCAACCAGATTCTCTATGTCGAAGGCAAAGGATGGTGGAAGTGCGGGCAGCCCGACGGCTCATTCAATGAAGTGCGCCACTGCTACGATTTCATCGCCGTTCTCGACAACATGGGCGAAGATCTTTCTGCGCAACAGAAACAGGAAATGGTCCAGTTCTTCTGGTCGCAGCTGGCCTCGAAGAAGTGGATGCGTGCTCTCGCCAGCGGCGATCCCGATGCCACATGGAACGTTCGCCCCGACCATAGCTGCCTTGGCGCATACGCCGCATGGCCGCCGTCGTCCGCCAAGGGCTTGTTTAAAGTAGATGACCCGGCGCGTATTGCAACCTGGCTTACCGAAGTTGCCAAGGCTGGCAATCAAGGCCCCATCGGGCAGGCGCATTTCGTTGAGCAAGTGGTCGCCCCGCTGATGGGCGGAGCTTACAAAGCATCGGAAGACGCGCCCTATATCGAGGATTGGTGCTGCGTCTCGGGCGGAGCCTTCATCGACGTGGTCATCGAGTCCATCTTCGGCGTTGAACCATCGCTCTATGGAGGGCTCAATGCCGCGCCGAAGCTCGCAGCTTTTGACGCCAACGCACGGCTCAACGGCGTGCACTACCAGGGCGGCGAGTATTCTGTATCCGCTGAAGGGGTCAAACGGCTGAGCTAAAGCCTTCTTCGATCGCTGAGAAAAATCGCAATGTGCTCCGCACATGGGTCTGCCAGTATTCCCAAGTGTGGCCTCCGTCGTTCTCCTCCCAGGTGTGCGCGATTCCCTGCTCAAGCAGCATCGCATGCAGGTTGCGATTTGAGTCGATCAGCGAGTCTTCCCGTCCGCAGTCAAATCGAATGGGCGGCAAAATCGCGCGGTTCGTTTTTGCCCAATGCGCGATCTCTGTATTCTCCCGGCCCGAAGTCCGATACTCATCGAGCATCTCGCCCACAAACGGCGCAAGGTCTTCAAGCCGCGTCACCGCTGAGTGCGCCGAAATGCCCTTCACCTTACTGGCGTACTTCATCCCCAGGCGCAAGGCTCCGTACCCGCCCATCGATAAGCCGGCAAGATAAAAGCGCTCCGTTCGCACCGTGGGAAACAATTCGCCCAGGCATTCCGGCACATCCTCGACAATCCACGCTTCGGCGTCGAACTCACGATGAGGAAGATAGGCCGTTCCATCTCCCCACAGACCATCGGACGGCATGGCAATCGCGAATGGTCGAATCTCGCCTGCCAACAGCATCGCCTGCGCCGTCTGCGGAGCGTTTCCCAGCGCCCACCAGTTCCAGTGGCTTCCGTATACGCCGTGCAGCAGGATGAGCAGCGGCAGTGGCTCGCGTTCGTACCCATTTGGGATGTACACAGTGATGTCGGCGCGGCCCTTCAGCGCCGGTGAATACATCGTGACGAACTGCACTCCATCGCGGTTCAGCGGCCCCGAGAGTGCCACATTGCGAAGGCGGCTCATCGCGCAGCTGGCTCCTGGGGCAACTGCGGCATCGGCATTCGAACCGTTCTAGGGAAATAGATATTGAGGTTCGTCGCCAGCTTCGACACGGCAAATGTGTTGCAGACGTAAGTGAAAACCAGATCGCCGTGCTCAAACTCCAGATGCTCCTTGCCTGCATAGCAAAAAGTGTCCTTGTCGTATCCGGGCTGAGTGGGATCCATCTCGGGCACGCTGTAGACCACCTGTCCGGCGCTCCACGGTCCAGTGGCCGAAGGCGCGCTCCGCAGCAGGATCTTGCTCGAGAAGGCGCCCGGGTCGAACATCACGGCCAGCCATCGCCCAAGCTCGGGATGATATCGAATCGACAACTCAGAAATTCCGGGCGTCATTACTGCTTGCGCATTGGCCGGGTCGAAACCCTTCGTCCACTGTCCATCGCGTGCGAAGTATTCGAGGTTGGCCTGCGGATCTCCCAACCCGCTCAGCGGAATCCGGGCAGCAATCAGCGACTTTGAATCCTGTTCATCGAGCGCAAAGATGTCTGCATTGTCCCCGTCAACCACGGTCGTAGCCGATGGATAGGCGTCGACGCCGTCCTGGACCAGCGGAAAGTAGTCAATCTTCCACTCCTGCGGATCGAGCCCCATCGACGAGATCCGCGCCAGGTCAGATCCGCATGTCTCGAATCCCATGGCCGACTTCGCATCGGTGGCGCGCACGCAGAGCAGCGTCACCCATACATCGGAGCCCACGCGAAAACCATCGAGAGCCCAGTACCAGGTGTGCGGATGCTGGGCGTGAAAAAAGTCCGCGGGCTTGCCCCGCGAATCGCGCCGAATCACATAGCGAATCTTCCAACGCCCCGCCTTGCAGGTGGAAATGCCGATGGTGTTCCGCACCATGACGGGGAGATT
>JBEKCW010000275.1:0-7444 GCA_050014675.1 Occallatibacter sp. | reverse complement strand
CGCTCAAAGCCGGCTTCGTCGAGTCCTACGCCGGCATGGGCGTCCAGCGCACCGAGAGCGGCGAGCTGCTGCTGTCGAAGCCCGGCAAGATGCGGTGGAATTACACCTCGCCTGAAGGCAAAATCTTCCTGCTTGACGGCAAATATGCCTGGTTCTACGCACCCGGCGATGCTCAGGTGCAGCGCATCCCCGCCAAACAGCTGGACGATCTGCGCTCGCCCCTGCGCTTTCTGCTCGGCCATACTAATCTCGAGAAAGAGCTGAGCAAGTTGTCGCTGGCGCCCGCACCCAACGGTGAATTTGTCCTGAGCGGCGTGCCCAAAGGGCAGGAGAATCGCGTCTCCAGGATCTCACTGACCGTGACGGCGGCAGGCGCGATCACTGGGATTGAAGTGGAAGAGTTGGACGGCGCAACCACCCAGTTCAAGTTCTCAGGCGAGCAGCCCAATGTACCCATTGCAGCAACGGTCTTCAGCTTCAAACCGCCGTCCGGCATCTCCGTGGTAGACGGCCCGCCGCCCGTCTAAAGCTCCGCTTGCGCGCGGTCGAGATCTTCCGGCACCCCGATATCGATGAACCTGCCCGAACTCAGATACACTGCGTGATCGAGCGACGGAAGCAGCGGAAGCAGAATGTCGGTCTCAAACGAAAATCGGTCAGGCAGATTCTCAGGCCATGGAAAATCGCGGGAGAGAACGTAGACCCCGCCATTGATCCAACCCTCGCCTGCGCGGCCCTTGTCAATAAAGCTCACCACTTTCCCGTCTTGCAGCTCTACTCCGCCGAAGCGAGCCGTATCGGAAACGTGCGCGAGCGCAACCGTGATGCAAGCCCGGGTCCGCTGGTGCAAGTCATTCATTGCGCCATAGTCCACGTCGAGCCAGGTGTCGCCATTGAAAACGAATGCTGAGTTCGCAGAGATGCGCCCCAAAGCCTTGCGAATAGCGCCGCCGGTCCCGAGCGGCTCCTCTTCCGCAACATTATCCACCGGAACACCGCGCCACGCGCCGCCGAAATGATCTTCGATGACGCCCGCGAGATGGCCAACGGAGAGAATCAATCGGTCGAATCCGGACTCAACCAGCCGATCCACAAGAATCTCAAGAAACGGCCGTCCGCCCACCTGAACCATAGGCTTGGGAATGCCATCGAGCCTGGACTGCAGCCGAGTCCCAAATCCCCCCGCCAGAATGATCCCCTCCACTTCGCCCGCCTTTCAGGTTTCCTTCTCATTAATTTAGCTTGCCCGGGCCCATTCATCCCTCTGATGCAAAAGAGGCCCACGGCTGACCGTGGGCCTCCTGGCGCGGGAGCAGAATTCCATATCGAGTGGCTTTCCTGCTACTCGGGCTTAGGTTTGTCTTTGTTTGCAGGCTTGGGTGCAGGCTTAGCCGCGGGCTTTCCCTCTGGCTTTGGCTGAATCCTGGCCGGGGGATTCGTTGCGGGATTTGCTTCTGGTTTCGGCTGAATCCTGGCCGGGGGATTCGTTGCGGGATTTGCTTCTGGTTTCGGCTCAATCCTGGCCGGGGGATTCGTTGCGGAATTTGCTTCTGGTTTCGGCTCAATCCTGGCCGGTGATGTAACTGCGGGCCTTGCCGGCGGAGGCGGCGGCGAGGGCTTGGCGACCGACGCGGTTTTCGTGGTGGCCGCATGGGCAGCCGCCACGGTCTCCGGCGGCGCCTGGACCTTGGCCAACTCGGTCAGGGGCTTGGGCGGCGGAGGCTTGAATCCCGCCGGAGCCGGATGAGGTTCAGCAGCAAGCGGCTTGGTTTCGGCCAGATTCGTCGGATGGCCGCCGTTGTTCGACGCCAGGTTGCTCTTGTCGGCGGCAGCCGCAGCCACATGCTGCTGCTGGAAGGTTGTCGGCGCCACGTGCGGCTCGCTTGCGGCGACCTGCTCCTGAGCCGTCGGCTGGTGCTGCACTCCGTTGGGGCCGCCGTTGTAGGAGACGTTAGTGGTGTTCACGATCGTCGTCTGTTGGACAATTGTGGTGTTGACGTAGACGTTGGTCACCACGGTGCGGTTCACGTTGACCACCGCGGTGTTGTAGGCAAAGACGCCGCCATTCCACGAGCCGCCGGCAAAGCCGATACCCATGTAGCCGCCGCCGTAGTTCACGCCGCCGTAGAAGCCGATGTGCGGACCCCAGTAGCCGGAATTAAAGACGAACTGGCCGCCGCTCCAACCCCAGTAGCCAGGCGTCCAGAGCGCGCCCGCGTATGGCGCGGGCACCCATGCACCGGGTACCCAGTAGTAGCCAAAGATACCGTGGTGCCAGTAGCCAGGCGTCCAGATCAGGTTCGGTGCAGGGCAAGGTGGCTGCACATAGACGGGCAGCGGCGGTGGCGCCTGCCCGACAGTAATTACCGCTTCAAACGAAGCGGGGGGTGGGGGCGGCACAACAGGCGTCCACCTGTAGCCGTCCCAGACAAAGGTTCCAGTTCTGGTGGTTCCCGGAGCTTGAGCAGATGCCTGTTGTTGAACCGTAGCTGCGCAAACAACAAGAGTGAGCAGAAACCAGCCCACAGAGCGCATGAATGACATACGGAGATCCTCCTGATTCTTCAACTTTCACCGAATCAGCACCGACTGACGCATCCAGGGGGGAGTCAGGGCTTGGTGAGATTGTTGTTTCTAATCTATCTGGAATTCGCGCCAATTGCGTCGTGATTTTCCAGCATTGTTGCCATACTTTTCGCCAGAATCAGCCAGCCAATCCGCGAAGCTCAAGGAGCGATGGCTGGGTTTTGGCGAATCCGGCGGCGGACCATCCGGTCAGTTACCAGCCCTCAATCTTGGTGTCAGCAAAAATCAATCGGTTCGGGAATATGCAATCAGAGACGTAACAATCTCCGCTCAGGGCGAGCTCTCGACTAGTTGAGTCGACAATCGCTAAGCGATTGCGGGCCCGGCTGCGCTTGGGATGACAGACCTGTTTCGAGCGGCCGCGCGCTACTTCACCCGCCACGCCTGCGCGCCAACATGAGTAAAGTGGCAGCCGTAGACAGTTCCCTTCGCCTCGCTCTTTGAAAGCGCGTCGGCCACCTGCAGCTTGCGCATGGGATCGGCGAGAAAGATCATGAAGCCGCCACCGCCCGCACCTGAGATCTTGGCGCAGAAAGCTCCGGCCTGGAGCGCGCAATTGTAGAGCCCCTCGATTCTCTCGTTCACGATGCCTTTGGCCATCGACTTTTTCGAGTCCCAACTCTTGCGCAAGACGCGATGCAGCTGATCGAAGTCGCCGCGCAAAAGGCACTCCTTCATCTCGACAGCCTCAAGCTTGATCTGGTGCATGGCTTCAACGGCGATGGCGTTGCCAACCTCAACGTTGCGAGCCTGCTCTTCGATGATGGCGGCCGAGGCTCTGGAATCGCCGGTATAAAAGAGCAGCAGCGAAGCTTCAAGCTCGGAGACAACGGCGGGCGCAATGCGCAGCGGATTGACGAGGACGCGCCCGTCGCGGCCGAACTCCATAAAGTTGAATCCGCCAAATGCGGCGGCATACTGATCCTGACGCCCGCCGCGCAGACCCGCGCGCTCGCGCTCAACTGTGTAGGCGTCGCCGGCAAGCTCGTAGTCGTCGATAGGCCAGTTGAGCCACTCGGCATAGGCCTTGAGGGCTGCCACAGTGATGGTCGATGATCCGCCGAGCCCGGAGCCGGCAGGCACGTCGACCCGCGTAGTAAGGCGAAGGCTGAGAGGCTGGCCGCCGGCGAACTTCTCCACCACGTAGTTGTGGATGTGTTTGAGCAGGTCGAGATTGCCGTCTGGCGCCAGGGGGCTGGTGCTGACGTAGCGGGTGCTTCCCTGCCGATCGGCGGAAGCCAGTTCAACCGTGCCCTCATCGAGCGGCTCGATGGTGGCGTAGGCGTAGTAGCCGATGGTGGCGTTGAGAATTGCGCCGCCGAATGCGTCGCAGTAGGGAGAAACGTCAGTGCCGCCTCCGGCCAGGCCCAGGCGAAGCGGCGCTCGCGAGCGAATCTTCATTACCCAATAGCTTAAATGGGCGGGTGCGGGGCGCGAATGCGGCAGAGGGCTGGCGGGATTGGAGAATGCAGAAAAGCCCGGGCCTGAAGGCCAACGACCTTTGAGGACGGTATTCAGGGGCCTGAAGGCCCCTGCTCCCTCCGTCAAGGAAAAGAAACTATGCGCCGGGCTCGGCTACTTGGCGGGCTTGGGCTGCGACGATGCTGGGGCGGTCTTGATGCCCGACGTCACGGAATGAGTCAATCCCGGGCCTCCGGTGGAACGTACAAACAGAACCACCAGCCCTATGGATGTGCACATGAAGATGATCGCCGACCAGGTGGTGAGGCGGGTGAGCACATTGGCGGCGGCGCGCGGGCCAAAGGCTGTTTGCGAGCCCTGGCCGCCAAAAGCGCCGGCTAAATCGGCTGAGCGGCCCTGCTGGATGAGCACCACTCCGATGAGGAACAGGCAAACCATCACGTGAACTGTGAGCACTACGTAGAAAAAAATCTGCTGCATTCTCAAACTGCTTTCGAAGTCCGCGCAAAGCGCAGGACCAGAGGATCTTGGTGCGGAAGAGGGGACTTGAACCCCTATGCCTTTTGGGCGCCACCCCCTCAAGATGGTGTGTCTGCCAATTTCACCACTTCCGCATTTTGAAGCGCTTTTGATCGCAAATTTCAGGCCAAAACCGTCGTTGAGGGCCGGTCAGGGCGATTCTTCGTTGCTGCGGTGGATTGAGCGGCAAAAACATGCTCCCCGCCGTCTGCAAGTCTGTTCCGCTCAGCAGGGCTGAGGCGGATTCGGATGTCAAAAGCACCAATTGTCATGTTATCGCGGCTGGCCGAGGACTGCAACGAGGGGCGGTTATGGACGGGGCTTTGCCGCAGCGCATTTTGCGGCCTGGAAGGAACCTGGTTCCCAGCGCAGAGGGTGGCAGACAGAATCGCAGGCTCTATAGTGGATGTGTGCCAGCACCTGCCAATACAGCGAGTCTTGCCAAGATACGCACTGTGTTTCTCGATCGCGACGGAGTGATTAACGAGAAGGCTCCGGAAGGCGAATATATTTGCTCTCCGGCTGGGATTCATGTGCTGCCTGGAGTGCCGGAATCGATTGCGCGGCTGAATCGGGCTCGATTGCGGACCGTAGTGGTTACAAACCAGCGTGGAATCGCAAAGGGGCTCTGTACCGCTGACGACGTTGCGGCGATTCACCTCGTGATTCAGGAACTGCTTGGAACGCATGGCGCCAGACTGGACGCATTCCTTTTTTGTCCGCACGACAAGGACGAATGCCGGTGCCGCAAGCCGCTGCCGGGGATGTTCGAACAAGCGGTGAAGACCTTCCCTGGAGTGAGAGCGGATGAGAGTGTAATGATTGGCGACAGCCTGGTGGACATTGAGTTTGGCCGCGGGCTGGGAATGCCGGTGATGCTGATTGAGGGCGACCCCGGGCGGCACAAAGCAGATCTGGTCGAGGCCGTGCGTCTGGCCGACTGGCGCGTCAGTTCCCTGGCCGAAGCGGTCGATTTGCTGCTTGGCAGCCGCAGCTGAGAATCAGGCCGCAATCGCTTACGGGTTCATTCCTGTGATTCCTTTTCTAAGTCTGCACGCCAAGAGTCCCCTGCAATTGGTAGACTTGCACCCAATGAGGATCTCTCAAAGAGGACTGTATGCCCTGCAGGCGCTGGCGGTGCTTGCCCGGCATTATTCAGACGACGTGGTGAAGATTCACGACATCGCCAAAGAGGAACAATTGCCTGAAAAATTCCTCGAGACGATTTTGCGCGACCTTAAACGCGGCCGGTTTGTAAACAGCACGCGCGGCGTGAATGGCGGATACCGGTTGCAGCGGCCTCCCAAGGAGATTTACCTGGGGCAGGTGCTGCGCATGATCGACGGTCCCCTGGCGCCGTTTGAGGATGCCGAATCGCTGCGGCAGCGGGTAAAGCAGGATCCGAAGCATCGCCCATTGTTCAAACTGCTGCTCGAAGTTCGCGATGCTACTGCCCGCATTCTCGACAAGGCTTCGCTCGCCGATATCAGTGGGTAGGGCGGTCGCGCAGTATCGGGCGGCTGCATTTTTCCGCCGGCGCTATAATTCTCTCGGGCTCCCCCGTGTAGATTTCATCTTCAGTAAATTACAGCCGGCCTTGTGAATCGGGAATCCAGAAGGTGGCGTAGTCCAATCGTGAAGCATTCAGGGCTGTGCTTTCTATTTGTAGCTGTTCTTTCCCTTCCAGCCGCCGCTCAAACTCCGGCTTCCCGGCTTGTAATGCAGGCCGTCGACACCTCAAAGATTGTTGCCTTGCCGGGTTCCGCGCACCCGCTCGCGCAGCCTCGCTACGATCGCGGAATGGTAAACGAATCTACGCCGGCAGACCGGCTGTTGCTGCTGCTTAACCGGCCGCCGGAGCGCGAGGCGGCCTTTCAGCAGATTCTAAAGGACCAGCAGACGCCTGGATCGCCGAGTTACCACCATTGGCTGACGGCGGGGCAGATTGGCCAGCAGTTCGGGCCGGCGGACGCGGACGTGGAAGCGGTAACCGGATGGCTGACGTCGGAGGGTTTTCGCGTTGCGCGGGTCTCGAAAGCCAAGAGGTTTGTGGAGTTTTCGGGAACAGTGGGACAGGTGAACGCTGCGTTCAAAACTCGAATCGACGAGTACATGGTCAACGGCGAGCTGCACCATGCAAATGCGACGGCGTTGACGATTCCCATGGCTTTGGCTGGAATCATCGGGGCGATTGCGCCGCTGGACGATTTTTCGCGCCCTCAGCCGCAGGTGATGGTGAGGGGGAAGGGCGAGTACGACGGCGCAAACAGGAAATTCAAGCCGGAATTCACCAATCCGATGGCGTGGAGTACGCCGCTTTACGCGCTGGCGCCGGCGGATTTTGCGACGCAATACGACCTGGGACCAATGCTGAATGCAGGGGTGACCGGGACGGGAGTGACGATCGGGATCATCAACGAATCGAATATCGATTTGAGCCAGGCGGCGGCGTATCGCAGCGTATTTGGGCTGGCGGCGAATCCGGTGCAAGTGATCATCGACGGGGAAGATCCGGGAGAGAACAGCAGCGCGACGGAGGCGTACCTGGACGTGGAGATGGCGGGTGCGGCGGCCCCCGGGGCGGCGGTATACCTGTATATCTCGGCGGGGTCGGCGTTTCAAGATCCGTTGCTGCTGGCAGCGGCGCGCGCGGTGGACGATGACCAGGCCGACATTCTGAGCGTGAGCTACGGCGGTCCCGAGGATGGAGATCAGACCTGGAACGATTTGTGGGAACAGGCGGCGGCCGAGGGGCAGACGGTGTTGGTGGCTTCAGGCGACTTTGGGCAGGCGCAGAACTACTATTTCGAACAGCAGGTGAACGGACTGGCGTCGACGCCATGGAATGTGGCAGTAGGCGGGACGGATTTCTATTACGCCGACTACGCATTGGGAGCGCCGAGCGCGGCGTCTGACT
>JBEKCW010000274.1:0-7494 GCA_050014675.1 Occallatibacter sp. | reverse complement strand
AGCGATTCGTTTCCTCCTCCCGGCGCCCGCAATCAGACCGACGTTTATGCAGTTCACGGAGCCGACCCGGAGATTCTGGCCTACGCGATGGCCAAGTATTCGCGCTCGGCGCTCAGCATGCGCGAGTCGCTTACCGAGATCAGCTCGCAGCGTGCCGAGCAGTTCCTGAACACTTTTTATTTTCAATACGGCCACCGGTCGATTGCCGACCTGGCGCACATCGCCTTTGCCGTGGAAAGGCTGAGCCTGCTGGCAGCCATCGTTCTGGTTGACGAGCAGCGCTGGGATGGGCAGGAGCGCTCGACGCGCTACCAGAACTTTATGAAGTCGGGCTGGTTTTTGCCTGACTTCGGAGTTGATTCGAAGTCGAGCGAACTTTATGCAGACACGATTGACAAGCTCTTCAGCACATATCAGAAGACCACGGCAGCGGTGCAGGATGTGCTGCGCCGCAAGGTGGAACGGCCCGAGTCTCTGAAGCAGGAAAGCTACGACCGCACGTTGAAGGCGCGGGCATTTGACGTAGCGCGCTACTTGCTTCCGTTGGCCACCAACACTTCGCTCGGCCAGATTGTGAGCGCGCGTGCGCTTGAGACCCAGGTCTCGCGTCTGGTCTCAAGTCCCATTGCAGAGGTGCGTGAACTGGGCAACAAGCTGCGCGACGCCGCCACCGGCCCGGCATGGAATGTGAACTCGACTGCAGCGGCTGCGCTTGTTGAAAAGCTGAAGGCGCTTTCAGGTGCTGAAGAACTGGCCGGCGAAGCCGAGCAGCTTTTCACGCGCGAAGTGCGCACCGCACCCACGCTGGTAAAGTACGCGCAACCCAATGCCTACCTGATGGAGACGCGGGCCGGGCTCGAACAGGCTGCCGCGGAGATTCTCGGCAACCTGCCCATTGCAGTGGCGCCGCTCGTCGACCTGGTCGAGCGCACGGAGTCGCTTGAAGTTGAGCTGGCTGCCACGCTGCTCTACGGGGCTAGCCACTATTCGTACCGGCAGATTCGCGACCTGGTCTCGGGGCTCGAAGCCTCTCGCGTTTCGGAAATCATCGAGCTGGGATTGAAGCATCGCGGACGACACGACGAGGCGTTGCGCGCGTTTCACGCAGGAGCTGCCCTCAGGTTCGATATTTTGATGGACATCGGCGGCTTCCGCGACATGCATCGCCATCGCCGTTGCACGCAGATCATGCAGGGATTCACATCGCACCACGGATATGACACGCCTGGCGGAGCCGATCTCGGGGACGGCGTCGACATTCTGGCTGAGGCGGGAATTCTGGGCGAATACAAGTCGGCGATTGAGTCGGCCTACGGTGCGAGCGCGCAGATTGCAGACGGCAACGCGCCAGAAGCAGCGGTTTCAGCGCTCTATCTGCTGCCGCTGGCTACGCGCGTGCGCTGCCTGTTCAAGATGGACTGGGCCGAGGCGCAATATATTTCGGAGCTGCGGTCGGGCCCGGCCGGCCACTTCAGCTATCGGCGGGTGGCATGGGAGATGTACAAGGCTGTCGAGCAGCAGCATCCATCGCTGGCCAAACATATTCGGGTGACGGACTTTACCCAGCCTATCGACATGCTGCAACGGTGAGGGCGACGCCGGTCCCGGGGATGCAGACTCACCACAAACTCAGGCGTCCCGGCAGGGCCTGTGCTGCCTGTTGCCAACCGCAAAGCCATCCTGCTAAATTCGAGGGCACAGTTCCAAAACTGCACCCGCTTTTCACTCGACCCTTTCCAACTCAATAGCGCAGCAGCAAGACCGGCTCTTACCCAGCCAGAGCTGGAACTGTTGGAGAGCAAAATGAAACATCGGATGCTTGTTACAGCGGGCCTGGTATTGCTGCCCATCACGGCATGGACAGTTTCAAAAGACTTCAACGGCGAGATGTGGCTGGCGCAAGTGCCGGCGCTGCCTTCGAGCGGCCAAACCGCCTACAGCCAGTGGGTAGACGACGGCCAGGGCAATCTCGCGCTCGGCGAGGGCTTCAAGAACGTTGAAACGGGCATGAACCAGGCGATCGCCGATCAGGCGCAGGGCAACGCGCCCAGCCACGCGCAGACGCAGCAGCAGATGTCTTCGGCGCAGCAGATGATGCAGAAGTACTCGACTCCCGAGGGCCAGGCCGAGCTGAAGAGCATGACGCCGGCCCAGTTAATGGCCTTGTCGCAGCAAATGATGCCACAAACTGCGCCTCCGGGGATTGTGTCGCCCGAGGACCAGGCAAGGCTGCAGAAGATCAGCAACGGCGTGTACTCGGGGCAGCAGCAGGTGCTCGAAGGCTCCACGTCGGTCAACAAGGAAGCGCAGGCGCTTTGTACCCAGTGGGACGCCGATGCGGCTCCGCTGGTGGCCCAGGAGGCCGCCGCGGAACAGATGCTGCCCGTGTGCCCGGGCGAGGCAGGCATTCCATCAGACATGGAAGTAAGCAAGGTGAAGCTTGAGTATGCCAACAAGCGCGTTGTGCTGGCAGGGCAGTATCTCTCGAAGTTTGCGCCGCTGGTAGACAAGATGAAGGTTGTGGTGCGGCCGGAGATCGACTTTGGCGACGACGCCATTGCCGCGTGGTCGCAGATTCAGGACCCGGCCCTGAAGCAGCAGGTGTCGGCTTCAGCGCATGGCGCCGAGCAGCAGGGCTTTGGCGGCGTCAGCATGGTGGAGACGCTGATCAAGAATGCCTCAGAGAAGGCGGCACAAACGGTTGCCGACGAGAAGGCCATCCAGAAGAGGTACGCCAACGCCAAGGGGTGCAGCTAGAGCGGATTGGGAAATCGCCTGGAGCATTTTCGGGGTGGGTGTATCCGGGCCGGGGCCAATAGCCCGCATAGATTTTGCTCGGTTAATGGGCGGCCTGAAACCCGCGCCCTTCATATTGCGCCAGGACCCGTTCACGCGATAAACAACCGTGGGATTTATAATCGGAGCTCAGCAAATACACATTCTGGTTCTGGCAGCGAAGCCACGGTTTTTCCATGCGAATTTGTTTATGCGGAAACGCGGCCATCGAGGGTGGCGCCGAGTGCGGCCGGTGCAGGGCGCTGCGAATGCTCGGGTTGCAGCCAACTGCGACGGACAAAGAGATTCGAGCCGCGTACCACGTCCTGGTGAAGGTGTGGCACCCCGACCGTTTCCAGCACGACCCCACGCTGATTGCGCAGGCGGACGAAAAGCTGAAGGGGATCAACTCGGCCTTTCAATACCTCATCTCGGATGCCGGGCGCGAACAGCATCGCACAGGCCCGGCATCGGGCCACGATTCGGGCCCACATTGGTCGCGTCGAACCAAGCCAAGTCGAGATAGCGCGAGTCGAGGCGATTCGAGCCAGGACGAGCCCGTTCCCGACGAGCCAGCAGCGCAGGCGCCCGCTAAAATGCCCCGGTCGGTTCGAATCCTCAGGGCGATTTTCGTCTCTTCGGTGTTCAGGGCATGCGCATTGGTTGCGGTAATCGCCTTCATCGGCTGGATCATGTTCAAGCCAATCGACAGGTTTCTTTCTTCGGAGCCACTGACCGCCGCGACTTACGCAGATGCCAAGAACGGGATGCAGCGCGGAATCTGGGGCATCAAAGCCATGGTTTCGGGCTATGCGAATGAAACCAGGCAGAATTTCGAATCGCGCAACGGGCCCCCTGCAGCCGCGGCCGAGCCCGCGCCGCAAGAGGAGCCAAGCGAACCAGCCGTGCCGCGGCTGGTGACAAGCGAGCCGGTAGTGCAGAAGCCGCTGAAGCGCGAATATACCACGGCGCCCGCAAGCGTGGTGAGAGTGTTGCCGTATGTGACGGCCGGCTTGAGCAAGGACGAAGTGATCGCGGCCCAGGGGCAACCGACTTCAAACGCAGAGAACAGACTGTTCTACGGGCGTTCGGAGCTCGACTTCAGCGGCGACCGGCTGGTGGGCTGGAAGATCGATCCCGCTTCGCCGATTCGCGTAAAGCTCTGGCCAGATGCTCCGGTCGATCCCGATCTGGACTCGTTCTGGGTGGGCTCGTCAAAGAACGAAGTAATCGTAGTGCAGGGCACGCCGACCTTCTGGTCGCAGGATACGTTCGGCTACGGCGGATCGGAAGTGTACTTCAAAGACGGCAGAGTGGTGAGTTGGAAGAACGATCCCACCACGGTTCCGTTGCATGCAATGCGGCGCTAACGCTGCGCAAGGCACGAACTACGCGGCACGCAGTTCAAGAATGATGGCTGCGCCTTGTGGCTCGAGGTTGAGGGCCAGCGCTCGTCCGTTGTTGTCGCGCAGAATGGTGGCGCACAGACTCAAGCCCAGCCCGGCAGTTTCGTTGCCCGGCCGCGCGGGCGCAAAAGGATCGAAGGCGCGCTCGGGATTGGGGAATCCCAGGCCGGTGTGGCCGATGAGAATCTGCACCAGGTTGCCCTCGCTGGCCGCCTCAAGGCGAATGGTCTTGGGCTCGCCGGTCACGGGCGCGGGCCTGTCCACCGCATCCATTGCAAACTGCAGGCAGTGGCGCACAGCCTGGCGCAGCTGCTGCGGGCTGCACATTACGCGCGGCAGCTGAGGAGCTATGTTGAGCCGGAATTCAATTGAGCGGCGCAGAAATTCAGAACGGTGCAGCTCGCCCATGTCCGCTAGCAGTTCAGTGACTGAGACGGCGGCCTGCTGATCGCTCTGCGGGCGCGACACGCGCGACAGGCTCTCAAGAGTCGCCCGCATATGCCTGGCTTCAGCAAGGATGGAGTCGACTGCCTTGCGGTCTTCCTGCGACAGATTGGCCGTTTCGTCGAGCAGCGACGCGTAGCCCAGGATGACGGTGAGCGGATTGTTCAACTGCTGGGTCACGTTGCCGGCGAGTTGGCCGAGGTGCGCGAACTTCTCGCTGTCGATCAGCTTCTCAAACATCATGGTCTGGCTTCGCGTGGCCTGCACGCGCGCAACCAGCAGCTCAATGGGCAGCAGGTCCTCATGGCGCAGCTCGCGCGGCCGGCCACTGGAGCGATCGGGTTCGGTGTTCATGCCCGACAAAAGCAGCGCCCCCTCGATGGTTCCGCGGCTGGTCATGGGCACAGCCAGCACCTGGGTGAAATGCAAACGCTTCAGATCGTCGCCGGGCCTCATCCATGGCCCCAGGTCGAGCGTCACGGTCTGGCTCTCTTCCACCGCCGGCGGCACTGCGCCGGGAGCAAGAAACCCGGTGGAGGGAATGCGCAGCGCGAGCTCTGAAAGCGCCTTGGAAGTTGCATCGTCAAGGCCCGCCGAACCCGAGAGACGGTACGATCCGCCGCTGTGCAGCAACAGCGCGGCCTGGGTAAAGCAGCTGTGCTTGACTACAACCTCGCAGACTTCAGAGCCCTGGCGGTCGAAGTCTTCAATGCGACGCCGCGCCAGCATGAGCCGCGTGTAGGCCTCAAGCTCGCGGCGGGCGCGATGTTCGCGCTCCCGCGCCAGCCGGTTGAAGTTCAGCTCATCTTCAAGCACCAGCACGATCATGCCGATGGCCGCCACCACCCGCGCCATGACGATGGTGCGGACCAGCAGCAGGTGGAGCGCGGGATGCGGTGCGCCGAAGAGCGGCAGAATCTCAAGGCAGCCGAGCGACCAGCCGGCGAATCCCAGCGCGCTGAGGAAAACTCCCGGCGTAAAGCGCCTGAAGACAAAGATGACCAGCAGCGCGCACATGAACAGGTTGGCGCTCTGGCCAAAGACCAGCGACCATGCGGGTCCGCGCGCAAACATTGCCCATAGCGCCCCGCTCCCGAGTATCCCGCAACTCATCAACCCGATCCAGACGGGCGCGCGTTTCTCTGCTGCGACCCACAAAATTGCGAGCAACAGCGCAGTCGCAACCAGCCAGGGAAAGAGGTAGAACGCGGGAGCTGCCGGCGCAACGCCGTTAAATACGCCGTAAAAGAGCACGGCGTAGGTTACAAACAAAAGCGCGTAAGGAATGCCGTAGAGAATCTGGAACCGGCCGACGCGGAAACGCAGCGGCGAAAGCGAGCCCAGAAACATGACTGCGCTGATTTGGGCAGAGGCTTGCCCGACGGCTATGAGCCATGGCTGCGGATGCGGAGGAAAGTTCCACCAGCTGGCTGAGTCGACCAGGGCCATTGCTAGCAGGTCGAAAAAGAACCCCAACAGCCAGAATAGCGTCCGGGCGTCTTTAAAACGCAGATATAGGTAACCGAATGTCGGCAATGAGAGTGCCGTTAGCACCAGCGCGGGGGCGTGGTAGAGATCGTGCATTGAGGCCGTGGGTCTCCTCGAGGGTCTGTTGCCAGGAAGTTCAATCGGGCGCCGGCTATTAATCGCGTAGCATAGCCTGCTGCCAAGGAACTCGTGCCTTCACCGTCAACTGGCGGCGAAGTTGCGCTCAGGAACCACCCAACCTGTTTTTGTGCCGGTCAGCATTCAGGTACCGGCGAAGTCGAGCGTTTCACCCAGCTTACACCGGATTTAACGTTCGCAATCCCCGGCCTTCGGCTGCCTGGGACACTCTGCCCCGAATGTAAATTCTGGGGCCTCCCGCATAGGCTGTATATGCGTCTAAAGTTGCAGGGGCCGGTGATTGGGATTCCGGGCGGTCCGCAAGGGATGTATCGGACGGGCCTTTTCCGCTTCAACATTCTGCGATGGGACGGCCGGAAACTCTGTAACATTCGAGTCAGGGTCGGCCTTCCAATTCGCTGGAGCGGCTTCAGCGACGGCGGTTCCAAATAGGGGCGGGAGCGCGAGTGGTGGCGACGGAATACGAGAAGGGTTGGTTAGTGCGGAATCGGATGGCAAATCGGATGTTGATGGCTGCGATCGTGGGCCTGGCGTTGGCGTGCAGCGCGACGGCGCAGGAGAAGGACGGCTTCACTCCCATGCCGCTTGACTCGGGTTTCGGGCGCATGGATCTCTCTGAGCCATCCATCCCCGCCGACCAGATTATCAAGCAGTTCGCCGCCAAGGAAACCGAGTTTCAGGAAGCGCTGAATCACTACACCTATCGCCGCACCGCGCGGGTACAGACCATTGACGACGACACCAACAAGGTGGACGGCGAGTGGTACGAAGTGGACGATGTGATCTTCAATCCCGACGGCGCGCGCACCGAGAAGGTGGTTTTTGCGCCGCCGAATTCACTTTCGCGCGTGATGATGTCGCCCAGTGACCTGCAGGACATTCAGCACGGCTATCCATTTGTGCTTACCACGGCCGATCTGCCCGCGTACGACGTAAAGTACGTAGGCAGGCAGAAGGTCGACGACCTGGATTGCTACGTTTTCGACGTTGCGCCCAAGGTGATTGAGAAGCACAAGCGCTATCTCGACGGGCGCATCTGGGTTGATGCTACCGATCTGCAGATTGTGGTCACCAACGGCCGCATGGTTCCCGACGACACCCGAAAAGGCAGCGAAGACCTTCACCCGCCCTTCATGACCTGGCGCGCGCAGGTCGACGGTCACTATTGGTTCCCCGTTTACACCAAGGGCGAAGGGGTTCTGCATTTTTCCGGCGGCAATGGCTACCTGGGCTCGGACGTGCA
>JBEKCW010000273.1:0-7513 GCA_050014675.1 Occallatibacter sp. | reverse complement strand
CGTGGTGAGATGCTTCAGGAATTTGACTTTCAACTTCTGGCAGCCTTGGGCGGCGTAAAGATGAGGTTGGGAGAATCGCTTCGAATTTTTCCCGACTGATAGCCGAGCCCGCTCAGGAAATCCGGGACCATGCTGCTATTGTCCTCAACGATCAAGACGGGAAGATCGCGCTCGATCGTGTTGCGCATGCCGTTCAACACCTGCATCTCGTGCCCCTCGGCATCAATTTTGGCGAGCGATATGCGGTTCGTAATCTGCAGAGCATCGATCGGGATCCCAAAGACATGCATTGCCCCGTTTTGACTGACGTGAGCTCGTTCGTAATTACGCAGCCCGACTTGCTCCACAGGAAGTTCAAAAGATAACGTTCCGGTTTGTTCTGAAGCAGCGAGATTGAGCACCGAAACATTTTGCCAAGGCGCGTATCTCGCGCTGACCGATGCAAGAGTTGCCGCCGTTGTGGTGATGGGTTCGAATGCCAGCACGCGTCCGGATGGTCCGACCAATCGCGACAACAGCAGAGTGTACTGGCCCACATTGGCGCCGACGTCAATTACCCAGTCTCCGGCTGAAACAAAATGGGCAAGGATCTCGGCTTCCGGTTCATGAGGAGAAAAGTTTCCATTTCGGGCCCGCAACAGAAAACGCATCCGCCGCATTTCTTCCTGCAGGGAGCCTGGCAGCATGGATGCAAGTCTTCGAATCATGGGCGGCCTTATCCTGGTACACGACCAGCAATGCACAGTTACGCGGATCAAGAAACGCTCCGGCTATGGCCATGACAGCGTTTGCTTAAAAACGCATTCAGGTTGAAATCATGCAGCCCAGCGCAATGTCCGGCGAGGCTGGAGCACTAAAGCAGACTGCGCCGTCAGGATGAGGCCGGCCGGTCGTTGCCGACATGCGCCGGGCGTAACGATGCGAGCGTTTGCGCGGCGCGGCGAATCGTTGATAACGGTCGGCAAACAGCCAGCGAGGCAAGGCGGAGAAAACCGCGAACCGGCTTGCCGCTAGCGAGCAGAATCCTTCCCGTCCGGTACTGGGTCAATTCCCATGCTTCAATCGACCAACGGCAACGATCGATAAAGGAAGCACTCTGCACGAACGATTTGAATCCCGGTTCGGGTATCCCCATGCGACGGCATGTCGAGAGATATGCTGCGTAGCGATTGAAGCTGACAAGTTCGCGGGAGCGCGCCTGACAAAGCTGGGCAGCGTGCAACCGGTATTGAAAGAGAACGCGATTGAGGTTCGCAGCGCGTCCCCGCTCGCACATGCGGAGGCAAAAATCGATGTCTTCACCAATGATCCCGGTCGGATAACCGCCGCAAGCAACAGCGGCCGCAGTGCGAAACATGAGACTTGGATGGCATAGTCCTGCCCGCCCCTTCAGCAATCGAGCCCTGATTCCATCGTGACCGCACGGAGCTGCAAGGGCTTTCTGAGCCACGTTTCCTATCAGGAACTCAATTTGCGTGCCGACCATCACAATCTCCGGGTGGGCTTCCAAATACCGGAGTTGCGAAACGAAGCGATCAGGGATTGAGATGTCATCTGCATCCATGCGTGCTACATATTCAGTCTGGCATCTCTTTAATCCGGTATTGAGAGAAGCACCCAAGCCTTCGTTTGACTGGTTGATAAGCACAATTCTCGGATCATTGAGGGATCGAAGATATTCCTCTGTACCGTCTGTGGATCCGTCGTTGACGATGATGAATGTAAAGTCAGCGAACGTCTGGCGCAGAACGCTCTCCACCGCATCCGGCAGGTAGGGCATTCCATTGTAGACGGGAAGAATAACGGACAGTTTCAGGCTCATCTGT
This sequence comes from Occallatibacter sp., assembly GCA_050014675.1. Lineage (GTDB taxonomy): Bacteria > Acidobacteriota > Terriglobia > Terriglobales > Acidobacteriaceae > Telmatobacter. The sequence goes on along the minus strand of JBEKCW010000273.1, from coordinate 5,687 downwards.
TCAGTTCCAGGTGCACGCAATTCCTATTTCGGCGCGATCTCTCGCTGTAGACACTTCTTGAAGTAGACTTCGCTCGCCAATCGACCCTTCCGGTCCCATTCAAATTCCCGGCTTCGATCGAGCGCGCCACGAGCGAGACGAATTCGGACCGGCTCATCATTCAAGGACACAATTGCATCACGGATTCCCTCAACGATCTGACGCTTTGAAGATGCTGGAACCTTGATTCCACTTTCCGGTGTGATCGCATCTTTGAATCCGCAGTGGTCGGGACATACGACCGGAAGGCCATTGGCCAGGGCTTCTACGAGTACGGTGGAAGTAAGGTCGTAGACGCTGGTGATCACGAGAGCGTGTGCTTTTTGGATCCGCTGCAGGACGATTTGACGGGGAACCTGGCCGAGCCATTCGCAGCGGCCGGCGACCCCATATTTCCGCGCGATTCTCTGCCACTTCGCTGTGCATGGCCCCGCGCCGGCGATTGCGAGCCTCCAATCAAGTTCAGGAGGAAGCAGCCGCAATGCCTCCAGCAAGAACGGGAGCGCCTTTCCCGGGAGATGATTGCCACACCAAAGCAGAGCGAGCGGCTCGGACGGGAATCTGGAAACCGGCGCTTCTCGCGTGACTGGCGGAAGACCAATCTCGCTGATAACGTGCGCATCATGGCCGTAAAAGCGACCGATCTCTCTCTGGATTCCCGTGGTGGCGGCGATGATTGCCCCGTCGGCTTTTGCGAATGCCAGTCCAGGCGCTTTTTTCAGTCGCCGGTCCAGTTCGTTTAAGACATTTCTGACCGCATAGTACAGGCAACCGCGCACTCCAAGGGCGGGCAAGAGCGCCCACGTAGTTTGCTCGAGGCCACCAATCGGACCCCAGACAAACGGCGCATCGAGCTTCCACAGTAAACCGGGCACTCGGAATCCCACATAGGTCAGCTGATGGACGATATCAAAGCCGATTCTTTCGTGAAGACGCTTCCCTACTTCAAACGCATCCCTTTGCCATTGGTTTTTGTAGGTATACAAATATGCGGGATGCCAAATCTTCTCGGCCCACAGATAACGCGTTCTGGGTATGTAGTGAAACTGAATCCTGCTTTTCAACTCGGGATGGCGCAATAACTCCGCTTCGATTTCGTCCCTGCATTGCGCTCCAACGAGTACCCACAGGTCGTGATATTTCGAGATCGCCTCGACCCATCCCCATCCAACTCCAAACTCAGAGCCTCGAGCAGGGCTGCATGCATAAGCGCTCACCAATACCTTGAGACGAGGATGTCCAGGCGAACCGCATGTTACCTGCGGTGAGTCCGCGGACCCTTCGGCTTGGTTTTGAGTGAGAGAAGAGAATGAAGGCGGCATAATTGCAGCGGAGTGGCTTGCTTTGACTCCCGCGACGAAGAAGTTTTGTCAGGCTACGGGTTCAAGTGGAACTGCACTCTCCAGCGAGCTGGCATGGAAGAGCATGCGTGGATGCTGCCTTGACTTCTTCCGAGATCGAGGTAAGGAAATCGAAAGAACTTCCATATATACGTACACAGCAACCATTACCAGCAAATCGACACCGAATTCAGCCGAGGTGGTTTCAGGGATGGAGCGAACGGTGAAAAACATCATAACTGTTCCGCATTCAATCAGACACATACGATCTAACGGACTGACCCGCTTGCGTCGTTTTTGAAGCTTGAAGAACAACGCCCAGCCGGCGACCCAGGACAGCAAATACGGAACTGAACCCACAACTCCTGAATTCAAGAGCGCCGAAAGGTAGGAATTGTGGACATGCTCATAGATGATCAAGCGATCTGCCCATTGTCCGTAGCCGAAGAGCGGTGCATCCTCAAAGGCGGCCACGCCGTGCTGATAGGAGCGTGTTCGGCCGGTCATGCTGAGGAATTCGTCCCGCGACTGGCCCCTCTCGAGGTAATCGGTAACCTGCTGGGACAGGGTAGCTGGCGAATCCAGAAGAAGGACCACGACAATCGAAAGGATTGCAAATGGGAGAGCGTAGCGGCGCATTCGGGACGAGAACAGCAAGGCAAACAGCAGCGCAGCGGCACAGCCAAAGATGGCTCCCCGCGACTGCATCCGGTACACAATAAAGAAGGCGCATGCGGAAAGGCCGAGATATGCGGCAATGGCGATGACACGGCGGCTGTAGTAAGCCCGAATGAGGCAGACCAGGCCGGGAACCGCCGCCCACCGGGCGACTCCCGAAGAGCGCGCAAGACCCTCCGTGGCTTGATAAACTGCGCCGTAGGCTGTCGCGCTGTGACTGAATATAACGTCGCCCGCCTGGCGCGCGATAATCGCTGCGACAATGAAAGCGCCGATCCAGGTGATCTGGAGCATCTGCCTGGCAAACCCGAGCGGGTCGTAGCGATCGACGAATGTCCATGCAACCAGGATCGCAGCGAAGAAGTTCATTGACCAATACAGGGACCACAGCGGGTGTGGTGAAAAGATAGCCGAGATCGCGGCAAAGCCTCCGTACCACAGGAGGAGACTCGACGGGCCGGCTTTGGAGAGATAGAGTTTCCTGCGGCGGAGGTGGACGATGCAGGCAGCGGGAAGCACCGCGAATGGGAGACTTGCACGAATCATGAGTTGCCAGGTGTCAAAGCTGGTGGGTGGAACGATTTCCCAGACTCCTGAATTCAGGTTGCACCAGAGACACACCCACAAAATGAGCGCGGCCACAGGCACATGCCGCCACCATGATTTGTGAGTAGATATAAATCGAGGAGTTTGTCTCATTGACCTGGCCAGTTTATTTCGATTGAAAGCAGTGTTCTTTCGTGCAGCGCATCCGGCGCATGTTGGATTTCGCATCGCAGCAAGGCAGGATGCAGCGCTGCGGCAAATTCACCTTGATGCATCTCTTCACCCGGCATCTCACTGGGATTCGAGTTGAAACGCAAACTGGCGCAGGAGAGGCGCCCAGTCAAACTTTTCTCTCACCAATGCCGCAGCCTCAGATGACAGGCTTTTTGATAGCGATGGATCAGAAAGCAGGCGAGACAGGGCGACTTGGAATTCAGCAGCCGTTTCAGCGTAAAGCACATGCTTGTCACCTTCAAGACCGAGCCCTTCCGCGCCTTTTTTCGTCGATACGACGGGCAGTCCCGCGGCCATGTACTCCAGAATTTTAAGCCGTGTTCCACTCCCCTTGAAGATGGGTGCAACTCCTGCACGACAAGCGCAGAGCACGGTGTTCAAGTCGCTCCGAGAGATTACGCCGGTATTAATCAACCATGGCGGTGAGTCCGGGGGAGCCCCGCCCGTGACCACCAGGCGCAGATTGGGCCGCTGCGAATGTAACTCGGGCATCACCTGTTCCACCAGAAACCGCACTGCCTCAGTGTTGGGGGGATATGCATAGAGCCCCATGAAGAGAATCGATTCATCCGTAATTCCATACTTGTGTCTTACGGAGTGAATCTCCTCGGGCGTCGCATCATAGGCGCTGCAATCGACTCCATTTGGAAGAAGACCGGGCAGGACTCCATAGAGCGAAGAGAAACGATGCCGGTCGTCTTGCGAAACGGCAAAGCTCTGGTTACATGATTTCAGAATCTGACTTTCGGCCCAGCGAGTAACAGAAGCAATAATCCGGTTGCCTCGCTGCTGCCGGATCAGATACTCGATGTTGTGGGCGTGGTAAGCAACCCTCACACCGGGCATCGTCATCTTGAGCACAAACACCAGAAGCAAAAGGTAAACCGCCCAGGATGCTCCTTCAAGCACGATATGATCGGGCTTGAACCGGGCCACTTCCCGCCTTATCTGTGCAATTGCCCGCGGCATATTGGCAAGTTTTCCCAGCCGCGATGAAGCGTGCTGCCGCAAGCTGACAATGGTGAGATTTGCAATGTTCTCGATCGACGCCCGCTCAGAGAATTGCACCAGAAGCGAGGTGCACGGCGTAAGCCGGGCACAATTAAAGGTCACGTATGCCGCGCCGGAAGCGGGGGGATAGGCCTCGTAGAGACTGACAAAAGCAATCCTCATCGATTCACCGCGGCTCGCATTTCAGCTTTGATCGCATCACCGCGCCCATCAAGATTCCCTTTCATTCGGCTTGCGAGCGGAAACCAGCAGGTTATCGCTGAAGCGCAGACCACGTAGAGACCCAAACGACCACTCCTGCCAGGTGTGCGCCGGTCGCCCAGGCAGCGAACCCTTATCAGTAAAACGAAATCCGATGGGATCGAATCCCGCCTCGGTGAGGACTCTCAACAGATCTTTCCGCACCAGCGGGGTGATGTGGCCCGGGTACCAGCCCTTGTCGAATTGAACAAAGTGTCCGCGAATCGCCAGCGCGAGCAAGGCACGGATACACTCGTTGTTCGGGGTTGTGATAATGACGTGCCCGCCTGGCCGGCAAAGACGAAACAGTTCGCGTGCAAGAAATCTGGGGTTTTCCAAATGCTCAATAATTTCGGAAGCTACGATAACGTCAAAATAGTCATCGTAGCCGGGGATAGACTCGTTGAGGTCCTGTTGCAGCCATTTCGATACGTTCAAACCTGTCGGCCGGTCGGGCAGAAGGTCTACCGCAACAACTTCGCTGAAGACCGGCATCTCGAGCAGTCTGCGGGTCAGGTTGCCCACGCCGGCGCCATAATCCAGAACCACGCCGCTCATCCGGCGCGCAGCGATTTCCTGGTCAATCATCGCGTAGATGTGATCTCCGCTTATGCCTTGGGTTGCTACAGCGGAATTCATGCGCCAGGACGCAAGACTTGAAGCGCTCAGAGATGTCGGCATGTTTGCCCTCATTCAATTCGGGTTGATTTCGGTTATGCTGGGGAGGTATCGAGAGCAGTTTCAACGTCGGGCGCGCACTGGCCCTCTGGCAACGTTGAGACAATGGCTGCCACGCTCGCCTCTATGAACTTTTCGGCGCCAAATATAAGGGAACGGCAAGCCAGATGAGCGCGCAAAGCACTCTGCTTCTCTGGGCTTGACAGCACGGCGCATATCTTGTCCGCTGCATCGTCCGCGTCGGAAAATAACAGGCCGGGATCACTTAGGACTTCAGCCTGCCCGCCGTTATCCGATGCAAAAACAATCGCGCCGGCGCTGACCATTTCCGCTACCGAGATGCCAAACGGCTCCGCACCGCGCGTCTGGATGCCGAACCGGCAACTGGCGAGGATCTGAGCCTTTCTTGCTCCGCTCACTCGCCCCTCGGTAACGATCCAGTCCGCGCGTTCCTCGCAGAGGCGCGAGATTCGCTTTCCGTAAATGTCGTTTTCAATTTGTCCGCACAGGTGAAGCCGAAGGTTGTGACCGCGCTGCCGCACAGCGTCCAAAATAGCAATGGCAAGCTCCACCTGCTTCTCCGGAACAATTCGGCCGATCATCGCAAAAGCCTGTTCTTTCTGGTCCCAGGGAATATCAGGGAATTTTTCCCACACGGGAGGATAGACGACTGCCACCGAATCTGCGCCTCCAACCTGCCGTATGAGGTCCGCGGTCCAGTTGGAGTTGGCAATCACCAGATCGTCACGGAGCAGATTCCGCCCGGAGGGTCTTCCGTAAGCGGTAGCTATTCTCAGGTAGGCCTTGCGCACGATCGTATCGCGATAAATGAAGCCAGGAGAAGGTGGATCGAGTTTCTCGCGAAGTTTCCGATGCCAACTGAAATCAGCGATGAAATGAATAGCCGGCAAGCCCCAGTCC
>JBEKCW010000272.1:0-9185 GCA_050014675.1 Occallatibacter sp. | reverse complement strand
ACGCTGGCCCACTGGTTGCTGGAACCGGCGCCCCCGGATGAGATTCACGACCGTCAAAGCGCAGCGCGGGAACTGAAAACGCGCATCGGTTTCCGCGAAAGGCTATTCACTGCCGGACACAGAGCGCGCCTGGGCCTGCATCCCGAGGCGCTGGCGGCCTGGGGAGAACGCGAGTCCTGGCCCGGCCCTCGATGGCTGCCGTTGGCGACGGCTGCGCTTGCAATTCTGTGGGTCGCGTTGCTCATCTTCGGAATTCTGCGAGATTTCTACCTGCCGGTGGTGCTGCTTTCGATAGGCAATGTGCTCCTGGATTCCCGCATCATGGAGCGGCTGGGCAAGTCCATTGTGGCCGTTGAAACCGCTGCAACCGATCTTGAACTGCTTGTTGAGCTTCTGAAGATTATTGAACAAGAACATTTCGAGTCGGCAAGACTCGTGCATCTTCAGTCGGCGCTTCGAGCGGGCGGCCTCAATCCTTCAGACGCTATAAGTAAGCTTGACCGAATTGTGCGTTACCTGGAGCAGAGGAAGAACCCATTCCTCAGATGGTTCGGCTTGAATCGTTTTCTTATATACGTCCCACAGTTCATGTTCAGAGCCGAATCGTGGAGGAAGGAATTCGGTCCGGCAATTCGAGGCTGGCTTGCCGTTGTAGGGGAGATGGAAGTGCTTGCCGCGCTCTCCGGCTATGCCTACGAACATCCCGGCGATGTTTGGCCTGAGTTCGACGATGAGCGCCCATGTTTTGAGGCAGAGGAGTTCGCGCATCCGCTGCTGCCTGAAGGCCAGGCTGTGCGAAACGATTTGAACCTTTGCGATGGCCTGCAATTGATTGTTCTGAGCGGGCCCAACATGTCAGGGAAGAGCACATTTATTCGAGGAATCGGGCTGAATGCGGTGCTGGCGCAGTGCGGCGCGCCGGTGCGAGCCAAGCGGCTGCGCATGTCGCGGCTCGCGGTTGGCGCTTCAATCTGCGTGCTTGATTCGCTGCAGGGCGGCGTTTCGCGGTTCTATGCAGAGATCAAGCGTCTCAAGTTGATTTCGGACGCGGCGCAGGGTCCGATTCCAGTGCTGTTCCTTCTCGACGAATTGCTTTCGGGAACCAACTCGCACGATCGCTTCGAGGGAACACGGTTGGTGGTCGAGGCGCTGGTGCAGCGTGGAGCTATTGGCCTGGTGACCACCCACGACCTGGCGCTTGCCCAAATTCCGGAGAGCATGAATGGAAGGGCTGGGAATTTTCATTTCGAGGATCACCTGGAGAATGGGGAACTTGCGTTTGACTTCAAACTCAAGCCGGGCGTTGTCCACACCAGCAACGCTCTCAAGCTCATGCAATCCATAGGCCTCGTGGCTGCGCGGTCAGTCAGAGAAATGCCGAGCGAGCCATCGTAGTTAACGATGAAGTCCCATTGCGTCTGTGAGTGGAATGGCAGAGCAGATTTCCAGCCTTGATGAACCGTCAATATCCGCATTTGTTCGCCGAGCCTTTGAAGCGCATCTCGACGGGCGTTTCAAATGGGCGCCTGGCCGATTCCGAAGATGAATCCGACCCCCGCAAGTTGTTCCACTGCCGGCGAGCCCGAGCTCTGAAAGATGGGATTGTCGCGGCCGGCGGGCTTGGCACGGCAGGTAGGTTTGGCGCGCTATTTTGGTACGACGATCAATCCGCCTGAAGAATAACTCAGCGCGTACAGGTGATTGCTCTTATCCCATCCCAGCCGATCGATCTCTATATTCGGCAGCAGCGCTCGATTGTAAGCCGTCGGCACAGCCGCCCCGTTGAAGTGAAAAATCTGGAGCCCGCCCACGGCTCCCACGGCTAATAAATTCCCCGACGGGGACATATTGATCGTGATCGGATTTCCCTCCACGACCGGCATATTCTCATAAGTGTTGGTTGATTGAACCGCGCCCGTGCTGTCATTGATCGTGTAACTGGCCAGCTGCATCGTGGTGCTGTCGCCAAAGGGCGTGTACACCACCGCCGCCAGATGACTCGCGGGATCTGCGGCCACGGCCCACGGCTCATAAGGGCCCAGCGAAGGGTTAGGCGCCGGGCCCGATTGGCTGAAGGCGGCATTCTCGATCAGGTCGCCGGCCGAGGCGCGCTTGAATGCGTCAAAGACATTCGCGCCCTGAGTGCTCATAGAGCCGTAGGCAAACAAGTCATTGCTGCTGTAGGTAGAAACTGCCTGTTGGTAGACGCTGCCATGCACCCCGTCGGTGCTCACCGTGTCGCCCAGGTAAGTGAATTCACCGTTCGACGCTACCTTGTAGGTCTGCAAAGAGCTGCACGAGTTGTCTGACGACGTGGTGTCGGCCAGCTGCACCGAGAAGTACTGCCCGGTGTGATCCAGGATCGATGCATCAATTGTGGTGCCGCAGTCTGAACCGCCGTAGCTCTGTGTGTCGATCTCCGACGCCTGGATGCCCACCGCGCCAGCGGTCCCGAATTTATAACTGTGCAGGTAATCCGTCCCCACGCTGATCAGGTAACTGCCGTTGATGCCCTCCATCTGCCCGGTCTCTGCGAAGGGAGAACCCTTCACCAGCGTCAGTTGCCCGGATGAGTTGGCGTCGTATACGTTCACGCCCGCGTTTGTTTGAACGTACACATAGGCTACCGGTGTCTCGGTGGTCGCCGCCGCGGTTGCCTGACCGGATACCGTCTGGGTAAAAGCCGGCCCCGCCGAAAGCAGGGCAAGACACAAGCTAAGATTTATGGGTTTCAATGCGTTTTGCATAGTGGCGCCTCGGGTGACTGGTGTTTCTGTAAGACTCGGTATCGTGCTGAGACTCTATCTATTGCTCAGGTCTGGTTCCCTGGCCTGAGATTGGCTCTATTGCCAGGACAGTTTCCAAGTGGGACACATGCCTGATCCGTTCTGCTCGCTCTTGGAAGTCGTTCCGTTTACTTTCTCCACCATAACGATGGAGGGAACCCTGATGCTGATCAATTCCGCTCTGCGGTAACGAATACTATCTTTCTGCTCCAGACCGGCCGTATGGTGGGTCTCCTGACCCGCCGGCGAGGCCGCCAGTCGTCCATGAACTATCATTGTGAGTGCAATGGCCAACCAGATTTCCACCCTTGATGAAGCTTCAATCTCCGCAATTGTTCGCCGCGCCCTCAAAACGCACCTTGAAGCGCGACATTCAGATTCTGAAGATGAAACCGACCCCTACAAGTTGTTCCACTGCCGGCGAGCGCATGCTCTGAAGGAAGAGATTGTTGCGGTCGGCAAGAAGTTGTGGCAGCGGCAGTATGTGGATGGGAACGGCGGCAATATCTCCGCGCGAATCTCTCCGAAATATGTAATCTGCACGCCCACATTGCTGAGCAAAGGCGATCTGCGGACCGAGGATCTGGCGCTGGTTGACCTTGAGAACAACAGAATAGTCGGCGACCGCCCTCAGACCAGCGAAGTTTCGTTGCATCTGGAGATTTACAAAGCCGTGCCCCAGGCTCAAGCCGTGGTTCACTGCCATCCGCCGTATGCGACGGCTCATGCGATGGCGGGGGTTATTCCCCAGGGAAACCTCATTCCCGAGCAGGAAGTTTTTATTGGTCCGGTGGCGCTGGCGCCGTATGAAACGCCGGGAACCCTTGAATTTGCCCGCTCGGTGCTGCCCATGGCCAGGAATCACAACACAATTCTGCTTAGAAATCACGGCATCGTTTGCTGGTCTGACACCGTAACTCACGCCGAGTGGAACGCCGAGATCATCGATACCTACTGCAAGACATCGATGATTGCGTCGCAGCTGAGATCGCCACTTCAAGAGATTCCGCCGGACAAGATTGACGAGATTCTGGCCATCAAACGGCACCTCGGATTTCCGGATGCGCGGCTCGCCGAGGAAAGGGAATTGCCGCAGGCGAAAGGCAACCTGGTTCGCGATTCGTCCGGCGCTTCGTATGCGGCAACCGCGGCTCCCGCGGCTCTCAAACGGCCGGTGGCCGGGGATGAACTTGAGGAATTGGTGCGTCTGGTCACAGCGGAGTTACTCAACCAGCTGGATTCAGGAGACTGAGCCCTGGCGCGGCGCTTATGCCGGTTAGCGTTGATGCGCCGCGCAGTCGTATGATATTGCGCGAATAGCGCTTCACATCATTCTTGCAGTGAAAGCGATCCACGTTCGATATAGAAAGAGAGCATTCGATGACAACGTATACAGTTCCTGAAGTCAAGATAGCGACGCCGGTTGCGGCGAATGAAGTTCTGCTGGTAGCCAACGGCGACCTTCGCCTGTCTGCCAACAAGGTGTGCTGGGCCGCGCAGGCCGCCATGGAGGCCAATCTGACGGCAGCTTTCGCCGCCGAAGGAATATCGCTGCGCCGCGCGCATGCTTACAATCCCGCTGTCGAACATGGTTTTATTTCGAACCAGCGTATGGGCATGGATGTGTTTGCGGGCATTGATCCCGATGCGCCGCTGGTGGTGGCCGAATCAGTGTGGCAGTACAGCAATCATCTTCTTCCCGGGCTCGAGCACCACCGTGGGCCGATTTTGACCGTCGCAAACTGGTCGGGCCAGTGGCCGGGCCTGGTTGGAATGCTGAATCTCAACGGCTGTCTCTATAAGGCCGGGGTAAAGTTTTCGACGTTGTGGAGCGTCGACTTTACCGACGAGTTCTTTCTTTCAGGGTTGCGCCAGTGGCTGCGCGATCATCGTGTCACGCACGATGCCAGCCACGTGCATAAGCTCGATGTGGCCGCTTTGCCCAAGCCTGAGACTGAACTCGGCACAACGCTGGCGCGCGCTCTTCGCGCACGCAAAGCCATCCTGGGCGTGTTCGACGAGGGATGCATGGGCATGTACAACGCCATCATCGAGGACTATCTGCTGAATCCCATGGGCGTATACAAAGAGCGGCTCAGCCAGTCGGCGCTGGTAGCGGCAATGAATCAAGTGACCGATGCTGAGGCAGGCCAGGTTCGGAACTGGCTCGATGCGAGCGGCATTGATTTCCAGACTGGTCCCAATGAAGAGAGCGACCTTACCGAAGCGCAGATACTGGGCCAGTGCAGGATGTACATCGCTGCCCTGCGCATCGCCGATGAGTTTGGCTGCGACGCCATCGGCATCCAGTATCAACAGGGGTTGAAGGACATGGCGCCGGCGTCAGACCTGGTGGAAGGACTGCTGAATAACGTGGAGCGGCCTGCGGCGTTCAGCGCCAGCGGCAAGGAGCTTTACGCTGGCCGTCCGCTGCCGCATTTCAACGAGGTAGACGAATGCGCCGGCCTCGACGCGCTGGTGACCAACCGCGTTTGGAGCGCGATGCACCTCGATCCCGCGACTACACTGCACGATGTGCGTTGGGGCGAACATTACACGGGCGACGGCGTTGACGATTTCATCTGGCTCTTCCAGATTTCAGGCGCGTCGCCCGCTTCGCATTTCACCGGCGGTTATCACGGAGCCATCAGCGAGCGCCAGCCGGCCATGTACTTCAGGCTCGGCGGGGGCACGCTGAAGGGGATCTGCAAACCGGGCCCGATCGTCTGGAGCCGTGTGTTTGTGGAGGATGGCAAGGTTCACGCCGATATGGGACTTGCCGATGCCATTACCCTGCCGGCGGCAGAAACCGAGCGGCGCTGGAATTCGGTCACTCCGCAATGGCCCATCATGCACGTTAAGCTGCGCGGCGTTACGCAGAACCAGTTTATGGCGCGCCACCACGCCAATCACGTGAACGTTGCTTACGCGCCCGACACCGAGACCGCCGAAAAGGTGCTTGCGGCCAAGGCCGCCATGATGGCCGAGATGGGGATCGATGTGTCGCTGTGCGGAGAGACGCCCTGGTCGTAGCGGACGATGGCCGCTGAAGATGACTAGGCGGTGATCCGGACAATATTCGATTACTCTTTGGCACGCACTGAGAAGACATTTCAGGGGCCTGTCAGTAATCTCAAAAAAAGTCACTCGGTAAACTGAGGCCATTTTCTCGACTTCGCGAGCCATGTGCACTTGCGAGGCCGGGGGTGAAGCGCATGCGCCTTAAACTGATCCATTGCCAGGTCCTCACCCGCGAAGTAAACCATGTCCTCTCCCTGTGCGCCAACCCAGTTGAGGCGGAGTTGCTGACCATGGGGTTGCACGACCTGGGTGCATCGATGCGCCCATATCTGCAGGAGCGAATCGATGCGGCGGACGAGGCAGGGTATGACGCCATCCTACTGGGATACGCGTTTTGCGGCAGAGGAACCGAGGGAATGCGGGCGGGCAAGACGCAACTTGTGCTTCCCCGCGCGCACGATTGCATCGGCCTGCTGATGGGCAGCCGGCAACGGTATCAGGCCTACTTCGAAACCCATTCGGGCGTCTATTATCGTTCTCCGGGATGGGTTGAAAATCAGAACCTGGACCAGACTCTGCAACCGGCCAACTCTTCCGCAAGAAACAAAATTGGGGAACGGCGCAGCCGTGACGAGCTCATCGCCCAATACGGCGAGGAGAACGGCAACTATCTCTTCGAACAGTTCAATGCGTTTCGGCGTCACTACTCGGGGCTGACGTATATCTCGACCCTCGATCCGTCCGAAGAAGACTTTCGCGGCCAGGCGCGCGCCGAAGCGGAGAAAGAGGGATGGGTCTTTGAGGAAATGGAAGGCTCACTCACTTTGCTGGAGCGCCTCGTTAACGGAGATTGGGACGAGGCCGACTTTCTGATTGTGCCGCCGGGGGCGACGGTACGGGGCACGCAGAACGAAGCCATTATGGAAGCCGTATGAGCGAGAGCATTCGAATTCGGCTGGAGCCATTATCGGCAGAGTTTGAAGTGGAGCGCGGCGCGTCATTGTCTTCCTGTTTGTCGCGGTACGGCCTCGAGTTTCCATGCGGAGGGATGACGCAATGCGGCGGCTGCCGTGTTCGCGTGCTGGCTGGATCGCTGCCGGTTACCGATTCTGATCAGTCGTTTTTTTCATCGCGGGAACTTGCCGACGGATGGCGGCTCGCCTGCCAGGCGCGGGCGGAAATGCCGCTGGTGCTCGAGTGCGGCCAGTGGGAGATGGATGTTCTCACCGATAACAGCGGCTTCGAAGCGACAGGGAAGTCGGGCCTGGGGATTGCCATCGATCTGGGCACCACTACCATCGCCGCGCAACTGGTCGACATGGCCGCGGGCAGCGTTCTTGCGGTCGAGACCGGGCTCAATCCTCAAGCTCCATTCGGCTCGGACGTGATGCACAGAATCCAGGCTGCCTTGTCCGGGGACGATCTGACCCGGTTAGTGCGGATTGCCCTGGGGCATATGATCGCGAGGCTCGCCCGCGGCCGCGAGCGGGAGATTGTCGAGGTCGTCCTGGTAGGCAACACGGTGATGCATCACCTGTTTTCAGGGCTCGATGTTGAACCGCTTTCCCATGTGCCGTTCCAGTCGCCGCACCTGGGCGTGCAGCATTTCACGCCGGCCGATCTGGGCTGGGCGTTGCCATCAGCCTGCCGCATCCGCTTTGAGCGTTGCCTGGGCGGCTTTGTGGGATCGGACATTCTTGCCGGAATTCTTGCCGTGGGCATGGGCCGCGCCGAAAATCTGCTTGCACTCGTCGACCTGGGCACGAACGGCGAGATCGCTATCGGCAACCGCAACGGAATTGTCTGTGCATCTACCGCGGCGGGGCCTGCTTTCGAAGCCGGCTCCATCCGCATGGGAATGCGCGCGGTCACAGGCGCTGTTTCGCGCGTTTCGCTTTCGAATGGCGGCATCGAGGCAACCGTGATCGGAGACGTCGAAGCTCGGGGCATCTGCGGCAGCGGGCTTGTTGACGCGGTCGCAGTGGGTCTGGAATGCGGTGCGATCCTGCCTTCGGGGCGCATCGGCAACGGGACAAAGCTCTTTCCCGTAAAGGATTCGGTGGTTCTTGCTCAGTCCGATATTCGCGAATTGCAGTTGGCCAAGGGAGCCATCGCCTCAGGTTGCAGGCTGCTGCTGAGCGATCTCGGCGCTCAGGCCTGCGATCTTGAAAACATTTATCTCGCCGGTGCGTTCGGCAACTATGTCGGGATTGACAGCGCCATTGGCATTGGCTTGATCGAAGCGCCCAGAACGATTATTCAGTCGTCGGGCAATACGGCGCTGCGAGGCGCAAAGCTTCTGCTGCTTTCGGCCGAGGAACCGGCATTGCCCAACATCAGGCATGTGAGCCTTGCCGCCAGTCCGGACTTCGAGGATGAATACGCAAACTGCATGACATTTCCAGAAGTGGGAGCTGCGGTTTGACAAAAGCAAGGCGCGCCGCTGCGAGCAGCGAGAGAACAGCCCGCGGATGTGAGATGTAGACAAGGGATTGAAGGCAAGGGAGTGAACGATATGGCGACTTTAGCGAGTACAACGGCAAGCCGTGAGCGGCTCATCGCCACGCTCAACCACAAGCAACCGGACCGTATCCCGATCGACTTTGGCGGGACTGCAGTGACCGGCGTGCATGTGAGTTGCGTGGCGGCGCTGCGCGACTATTATGGTCTCGAAAAACGGCCAGTGTGCGTTCACGAGCCGTTTCAGATGCTGGGTGTCCTTGACGAAGACCTGATGGATGCGATGGGGCTCGACGTGATTGGCACCTTTGCGCGAACTACGATGTTTGGATTTCCGGCGGAGAAATGGAAGGCCTGGCGGTTGAACGGGCTTGAAATTCGGGTCCCCGGAGATTTCAATACATCGGTCGACGCCGAAGGGAACACGTTGATCTATCCCGAAGGAGATATGACCGTTGCGCCGAGCGGACGCATGCCGAAAGGCGGCTACTTTTTCGACTGCCTTGTGCGCCAGGGTCCGATCGACGATGAGAAGCTGAATCCCGAAGACAATCTGGAGGAGTTCAGTCCCATCTCGCAAGCCGATCTCGACCACATTGTCTCTTCCTCGCAGGCGGCAGCCGCATCGGGACGCGGTGTCATCGCATCCTTTGGCGGAACCGCGTTAGGCGATATCGCGCTGGTCCCCGCTCCATTCCTCAAGCATCCCAGGGGCATTCGCGACATTACGGAGTGGTACGTTTCCACCAGCAGCCGGCAGGACTATGTTCACAAGATATTTGAACGCCAGTGTGAGATCGCCATTGGCAATCTTGAAAAAATTCACAACGCGATCGGCGACATTGTGCAGGCGGTGTTTATCTGCGGCACCGATTTCGGAACGCAGACTTCTTCATTCTGTTCCGTAAAGACTCTCAA
>JBEKCW010000271.1:0-7522 GCA_050014675.1 Occallatibacter sp. | reverse complement strand
CCTGGCCATCTGCACGTGCCTCTATATCCTCTTCAGCTGGGTGCTCACCGGCATTGCTCCGGCCCTCGATTTCATCGATCCAACCAAAGGCAAAGAAGCTTCAGTCTCCTATGCCATCAAGACTTACATGCCCGGCTACGGCTGGTTATCGGTGCTGGTCTCTATCGCCATCCTGGCCGGCTTTTCTTCGGTCATGCTGGTCATGCTGCTTGGGCAGAGCCGGGTCTTCTACTCCATGTCGAAAGACGGTCTGCTGCCCAAGCTCTTTGCCGAGGTGCATCCCAAATTCCGTACACCCTATAAATGCAATTGGGTCTTGTACGTTTTTGTGGGACTTATTGGCGCGTTTCTGCCTGGCGACATCACCGGAAACATGACCAATCTCGGCACGCTCTTTGCCTTTGTGCTGGTTTGCATTGGCATTTGGGTCATGCGCAAAACCAATCCCAATCATCCGCGGCCATTCCGCGCGCCGTGGGTGCCGCTGGTACCAATCCTCGGTGTTATCTTCTGCCTGGCAATGATCATTTCGGTCGATGTAACCTCAAAGATCGCCGCCGGAAGTTGGATGCTGATTGGTCTCGTCGTTTACTTCGTTTATGCCAGGCGTCACAGCAATCTGTGCCCGCCGGAGCAGAACACTTAGTCGGGCCGGGCCAAATATTCCGGCCCTGAGCCACTAGACTTTGCGCAAGGTGAACTGCATGCTGCCGAGCCCGGTAACCAATCTCATGCCGTTTGTCCCTGCACGGGACGCGGAGCTAGCCCGGCAGTTTTATCTCGATCTCGGGTTCACCGTGAATTGGAGCAATGAGCAGATTGCGGAGTTGCAGATAGGCTCATTCCGGTTTCTGCTCCAGACGTTTTATGTCGCCGAACACGCAGGCAACTTCATGATGAGCCTCGCTGTCGAAGATGCCGATGCCTGGTGGGAGCATATCCAGCGCATCGAGCTCAAGCAAAAGTATCCGGGCATCATGTGCAAGCCGCCCCAGATGCAGCCGTGGGGAATTCGCGTGCTTTACCTCAGCGATCCCAGCGGCGTGCTATGGCACATTACAGATTCGCGCAAAGTGTAGCGCCCCGGATTCAGTCTGCGGTCTGGAACCAACCGAGCCTCAGTGTTAGTTCATATCCACTGCAGGGCCCGGGGTTCCGTCCGACCAGGCGTCGACCAGGACCATCAAGATGGTCGCTTTCTCTTCAGGGAAATTTGCAGCCATTACCGGTGAACCCGGCAGATCGGCTCCCCAGCTTTTCCCGGCATCGCCTGAAACAAAAAACATCAGGTGCGGATGCCAGCTCTTCGGTCCGTCGCCTAAGTACTGATGCTTCGCAAGCATGTAGCACATGGCGCCCGGCTCGAGCGCAGGCAACTGCTTCTTATCGAGCGCCGCAACGGTCTCGTCCACCATCTGCTTCTTCGAATTTCCCGCGAGCACCAGTTTTGTCCTCATCAGGTAGATGGGCTCAAAGCTTCTTGCTGCCGCCGGATTTAAGCAGAGAGGACCGCGGAGTTTGGGATTCCAGAAGTCCGGATTGTCGCTTGGCGCGGCCCAGCCTCGCTCCACAATGCAGAGAAAACCATTCGTGCCTTTCACCGCGGTTGTGTACCCCTGCGGTCCCAGCACCATCACTTCGGCGTCGTTTGAAATGGAGGGCGGCGCAGCGCTGCGGGCGAGCGCGATCTCAGCGTCTCGATCCATCATGTATTGGGCGAGCGGCGCCATTGCCGGATATGGAGTATTGTTGTTTTGCGCTGCTGCCTGGCAAAGAGCTGTCAGCATCAACGCAAATCCAAAGGCTCTCGACGTAACCACCGTCATTGAATGCGGCATCATGAACCTCCTTCTATAGAGCCATGAGCAGTAAGTCAATAGCCATTAATGCGCTAAAATTCCCAGCCGCTCCATCCACTGCGCCAGCTCGCGCTCGTCGCTTGAGCCGGCGGCCTGCGTGGCGCGCACATTGGCGCGCTCCTGCTCCTTGCGGTTCTGGCTCAGCTTGAATTTGCCTTCGATGCGCTCGATCGGAATCCTGAAGCCCATGATCCCGGCGAGCATGGTCTTGCGGTAGCCCTGCGGCATTCGACGCCATTGCTCCGCATAACGGGGCTCATGGATCGCAATCAGCTCGTCAACCAGCGCTTCTTTGCCGGGGTCGTCTTCAACCAGCGATAACGTTCCGTAAGCGTGCACCGCGATGTAATTCCATGTGGGCACTGAAAGCTCTTCAACATAGTTTGCCGGCGAAACGTAGCTATGGGGCCCGGGAAAGACTACCAGCGTTTCGCGCCCGGCCAGCGCCTGCCAGTGCTTGTTGGCCCGTGCAAAATGTCCCTCGATCAACCCGTGCTCGCCCTCGTCTTTTACGATGAGCGGCAGATGCGTCGCGGTTGCGGCTTCGGCGCCGTCCCCGCCGAACAAAATCGCAAAAGAGTAGCGCTGCATTGCCTCAAGCAGAATTGCACGGTCGGCGAGCTGATTGAACTTGGGTGTGTACAAATCGATCTCCGGGTGTTCTCGATATCCACGAGCCGAACGGCCCACTTACATCAGCGCGTCTCAAACAATCGGTCTGCCGCTTAGTGTCTCCGTCCGCACAGCCGCATCATTTTTGGCCTTGGCGATTGGGTAAAGCTGGGACTGGAAGTAAAGAAACGAGAAGAAGAACGTCATCACTCCGCCAAGATACAGCCCATAAGGCTCGCGCTGGTTGTAGTGTTGCAGCAGCTCTTTCCGGATGATGAAAATTGTCGCGATTCCCAGCACCGTCGACGTCATCCCGAGCAGACTTGTCACGGTATCGGTCATTTCCGTATGGTGCCGCATTAAGGCCATCGCCGCATAAGACAGTTCCACCACCGCATATGCGTCGCACCAGAAAAAACTGTTTGAATCGGGATTGAGCTCGCGCAACCACACGCAGAAGTAAACCGGCCAACTGTTATAGACCACGCTGTTCGCCAGTCCCTGATACCGGAGGGGCAAGAACCACGCGATCAGAATCGACGATACGATCCATGCGGTAAGCAGCGCCAGCCAGTGCACCCGCGGCGGGGCAGGGAACTCCCGGCTTAATCCCCCCAACAAATCTGAATGCGCATTCAGCCCCAGCATTCGCCCCCCGGCCCCGTACCCGCCTCGCTCTTTCACTTCTTCACTGTCTGTCTGTTTTCCTACTCCCTACTCCCTGTCTTTCTCACGCCGCCATCGCCTGCGCCAGCCTGCGCACCGTCAGCACGGTAATATCGTCTTCCTGACCGAATTCCCGGGCCGCCTCGGCGAGGTAAAACGCCGTCTGGTTGCACAAGTTTCTTACTCGTTCAAAGCCGAACAGCTCACCCGACTTTCGCGCTTCAACCACGCCATCTGAAAGCAGCAACAGCCGGTCGCCGGGATGCAGGTAGAGTTTTATCTCATCGTATTGCACATCCTCTAGCACGCCCAGTGGCAGCCCGCCGGGCACATTCACCTCCTGGCTGTTCAGGTAGGGGGGCAGATGGCCGGCACTGGCCAGCACCACCTCGCCATCTGCGCGAAACAACACTGCCTGGCAGGTGGTAAAGCCCTCGGTTCCCACCAGCACTCCGTTCAGGCCTTCGAGAATTTTAGCCGGGCTCTGCTCTCGCGTCCGTCGCAGTGCGCCCATCAGCAGCGAAACATTCATGGCCGCCTTCAGGCCTTTGCCGGCCACATCGCCAATTACCGCCAGCATGGCACCGCCGCCCATCATCTGCACGTGGAAGAAGTCTCCACCCACCTCGTTGGCCGGCGTATACACCGAATCAACCTCAAACCCGGGCGTCACCGGCTTTTCAAGCGGAATCAGCAACTCCTGCACATTGCGCGCGGCGGCCAGCTCGCTCGATGCGCGTTCCTGGTCGCGATGAATGCGCAGGAACCGGATGAAGATGATCAGCATGATCGCCAGGATCCCAGTAAAGTCCGCAATCGACGAAAAACGAATCGGAATGGGACCCGCAAAAAAGGTGAGGGGTTCGCCGATGCTCTGACCGGTCATCTCGCTCATGCTGGCCGCATACACCGGTTGAATCACTCCCACCATGGTCAGCACCAGCGGAATCAGCAACAGCCCGGCTTCAAAGTTGCGCCGGACGGTGGCCGCAATCAGCGTGATAAAGACGAATAACCCCCATCCAAGCAGCCAGGTCAGCGACCCCATAATCACAATGGCAAGCACGATCGCTACCCACGCACTGTGGCCCACCATCAGCAATAATGGCCCAACGAACACCAGTATAGGCGCCGTATAGCGCAGCCAGCGGATGTACCAGCGCGGCTTGAGCGCAAGAAAAGCGATGAGAAACTCAAAGAACAGGTAAGCCGAAATCATCACTAGCTGCATCATCATGGCCGCGTACCAAAGGCTGTCGAGATGCGCCGAGTTGCCGGCATACTCAATAAAGTTGATGGGCGCCTGAAGCAGTTCATGCAGCGCCAGCCATAAATACTCGGTGTGCCCCTTCTGCGAGAAGTAGAGCGCCAGCAAAAACATGGCCAGCACAAACAACGTGATGGAGTACACCAGGCGCGGAATCCGCTCAAACAGGTTCTTGTCCTGCCACACTTTCAAGCTGGCTGCCAGTTCGTCGTGCTTGCCCAGAATGAACTTGCGGTTCGCAAAAAAGTTGGTATAGGCCCACGGCCCGAAGGGGATGAACAGGGTTTTTATTGCGATGGTCGCCTCGGTTGAGTCCGGCGGCAGATTGAGGATGTAGATTCTCGAAATCTGCTGAAAGCGGCCGGTCATGTTGCCATGCGGTCCCTCAGGCTTTACCAGCTTGCCGTTTACATACACATCGGCATTGATGTTGGTGGTCATTGCCCCCATGCCCATCGTTACCGATACAGGCAACTGCATAAGCAAGGCCAGCGGGCCGTGGTTGGGCGGCAGCTTTACATGAATCCGGTACCACGAATATTTTGTCCCAGGCGCCGGGGTCTCATCTTCGTCCACATCCTGGTTGTTCACCTGCACGTGCATACTTTTGGATGACTGATCGACCTCGAGCCCTGGAAGCTTGGCCATTGACGGATGCGCATCGCGCAGCGCCCATCCGGAATCGTCAAAGTCTGCCCTGGCTGCATTTGGATCGGCAGAAACCCCGATCAGCCAGTCCTTGTCGAGATTGAGCGGGGAGCCAAGCGCAGTAGCGTCGAACTGGGCTGGCGGCGCGGGCTGAACCGCCTTGGCTGTCGCTTTGGCATGGGGAGCCGGGGGGGGCGGGTGCACGGGCGGCCGGGAACTTGTCTGCGCAAAAATCTGCGCAGCCCCGCATATCAACGCCGCCAGCGTGAGACCTGTTCGCCGCATGGGCTCCTCCCGGTTTCTGTGCTTTCAACTATAGTAGAACGAGGCGCGAAATCACTCGCGCGTTTGCTTGTTAGCACGCTAAGCCAGGGCGCGCCGTACTCCCAGCACAGCCTCCGCCGGGGCGCCAGGTAACCAGCCCGCCGGATAATTTCTCGCCATTCGTTACCAAACAGGCCCATACTAGCGTCTAAGCTGAGTGAGCGGAGCGGAGTTTCCTGGCGGGATCCCCGCCCTGTCAGGCGGTTTCTTGAGCGAACGGCAGTTTGACTGGGTTGTCGGGCTGTCCGGAGGTGAGGTCAATGAAGTCGATTCGCATCGGGTCGATAACTGCTTCGGCAGCGGTAGTTGCTCTGGCATTTGCCACAACAGCCTGGGCACAGTCCAATACAAGCACTCCTGGCACACCCCAGAACCAGAGCCAGCCCCAGCCCACCACGCAAACACCCACTCCGGCAGGCACGCCGGCGCCATCAGCCACCACCACGCCGGCTCAGGCCCAGCCGGCCCCGGGCACTACGCCCGTGGGCGGCGACCAGCCTGCGCCGCCCGCTGCTCAGACCCCGGCTTCCGGGTCAAGCCAGCCCGACGCAACTCCTCAGCCCTGCGGCGCCGGTTCTACTGACGACAAGAATCCATCCTCGGCCAAAGCTCCCGCGCCCGGCACAACGCCGGTCGGCGGCGATTGCGCTGCGCCCCCGCCCGGCGCCAAGAAAGACAAGGGCAAGTCCGGCGATGACGATCCGAAGGTCGATCCCGATAAGGTGATTGAACCCGGCAGCCAGATGGGGAAGATAAAGCCGGGCAGCATCGAGGATGTGAACGCTGTTGGCAACCGCGACATTGGCGCCCGCGGCCTGGGCAACTGGTACTCCACCGATACTGAAATCAAGATGGGCAAAATGTACTCCGAAGAGGTGGAAAAGAGCTCCAAGTTCATTACCGACCCCGTGGTTGAGGAGTACGTGAACCGCATCGGCCAGAACATCGTGAAGAACTCCGACTGCAAGGTGCCGTTCACCATCAAGGTCGTTGATTCTGACGAGATTAATGCCTTCGCGCTGCCGGGCGGGTTCTTCTATGTCAACTCAGGCCTGATTCTTGCGGCCGACGAAGAGGCCGAGCTTGCCGGCGTAATGGCCCACGAAACGGCTCACGTGTGCGCCCACCACGCTGTCCGCGAGATGACGCGCATGAACTACGCGCAGTTGGGCACCATTCCGCTCATCTTTATCGGCGGCTGGACGGGCTACGGAATTTATGAGGCTGCTTCGATCGGCGTCCCCATCACGTTCCTCAAGTTCTCGCGCGATTTTGAGGCCCAGGCCGACTACCTTGGCGTGCAGTATATGTATCGCGCCGGGTACGATCCCCAGGCCTTCATCAGCTTCTTTGAGAAGGTCCAGGCGCTCGAAAAGCGCAAGCCTGGCCTGGTAGCCAAGGCGTTTGAAGATCACCCGCAGACTCCCGACCGCATTCTGCACACACAGGAGGAGATCGCCCATATTCTTCCCGCCAAGGACGAATACATGGTCACGACCTCAGAGTTTGAAGACGTGAAGGCACGCCTGGCGCGCATTGAAAACAAGCGCCGTCTGACGGATACCAAAGGGGTGACCCGGCCATCGCTGCGCCGCGCCAGCACAGGAAGCGACGACGGCAGCCAGACCGGCAATGACTCGGGAAACAGCAACGGCACCGACCAGCCCACGCTTCACCGCCGCGACGACTCGAACCAGAACTGAAACAGCCTGGCGGCCTTTATGCGCGGGCGGGGACGCCCGCGCTACAACCGGGCTGGAGCCCGGCGCTACTGTATCCTGCACCATCCGCTCCAATAGCCCAGCATATTGGGCTGGCACACCGCCTTGACCCCAACCTGAAGGACTGAATGGGCTTAGCCCCGCTACCACCCAAGGTTCGCTGACGTCCAAACCCCATTAATTTCCGTTAACTCTCTGAAAATCCTTGAATTGACGGGTGAAACCGCGTTATATACAAAGCTACCGGTACATGCGCCGGAATCCAGCCTGTGACATCTGTCTGGTAGGAGGCAATGATGCGTAACGCCGCGGTTCGCTCCAACCTGCTTGTTCCTGAAGTGCGCGAGGTGATGGATATCCGCCAGGCTTCCGATTACCTTGGCATCTCGCCTGACACGCTCTACAAATACGCCTCCGACGGGTTT
>JBEKCW010000270.1:0-7540 GCA_050014675.1 Occallatibacter sp. | reverse complement strand
TTGTTGACCGTTAGCTGGTTGACGTTGCCGTAGTCTTCAATGTGCTGCCCGGTTTCGCCAACATAGCCAACCTGCAGCGATGCTGTGTGGGTCAGCGCGTACTCCACCGTCAGATTGAATTCCTGCACGTAGGCCGGCTGAATGTTCTGCGGATAGGCGGTGTACCCGTTGTTTGAACTGCTGTACTGGACCGAAGTGTTCTGGCCGGTAAAGCCTTCCTCGGCAGTATTGGGGGTGGGCTGAGTGGGGTCACTGATCGATGGCGAGTTCACGTTAAAGCCCGCTGCCTGCAAAAAGGGCGCGATAGCAGTCAGGCGCTGATTGAACGAGTTGCCCTCAAAGAAGCTTTCTGCGCCGTAGCCGCCGCGGATTACTGTCTGCGGGGTGATTTGATACGCAAATCCGATGTGCGGCATCCACTGCCGGTAATTTGGCTGGTAGCAAGCCAGGGTGGGGCACACGCCCGATCCCTGTAAGCCGGAATTGGGAAGCAGAGCTGCCGCGGGAACGTGGCCGGCATACATCACCTGTCCGGTTGTCAGGTTGACGTTTCCGGTCCTGTTATCCTGCTCAATCCAGGGCTCGTCGTACTCGTAGCGCAGGCCATAGATCAGCGTCAGGTTCGGAGTCAGTTTCATGGTGTCCTGTGCAAAACCGGCGATGCGCCATTGGCGCTGCCCAACGTTCACGCTGGTCAGCGTCACTCCTCCCGACGTTACGCGGTCGAGTACAAAGTCTGCCCCGCCGTATCCGGGGGAACCGTTTCCGTTCGACGTGAATGCGCCTGAATAGTTCAACGAACCCAGATAGCCGTCGTTGTTGCCGGTCGGGTAGTTATTCTGGTAGCGAAGCGCCTGGACGCCCATGCTCAGAAAGTGCTTGCCGTGCTGCCAGGTCAGGTCGTCGACGTAGCTATAGGTGTTGTCAATTACGCCGCCGTTGTAAGCCGTCGTGCCCACGTCGCTGATGTTCGCATTGCCGAAACCCTGGTTGGTAAAACCGTTATACCTCTGGTTGGGGAACGAGATGCCGACTTTGGCGTTGCCTGAGGTGCCGAAATCTCCGGTTGTATCCTCTGGGAATCCCTGGTTCCAATCGGTACGCGAAAACCCGACGCGCGCTGAGTTGACCAGGTTTGGCGAAAAGGTATGCACCCAGTTGAGGCCCGACAACCAGGTGGGATACAGGTTGACGTTTTGGAACGTGATGGCCAATACCGGCACCGATCCGTCATACGCGTGTGAGATCGAGTAGAATCCCGTGAGCTTGTCGCTCGCGCGCATGTCGTACTCAAGCTTTACGTCGGCCTGGTTGTTGCCCTTGTACTGGGGATTCGGGGCTTCGTAGTTGTTTTGCGCAATTCCGTCTGTTGGCGGCAGGCAAGTGCCGCCGGCCGGGACCGTGGGATTGTCACCGCCGCAATCGGGATAGAGATTCGGATGGGCGAAAAGGAATTTCGCAACCGGGTTGATAACCGGCACGTTCATGTTGCCCGCATAAGGCGTGAAGCCATTGAGCGAGTCGTAGAGTTGAATCGGTGTGCCGGCAGTAAGCAGCACTCCGAAATTGCCGTTGCGCATGGCATCGGGAATTACGCTTGCCGTATTCAGCCCGCCCTTGTGCCAGCGCGCGCCCAGGTAATCGCCAAAGAAGAAAAGCTTGTTGTGCAGAATGGGGCCGCCGATGTTGCCGCCGAACTGGGCGAAAGAGAATGGATTGATTGCAGCTCCTGACTGACCGTTCAAATAGGAGTTTGCGTTGAACCTGTAGTCCTGCACAAAGCCATAGGCCGAACCGTGAAACTGGTTGGTTCCGCTCTTCAGCACCAGCTCAACCGCAGCTCCGTTCACGTTGCCCTGGTCGGTGGGCGAGTCGGCAGTAACCACCTTCATCTCTTCAAGCGACTGGGGCGCCGGGCTGTACGAGATCAGGTTGTTATAGGTCTCGTTCATGTCGATGCCATCGAGCGTGTAGTTATTGGCCTGCGCGCGATTGCCATTAAAGTTGGGCGTGTCGGAGTTATACGTGCTTCGCTCGAAACTGGTCTGGCCTGAAGTGCCGTAGGTCGTTACCGCGCCCGGCATGTACAGGGTGATCGACGAGAAATCGAGACCGTTGAGAGGAAAACTCGAGATGGTGTTGGCCGTGAATGTTGAGGCCAGAGTGGGACTGTCGGTGTCGAGGATGGGATTTGCCGCCGATACGTTCACGCTCGCCGACGTACTGCCCACCACCATCTTCACTTTGAAGTCCGCCGTCTGCTGCACCTCAAGCGAGAACGACGGAATGGTCGACTTCTCAAACCCCGCTGCTTCCACCGTTACCTGGTAGTGCCCGATCGGCAGAAAATCAATGCGAAATAGCCCCTGGCCATTGGTCGTGGCCTGGGTGCTCACATTGGTGTCGAGATTTACCGCTGTCACGTTCACGCCCGGCAGCACCGCGCCGCTCGAGTCTGTCACTTCGCCGGTAATAGCGCCGGTCACGTTCTGACCCCTCGCCGTTACGCTCGCCAGCACCGCCAGCGCGCACGCCAGGAAAATCCGGAATGCATTCGTCTTCATCGTGGTCCTCACTTGAAATGGGTTTGAGTCTTGTAGTTTCATTGCGCCGCTGCGCTGATTCCTGGGTATCAGGAAGGATGTTGCGGGCCGCCGGTCCCCTCGTCACGACGGATTCAATGCGATGTTCCGCTATGAGAACCGAGCGTAGTCCTCAAATGATCAAAAAGTCAATAAAAATGATCGTTTCAATCATAAGTTGTGCATATATTGCACAATATCAATCTCTTACAGCCAATAAAAAAGACCCCGTTTCCGGGGTCTCTTCGCTCAAAATTGACATTTTCAGCCTTGCGGGCCGACCTGCTGTATCGCAGATTGACTGGGTTGCCCCACCCTGAACGAGCCTTTTGCGTTCAGGGTGGGATAGCACTCAGGTCCGTTCTCCCGCACCGGTGCTGACTCGCTAGCCCCGCTACTCCTCCAGCTTCACCCGCGTCGCATTCATCTGCGCCTTGACGGCCAATTCCGCAGCCAGCAGACATTGTTCCTGATCCTGCGCAACATGCGTGCGATTCACAATGTCGGCCACAAACTGCGGCCCGAAAGGCAGCGGCATGTTGTTGCAGTCAATTTCACGAGCCACATCTTTATCGACAATGAACAGGTTGTTGCCCAGGTGCGAGACACCCACGTCGGCATACTTGCGCACCTCGATATATCCATCCGTGCCAAGGATGAACAACCGTCCATCGCCCCACGTTCCCAGCCCATCGGGCGTAAACCAATCGAGCCGCACGTAGCCGAAGCCCTTGTTTCCGCGCAGCACCATGTCGCCAAAATCCTGGAACTGGGGATGATCGGGATGCCGCAGATTGGCCACCTGCGACTCCACCACTTCAGCCTGCGTCGAGCCCGTATAAAACAGGAACTGGTCGATCTGGTGCGAACCGATATCGCAGAGAATTCCGCCGTATTGATTTTCGTGCCAGAACCATGCGGGCCTGCCTTCGCCGCCGCCCGCCGCGCCGCCATGCTGATAAATCTGGTGCGGCGCAATGTTGATGGTCTGTATCACTTTGCCGATCGCGCCCTTCTTCACCAGCTCGCCCGCATACACTGCGGCCTTTACCTCAAGCAGTTCGCTGTACATGATGGCGTAAATGCGGCCCGTCTCCTTGATCGTCTGCCGCACTTCGGCCAGTTGTTCGAGTGTCGTGATGCCGGGCTTGTCTGAGAGAAAATCCTTGCCCTGCTTCATCGCCTTCACGCCGATTGCCGCGCGTTCATTGGCGATCTGCGAGCTGAGCACAAGCTGGATGGAGGGATCGTCGAGAATCTCCTCCTGCGTTCTGACGATCTTCGCGTCCTGGAACTGCGGCTTGAATGCGGCAAGCTTGTCCTCTTCGCCGCCCCACGCGGCCACCAGTTCGCCGCCCCCGCGCTGAATCGCGCCGATCATTCCGTAGATGTGGTCGTGGCTCATGCCGCACACGCCAAACTTGATGTGGTGCGTGGGCGATTCCGCTTCCTGCTGCGGCACAATCGCGCTCTCAATCACTCCGCCGCGGCCGGCCCTTCCACTTTCAACTCCCGCCAGCGATCTTGCACTCTCCGGCATTCCCGCAATCATTGCAGCCGAGCCGATCCATCCCGCGCGCCGCAAAAACTCGCGCCTTGCCGCCCCACTCTCATTCATGATTCCTCCACATTTCAAGCCGGTTACGCATCCGCTCTGAACCGGGTAGCGATCAAGCCCACCTTACGCTATGATCTCCTGCTCCACTCTCACCGTCCGCCCCGATCGGCAGGACTCATAAATCGCCGTGACCAGTTCCAGCGCACGATACCCATCAACTCCCGACGAGTTCGGCGCTCGTCCCGCGGTGCAGGCCTCGCCGAAGTCAAGGAACTGCCGCTCAAACGGCGTAAGCGAAATGGCCATCGGGTCTGATGCGCCTGACCATGCATCTCGCGCATTCGGCGCCGG
Organism: Occallatibacter sp.; assembly: GCA_050014675.1. Taxonomy (GTDB): domain Bacteria; phylum Acidobacteriota; class Terriglobia; order Terriglobales; family Acidobacteriaceae; genus Telmatobacter. The sequence goes on along the minus strand of JBEKCW010000270.1, from coordinate 3,049 downwards.
TTCGCCGTCATCATCCTTCACGTCCCACGTTGTCAACTGGTCGCCGGTCACAATCGCTGCTCCCTTTGTCCCGTGAATCTCAATCCGCTCGGGATACCCCGGCCACAATGCGGTCGCGGCCTGCACAACTCCGGTTGCGCCGTTCGCGTAGCGCATCACCGCGCATACAACATCTTCTGACTCGATCTTGTGCAATGCGCCGAGCTGCCAGTATCCAAACAATTCGTCGACTGCGCCGACGAGATTGAGCAGCATGTCCACCCCGTGAATCGCCTGGTTGATCAGCGCTCCGCCGCCTTCGCCTGCCCAACTACCCTTCACAGGCCGCGCATAATAATCAGCCGAGCGATACCACTTTCCATAAGCATCGGCTTGCAATACGCGCCCCAATCTTCCGGCCGAAATAGCGCGCTTCAGAAAAAGTATCGAATCGTCGAAGCGGCGCTGGCTCACAACGCCGAGCTGGATTCCCGCGTTCCGCGCGACAGCAATCATCTGCGCCGCGACAGCAAGATCCACCGCCATCGGCTTCTCGACCAGCACGTGTTTCCCCCACTTCGCGCCGAGCTCGACCGCTTCAAGCCGATAGGCGGGAAAAGTGCAGACGTCGAGGAAATCCACATCGTCGCGCTGCGCCAGTTCCTCGGGTGTTGTGACAAAATCCGCGTTCCACTGAGCGGCGAAGCTCCGGCCCCTCTCAATCGTGCGGTCGGTGCACGCCGACGCTTCGAAGCCGATGTTCTTGTAAGCCTGCGCGTGTTTGCCGGCAATTGCTCCCGTCCCGATGATTCCGACTTTCATCTTCCCAAACCCTTCTCACGCGCTCACTCGCTAACTCGCTGGGTGCCCCATCCTCACCACGTCTTTGTATTTGTCGTTAGGGTGCGATAGCACTCCCGTCAGTTCTCCCGCACCCGCGCTGACTCGCCGACTTGCTGACTCGCTGCTGTTTCACATCTCTTCGCCGTCGCCGATCGGCATGCCCGGCGGCGCTTCAACCGGCCTGGCGGGCACAAACTTCTCCGGCGCCCGCTCGAATTGCTGAATCCGTTCGATCATGGCCTGGCGATGAATCGCCTCGGCCGTGTCAGTTGGCGCCGGCGTGCTCGTCCACTGCTTGAGCAGGTCTTCAATATGCCACTCTGCGATGGCCCGCGCCTGGCTCGATGCCGCGGCATTCACGGCCAGCGCCAGCATCGCCTCAAGCGCACGGAACTCCACCGCGCGCGCCACTTCAGACGACATGGTATGCCCGCCCTCAGGCCGCTCGGCCGTCGTCTTTGAGATGGTCTCAAGCACCGAACGCAACGCAGGCGCTTTGGGTTCGCGCATGTGATACTCAACCAGCCGCGAAGCGCGCGCGGGATTCAGCAACACATCCAGTGTCAGGTCCGCCGACGCCTCTGCCGCCGCAATCGGATCGAACGTAAGCCCCGCGTGCGACGGCAACGACTCCTGCGTGCGCGGGTCTGCGGGCGGATGCGGCGGAAGTATTGCGAGCAGGCTCTCGGGTAGCGTCAGCGTTTCGGGCTCCAGCGTCTTCATCACCGCGGCAATCGCTTTTTCCTGCTCTTCTGGCGCGACGATTTGGGGCCCGGGCTGCCCATCGCCGCGCAGATTGTAGCGATAATCGAGGCCCGCGATCAGCTTGATCGCGGCCTCGGTCTGGTAGCGATGCAGCAGGTACAGCGGCACCAGCGTCTCCTCAAGCTGCGCCATCGGCGTACCCGGCTTGATGGCATTCTCGCCAAACTGATCAAGCGCCACCGCGCGAATCTTCAGAATGCGTTCGAGCTCATCGGCCGCATCTGTGCCGTTGTCCCACAGGTGTGCCCGGGGATGCGCTCCCGACGCCGGCCGCGCGTCTTCATCGGTGATAAAGACCTGCCCGGCTCTATCGGCACCGCTCAGAATCTGATTCAGCGCAGCGTCTTCGTCGGCGCCCGGCGCAAATTGCCGATAGCCATAATCGATTGACACCTTGTCCCAATCGCCGATGCCGCTGGCGTACGCGTGCGACAGATCGATCTTGCCGTCGGCGTCAAGAGTGATATATGGATGCGGATAATCCATCACGCTATCGCCCGGCATCACGCTTGACGCGGCAAAATTATGCGCCAGGCCAAGTGTATGTCCCGTCTCGTGCGCGCCCAGTTGCCGCAAACGCTGGAGCACCATCTGCAGCATCGGATTGTTTTGGTCGGTGTATGTTTTGCCCGCTGCATAGGGCGAGAGCAGCGCCTCGGCAATCAGGTAATCCTGACGTCCGCGCAAACTGCCCAGCGTCACGTTGCCTTTCAAAATCTCGCCCGTTCGCGGATCGTCAATCGCCTCACCGTAACTCCATCCGCGCGTGTAGCGATGCACCCATTGAATGATGTTGTAACGAATATCCATCGGGTCGGCGCCCTCGGGCAGCAGATCGACGCGGAACGTTCCCTTTGCCCACCCCGCTGCCTGAAAGGCCTGGTCCCACCAGCTCGCGCCCTCGCGCAGCGCTGAACGGATCGGCTCCGGAGCGCCGCGATCAACGTAATACTGGATTGGCTCGACCGCCTCACAATTGGTCGCGCAATTCGGGTCCTTCTTGATGAGCCGGTGATGCAGAATCCAGTGCCGATCGAGCGGCTCGCTCAACGGCGCGGTGTAATCGCGAAACGAGAGATCGAAGTAGCCGGAGCGCGGATTGAACTTCCTCGGCTTGAAGCTGCCGTCGAGCGGAGGCAGTTGCACAAACATCTGACGCTCGCGCACGGTGAGCGAGTGCGCATCAGGCGCGACGTCGCGAACGAATTGCCCCTTGAGCGGACCCTCGGCCGCGAAGGTCAGCTCGGCCTCAACCACCGTGTTCTTCGGGAACGCCCTGGTATCGTCAGGCACAATGGTTGAGCGGCTTGCGTCGAGCCTGTAGCTGTCACTGTGCTCCGCTCCCTGCTGCGCTGTGGCGACTGTCTCGGCAACGTGATGCGCATCGTGCAAAAAGAAGTCGGTTGCATCCACCAGCACCGTTGCGCCGTCGGCCGATTCGGCTTCAACCTTGAATCCCCAA
>JBEKCW010000269.1:0-7566 GCA_050014675.1 Occallatibacter sp. | reverse complement strand
ACGAACATGAGAAACGCGGAAAGAACATCTTCAAGCCCTACGGCGTTCGAGTCGAAGGCAGCAATCGGTACGCAATCTTTCAGGTCTGGGATTTCGAGGGCGAAATCTACGACCTGACCATGTTCATCGTGAAAGAGGACCTGCACTCAAAGCAGGTGACAGCAGAAACCATGCACTGCCGCTACTACGCCATCTCCACCGCAAAAATGATGCGCCTCATGGAGCAGGCCGGGTTCGAGCATGTCAAGAGAGTTGAGAGCAGCTACCTGCCGGTTTTGTTGGGAACCGTCCCAGCCTGATCAATTCACACGCCATTCACAAACCCCGTGAGCTATCTCACCTGCGCGCGAAATTCTTCGCTCCCGTGCGCCTCTTTTCCTTGGCGCAGTCTGGCCGCTCAGGTATGCTTGGTCCCGAACGCAATTCAGGCAGAGGGGAAAGCACATGGCACTTACGCGGCAAGTTATCACCTCGCTCACCAGCGACGGCACCGACATTCTCGGCACCAAAATTCTGGCCGTCAAAATCGCCGACGAAAGCATCGTCTCCGGTTCGCTGCTCACCGTCGAAAGCAATCATTTCTGCGTACTTAAATCGCGCGGCGCGGTCCTTAACGTCTACGAGACCGGCCAGTATGCGCTCACCACTCCCGACAAGCCGCTCATCGGCTCAATCGCGCAGGGATTCTTCGGCGGCAACTCGCCCTGGGTCTACGAGGTCATCTACATCAACCGCTCAAAACTGCTGGTGCGTAGCGAGGGCATCGCCACCAGCGAAGAGATGGCCGAGATGGCCTACCAGGTGGACTATTACGTCCACGTCGACACCAAGGAAGCCGCGCTTGACCTCATCACCCACCTGCCTTTCAACGGCCACATCATCGATACCAAGGAAGTAGCCGACTACGCCGGCCCGGCCATTGAGCAGTCCATCAACCAGATCGTTCAGGTCACCAAGATGGAAGACATCAACGAGCACATCCAGGAAGTGCGCGAGCTCGTTAAAAACCATCTTGCCGATTTCCTGAAGACCTACGGCATCACGCTCAACGACCTAAAAGTGCTCATCATGCCCAAAGACGAGCGCATGCGCGAGCTCATCTCGCTGCAGGCCATCGGACTCACGCCCGTCGAAGCCGTGCGCTACTATCTCGCGCTTAAAATGGCTGACAAGGGCTTGGTTTCCGCTCCCAACGCAGCCGCCGGCGTTCCGTTCAACATTGGCGGCCCGCAAACCGGCTTCTATCCGGTGGGCGCCGAAGCGGGATTGCAGGGACCAGCCGGAGGTAAATAATGGCGGGCGAAATGTTTTACGCAGCCGATCCCATCGAGCAGATCGCTATCAACCTGTTCTACGGCTGGGGATACAACTTCTATAAAGTTGAAAACCAACTGCGCGCCGACGACCAGATGATTCGCGCAAAAGCCTCATGGCTTTTGGGCGAAGGCGCAACCGCGGTGAGCGCGGCCGAAAGCGACTACCGGCGCGAGTTTCTGCCCGCACCCACGCGCGCCAAGCCGTTTCCCGACGCCGAGGCAGTTGCCTCGGCGCAAAAGCTTGAGCGGCTGCATCGCGGACTGATCGCACTCGAGCAATTCCTGCATCAATTGCCTGCGCCTGAGAACGATCGCATGACGCAACGCTACCGGTTAGAAGCGCCAACGCTCGCCAACCTGATCCACTTCGATACGCTGCTGGTGGGCCAGTGCGAGCTGATGCGCAAGTCGGTCACCGGCGTTGACGCTCAAAACATCCTGACAGCGCTGCCCGATCTCGAAGCCGGAATCGCGGCGATTCGCGCCACGCTGCACGACCGCGAAGCCGTGCTGATGAATTAGCAAGTCAGCAAGTCGGCAAGTCATCACAAAACTGGGTGCCCCCGGTCCCTCGCCCTTGGGGACCGGGGAAAGCACGAACCCGGACCATCCCGTCTCATCCACGCACCAACATCACCGCCGCCCCAGAGGGTCGGCACGAATCAATCGTCGCCCCAGCCCGAGACCCACGCTCCAAACCATCGTCTAATGTCCGTAATCGAATAACAAATGCGAGAGGGAGCCCCGCCTAATGAGCGCAGCAACAACTTCAAGCCAGGGAACAAAAAAACAAGGATCATCCAACAGCGCGACCCGTCTTAAACTCGCCCGGCAGTGGCATCTCTACCTTGGCACGTTGTTTGCCCCCTCCATCATCTTCTTCGCATTCACAGGCTCTCTCCAGTTGTTCAGCCTCCACGAGAGCCATCCCGGCGATTCCTATCAGGCCCCGGCATGGATTCAAAAGCTGGCGTCGATTCACAAGGACCAGATACTCGAGAAGAAACACAAGCCAGCGCCGGCCGCGGCACAGCAAGAGGCGCCGCCGATGACTGATGCGCCGTCCAAGCCCGCAAAGCCTGAAGCCGCTCGCCCGAAAGACGAATCGGGAACGAACAAGTTCACGCTTGCATTGAAATGGTTTTTTCTGGCCATGGCGGTTGGGCTCATCTCATCCACACTGCTCGGCATTTATATGGCGTTCAAATTCAACCGAAGCCGAACGCTGGTGTGGGGAATGCTCTTACTCGGCACGGCAATTCCGTTGGCGCTCATCGCCATGATGACCTAGAACGGCGATTTCCGCCGGAGATTCGAGGGGTATCAATCCTCAGGGCTCGACGTGCTGGAAGATCAGGCGGCAGGCGATTTCGGATACGGGAAGTACAGCTGGTTGCCATCCGGGTCTGCAACCACCATCAGCCGATAGCCCCATTCCCCGTCTTTTACATCCACGCCGCGCCCTTCGAGCTCCGCGCGCAATGCATCCAGCACGCCGGCATCGAGCGAGATGAACATCAGCCCCGTGCCCACTTTATCGGGCCATTGAGAAGAGAGGATAAGCTCGCAACCCAGCCGGTCCACTTGCGCCACATACGCTTTTCCATCTTCCTCGTAACGCCATGATTGCGTGAATCCGAGTTGCTTGACGTAAAAATCGACCGACCTGTCGATATCCGCTACAAACAGCACAGGCCTCGAGTACCACTTATCGCTCATGTTGTTCTCCGTTTGCCGTGACCGAATTCGACGTTTCTCGAACCGCGAATTACAAGAATATCTTCGAGGAAAAAATATTCGCAACACGCCGCGCGCCCCGCTCCACGCGGTTTTATTCGATTATTTATCCAATCGAAGACCCCTGCGCGGCAAAAGTGGTCAATATTGACCATACTGGGCGGATAGAGTCCTGTAAGATCAGCACGACTGTCCAGGGGATTTTTTTCTGGCGTGAAGACAGCCCACCGGGCAATTGATTGAAGATGGCCACCCGCGGCCGGCACGTCTGAACGCAAAAACACTCTCTGAAGCCACCGTACTCGCACGAGGAAAGGTTGGATCCGATGAGAGTTCATCTGGTCAATCCAAGCGACAATTCATTCGGCACCGCGGTCATCACGCCGCGCTGGCTTTTTGTGCTCGCCGCGGCCACTCCGCGCCAGGCGGGTGAACCCATCCTGGTTGATGAGTCGCTGGAACCGATTGTGGCGGAAACAATCGAGGCCGGCGATATTGTCGGCATCAGCGTGCACACCGGCAACGCGCTGCGCGGGTACGCCGTGGGCAAAATGGCGCGCGCGCGGGGCGCATGGGTGGTCTATGGCGGCATCCATGCCACGCTGTTTCCCGATGAAGCGCTGGAGCGCGGCCAGGGGCACGCGGTGGTCAAAGGCGACGGCGATATTGCCTGGGGCAAGGTTGTAATGGATTGCCTGAAAGGCGCGCCGCAACAAGTCTACGAGGGCGGCCGCATTGAAGGCAGCCAGTTTCTCGCCGCGCGCTGGGACCTCATGGATCCGGCGAAGTATATGTGGGCCTCCGTGCAAACCATTCGCGGATGCCCCAAGCACTGCTCGTTTTGCAGCGTATGGCGGACGGACGGGCAAAAGCCGCGGCAGAGAAAATTTCAGAGCGTGATCGATGAGATCGTGGAGCTGCGCCGCCTGGGATTCAGATTCGTCGCGTTGGCCGACGATAACTTCTATCCAGTGACATTTACCGATCTCCGTTTGGCGCGGGAGCAGGGCAATACGGCCCGGCTTGAAGAGCTGACAGCAATTCGCAATGAGCGCATGCAGCTTATGGAGGAGCTAGCCAAGCTCCCCAAAGACATGGTGTTCTTTACGCAAATGACCATGGAGGCTGGAGAAGATGGAGCCTATCTTGACGCCATGCGCAAGGCAAACATCAAGGGCGCGCTGGTAGGTGTTGAAGCAGTAACTCCTGAGGGGCTGAAGGCCGTTTACAAAGATTGGAATTACTCCGGCGAGGCGCTCGCGGTGCAGTTGCAGACATTCAAAAAACATGGCGTGCATGTTCTTGGGTCGTTCATCTTCGGACTGCCAACTGACCGTCCGGCAACCTTTGACGCCACGGTGGCAATGGCCATGAAGGCCGGCGTCACCTTTGCGCAATTTGTGATGATGACCCCATTTCCCGGCACCGTGGACTTTAACAAGTGGGAGAAGGAGCAATCGACACATCCGACATTAGTGGGCGATGTGCCCATTACGCGCTATTGGATGATTCCCACTGAAGTCCGGCCCAAGATGTTCACCCCGCATCCCACCATGAGTTCCGACGAGATACGGGAGCGGACGCAGAAGGTTTGGGACAGGTTCTACAACTGGAGCGCGATCTGGGAGCGGTCAAGTTGCACACCGAATCTGAAATCGCGCATTGCCTTCATCTTTCTGTCTAAGCTCTACCGCCAGATGTACGCGGGCACGGGAATCTCCACTGACAGCGCGCGGCGCAAAAAGTCGAAGGCGTGGGCCAGGTGGACAGCGCACCAGTGCAAGAAGCTGTTCGAGGCTAAGCCAATGCCTGAGCTGCAAGGCCCGCAGTGGGAGATTGTGTTGCCGGGCCTCGGCCAGGCATCGCCGTTGATTGTGATTCCCGAACAGTAGGCTCGGAGCGCCCGGCAACAGATTGAGCGTGCATTTCTCACAGGAGACAGGAAATCGTACCGCCGAGCTCCAGTAGCTGCGGAAAAACTCCCCCGGGCACAGTCCAACGAGGTTTTGTAACAAGGGCACGGCTGGTAGGTCAGGGCTTTAGCCCTGACAGCCAATGATTCCTGAAATGAGTGCGGGCTCCAGCCCCTGCTGAGTCGGCTGTGGCAATACTGTTCCGTTCGGCGAGTTTTTCCGCAGCCTCTCCAGACCCACCGTCAAGCCTCAGCCGAAGGCAAGCTATCGAGCAGCGCGGCAACGCTGTCTTTCCGGCAGTCGTCGATCGCGAACAAAGCATCCGTCTTTGTCAATTTAAGCAGCGATGCGACACGTGGACCTACTCCACACAAACGGATTGTTCCGTTTTTCTGGCCGAGAATGCCGCAGACGTATACTAGCATTCCCAGGCCGGCACTGTCTGCGTAGTCCACGCTTGAAAGGTCGAACACCATTCTCGTTACGCCATTCGCGATAGCGGCCTGCACTTGCGCATCGGCCATCTGCAGCCCTGACCCCAGCGTTAACGGGCTTGAGAAGGTTACAACCGCAGTCTCCTCATGCAGTTTTTCAATGGTTGCGGTCAGTAGCATGGCGAGATTGTACCCCACAGATGTGTATTAGTAATCATGATCTTTCAGCAACAACTATCGCCCTAACTCCGCTATCTTCCCTCACCCCAGCGACTTCATCTCATTCGATACTCCGCCCGCTGCGGGAATGTAGCACTTGGTCGTGTAGTCCATCACCATGCGGTCGGCGTTGAACCGCCAGCCCAGCGTGCGTATCGTCCGCTTCATCCGCTTGATCCAGCCGCGTGGCAGCCCGTCGCGGTCGCGCTCATAGTAGAGCGGAATCACCTCGTCAAGCAGCGCCTTGTACAAATCGTCGCCGTCGCGCCGGTCGTGCACGTCCATGTTGGAGTGGGTGCGCCCGCGCCCGATGGCGAATCCGTTCAGCCCGTCATAAGCCTCGGCCCACCATCCGTCGAGCACTGAAAGATTCAATCCGCCGTTCAACACCACTTTCTGTCCGCTGGTGCCCGAAGCCTCCAACGGACGCCGCGGATTGTTGAGCCACACATCCACGCCCTGCACAAGGTGCCGCCCTACGTTAATGTCGTAATCCTCAACAAACACAAACTTGTCGCCGAATTCGGCATTGCGCATCATCTGCGCAATCTGCTGCAGCACGCGCTTGCCGGGCTCGTCGTGGGGATGTGCCTTGCCCGCAAACACAAACTGCACCGGCCGCTTGGCGTCGTTCACCATGGCCGCAAGCTGCTCCAGATCTTTCAGCAGCAGATTCGCTCGCTTGTAAGTGGCAAAGCGCCGCGCAAATCCGATGGTCAACGCGTCGGGCGACAGCACCTTATCAAGCCGCTTCAGCTCCTCGGCCGGCTCGTTGCGGCGCTCGGCCTGTTCGCGCGCTCGGCGCCGCACAAACTCCAGCAGCTGCGCCTTCAGGCTCAAATGCGTCTCCCACAGCTCGCCGTCGTCAACGTCTTCAATCGCCGCCCAGGTGTGGTCTGCGCCGCTCTGCTTGTGCCAGTTCACGCCCAGGTGTCGGTCGTAGAGCTTGGCCATTTGCGGCGCAAGCCACGAGGGCACGTGCACGCCGTTGGTAATGTGGCCAATGGGCACCGCATCTTCGGGATGGCCCGGATAGAGCCCTCTCCACATGGCGCGCGACACCTCGCCATGCAGCGACGAAACCGCATTCACGCGCCGCGCCAGCTTGAGCCCCAGCACGGTCATGCAAAACAGCTCGCCGTAATCGGTGGGCTGCTCGCGGCCAAACCCCATCAGGTTCTCGTGCGTGATGCCCAGCTCTTCGCGCAGCGGGCCAAGATGTTCTTCAATTAATTCGGCGGTGAACCGGTCGTGACCCGCGGGCACCGGCGTGTGAGTGGTAAAAATAACTTCACGCGGAATCATGCTGGCCGCCGCGTAAAAGCCCAGGCCCTCCTCTTCCATGCGCGAGCGGATAGCTTCAAAAACCGCAAACCCGCTGTGGCCCTCATTCAAGTGCAGCACGCCGGGATTAATGCCCATGGCCTTGAGCGCCCGATGTCCGCCCACGCCCAGCAGCAGCTCCTGCCGGATGCGGGTACGCGAGTCGCCGCCGTAAAGCCGCGAGGTTGTGTCGCGATCTTCAGGCGCGTTGCCTTCAACATTCGAGTCCAGCAGCAGCAAGTCAATGCGGCCCACTTTCACGCGCCACACTTTGGCGCGGATCGGCATGCCTCGCGTCGCAATTTCAATCGTTACAGGCTCGCCGTTAACGCCGATAGCCGGCTGCATGGCCAGCTGGTTCACGTCGGTTTGGAGATACTCCTCGCGCTGCCATCCCGTGTTGTCGAGCCGCTGCAAAAAGTAGCCCTGCCCGTAGAAAAGCCCGATGCCGTAGAGAGGAATGTCGAGATCCGATGCGCTCTTGATGTGGTCGCCGGCCAGCACGCCCAAACCGCCGGAATAAATCGGCAGCGATTCATGCAACCCGAACTCCGCCGAGAAATACGCAACCGGCCGCGTGCGCAAAACTCCGGCATGGTTTGCGCCCCAGGTGCGGTCGGCGTT
>JBEKCW010000268.1:0-7568 GCA_050014675.1 Occallatibacter sp. | reverse complement strand
ATGTTTGTATAACAGCGACCGTTGCAAGCCGCGTTCAAAATGAGAACATTTTGGCGCATCAGCAATTATCCCGATCTGAGCGGAGAAGGCTCCAAGCGCGCTTCAGCACGTTGGAACAGCAAGGGAAGGCTCATCGTTTACCTGGCTGAAAGCCCTGCGGGCGCAATGCTTGAGCGGCTCGTTCATCTTCTCGACACTGAAGGACAGCTACCGCGAACCTATGATCTGCTTCGGATAGATGCATCGGAGGAGCTCACCAGCAAAGACCTGCTGCCGCTTGCGGATGTTGATTGGAGAAATCGCGTGGATGTAACGCAACATATCGGCGAGGCATGGCTGGCGTCGCGCGAAACTCCGCTTGCGCGCGTACCGTCCGCAATCATGCCCCACACCTGGAATGTTCTGTTGAACCCTGAGCATCCTGATGCGAAGAAGCTTGAAGTCGCAGAGGTGATTCGCGAACGCTTCGACGCCCGCTTATTCCGGTCTGGACCGCGCTGACGGAGCGGGTTTGCAAAGTGTGGTTCGTCTTCGCCGCAATTTCCCCTCAAACAGCCGGTCATGTTAATCTTTCAGCAGACACTTGTGAAGTGGATCTGAGAAAAAGTAGGAGTAACTCACGCCGTGCTGGCGACTCAAAAGAAATCTGACCTGATTCAACGCTTCCGTACCCACGATACCGACACCGGATCCCCCGAAGTCCAAATCGCGATTCTGAGTGAGCGTATTGGTGAACTTACCGAGCATTTCAAGACACACAAAAAGGATCACGCTTCACGGCGTGGGCTTTTGATGCTGGTGAGCAAACGCCGCCGTTTGCTGGATTACCTGAAGTCGCACGATTCGGACCGCTATCGGGACGTGATCGGCAAACTCGGAATCCGCAAGTAAACAGAAAGCCAACGTTGACCCGGAAGCGCCCAGACCGGTTATTGGTCACGGCCCCTGCTCGCATATCAAATTGGGGCCATGGTGCACCTGGCGGCTTCGAAATGCCGCCGGGGCTTTCGCTCTCCTATCGTCAAAATCATCCCTCCTGGGCCAAAACCCCAATCTTATTTGGCGCAGTCACCGTACGGGCTCAAGCCCGTGCGCTGCACACTCGCGCCTGCGCGTATCGCGCGTTACCCACACAAGTTTCCCAAGCGAAAAAACGAAACGAGGACAATTATGTCTACGAAGCATGAAGTAACCGTCGAGCTTGCCGGCGGAAAAAAGCTGGTCTTTGAGACCGGCCGCATGGCCAAGCAAGCCAGTGGCGCTGCCCTGGTGAGTACAGGCGAAACCGTGGTACTGGCTACCGCAGTCGCTTCCCCCGATCCGAGGGAAGGCATCGATTTCTTCCCGCTCACGGTTGATTACCGCGAGTACACCTATGCCGGCGGACGCATCCCCGGCGGCTTTATCAAGCGCGAAGGCCGTCCCAGCGAGAAAGAAATCCTGACTTGCCGTCAGATCGACCGCCCCTTGCGGCCGCTGTTTCCCGATGGATTTCGCAATGAAACACAGCTGATCGCGCTGGTGTTCTCGGCCGACAAGGAAAACGATCCTGACGTCATTGCCATCAATGCGGCCGCGGCGGCGGTTGCGCTTTCCGATATTCCGTTCAGCGCCACGGTTGGCGCGGTGCGCGTAGGCCGCGTGAATGGCGAGTTCGTAGTAAACCCCACTTATGCCGAGCGCGCGCTCACCACCGTCAACATTATGGTGGTCGGCCACAAAGACGGCATTGTTATGATCGAGTCCGGCGCCAAGGAAGAGTCCGAGGACGTGATTCTGGCGGCCATCGAGTTTGCGCACGGCGAGATCAAGAAGATTGTTGCCACCATCGACGAGCTCGTTGCCAAGGCCGGAAAGCCCAAGCGCGCATTCACAGTGCCTGAAGTTGACGAAGCTTATTACAACGGCCTGCTATCCAAGATTGGCGACCGGCTGAAAGACGCCCTCGACACCAAGGCGCACGGCAAGACCGAGAGCTACGGGCTCATCAAGCAGATCAAGGACGAGCTGGCGGCTGAGCTGCCTGCCGACGATCCAGCGGCGAAGAAGAAGCTGGCTCATTACTACGAGCTGCTTCGCGAGCGCATCTTCCGCGAGCAGGTAACCAAGGAGCGCATTCGTCCTGATCGCCGCGCCTTCGATGAGATTCGGGCGATCACGATCGAAACGGGCGTGCTGCCCAGGACCCACGGTTCGGCGCTGTTTACCCGCGGCGAAACGCAGGCACTGGTTACCGCTACGCTTGGCACCCATGATGACGGGCAGCGGCTTGAGAGCTACGAAGGCGAGCAGAAGAAGAACTTCATGCTGCACTATAACTTTCCGCCGTTCAGCGTTGGCGAGACGGGCCGCATGACCGGCACCGGCCGCCGCGAAGTGGGCCACGGCGCTTTGGCCGAGCGCGCGATTACCCCGGTTCTGCCCACTGCGGATGAATCGCCTTATTCCATGCGTATTGTGTCGGACATTCTGGAGTCGAACGGTTCTTCATCGATGGCCTCGGTTTGCGGCGCAAGCCTGGCGCTGTTCGATGCGGGCATCGCGCTCAAGGGCTCGGTTGCCGGCGTTGCCATGGGCCTGGTCAAGGAGGGAGACGACTACGCCATCCTCACTGACATTGCCGGCGCAGAAGATCACTACGGCGACATGGACTTCAAGGTAGCCGGAACCCGCAAGGGCATTACCGCTCTGCAAATGGACATCAAGATCGGCGGACTGACCCGCGAGATTCTTTCGCAGGCCATGGAGCAGGCCCGTCGTGGACGGCTGTTCCTGCTCGACAAGATGGACGCCGCGCTGGACGGACCGCGCACCGAGCGTTCGCAGTACGCGCCTCGCATTGAGACCCTGCAGATTCCGGTTGAGAAGATTCGCGACCTGATCGGCAAGGGCGGCGCGACCATTCGCGGCATTGTTGAACAAACCGGCGCAAAAATCGATGTGGACGACACCGGCAAGGTGAGCGTTGCATCGAGCGACGGCGAGGGCCTGAAGAAGGCGCTGGCCATGATCAACGACGTGACGGCCGTGCCTGAAGTCGGCAAGACCTATCTCGGCAAGGTGGTTCGCCTGGCCGAGTTCGGCGCATTTGTCGAGATCTTCCCGGGCACCGATGGCTTGCTGCACATCTCTGAAATCGCGGAGCATCGCGTGAAGGAAGTCAAGGACGAGCTGCGCGAGGGCGATCAGGTGATGGTCAAGGTGCTGGCACTTGAAGGCAACCGCATCAAGCTCAGCCGCAAGGCAATCATCCGCGAGCAGAAGGCCAAGCTGGCGCAGGCTGCCGGCACCGTTGAAGGCGGCGAAACTGAGGCCGCACCGCAAGAGGCAGCAACGCCCGAGGCGCCGCCCCCGGCTCCGCGGCCACGCCACGAATTCGACGAGCGTCAACCGGCCTCAAATCAGAGCACCATCCTGATTGAAGGCGGCGACGACTTTGACGAAGAGGGCGGGGAAGAGTTCGACGAGACAACCGAGCCGAACTTCAACCGGGCTGACGGAGTGCCGGTCGCGGCTGGTACCGCAGCGCCTGCCGGTGGTGGTGGACGTCCGCCGCAAAACAACAACAATCGCCGCCGTCGTCGCCGCCGTCCAGGTGGTCCGGGTGGCCGTGGTCCTGGCGGAAATTAAGGCTGGACCAGATTCCACTCAATAAGAAAAGCAAAAGGCCCGGGCGCAATGCCCGGGCCTTTTGTATTAATCCCCCACCGGTTCTTCCGACCCGCGCTGAATGAAACACTGGGTGGGAGACCACAAATCTAAATGCGTAGACAGCCGGGTTTTGTTTCTTATTAGTCCCCCACCGGCCAAGCCGACCCACGGAGGATGAAACTGGGTGCCCCAGGTCCCTCGCACTTGGGGACCTGGGATCTCATCCCCTCAACGCGTCCGGGAGCCCGCGTTACTCATCTTTTGTTTTGTTGAGCTTACTGTTTTGTTTCTTCCTAAGGCGAGATACCTCAGCCTACTGGGTTACGGCCTGTCTTTCTGGATCGACGGCTGAAAAGGAACGCTGATCAATGCGCGGCCCGGGCAGATTCAGTTCGCTGGCTCTGCCGGCGTACTTATCTCCATACATTCTGCGGTCGGCTGCAATGCGCAGCGCTGCCGCATCGTTGGCGTCTTCAGGAAAAATGGCAATTCCAACGCTGCCGCCAATGCTCACGGTGTGGCCTTCAAATTCGAATGGCTCTTCGAGCATCTGCATCAGGGAAGAGCCCACAAGGTCTGCAATTTCACGCGAAGTGGGCGATTCGAGAATGATTGAGAACTCATCGCCGCCGGTTCGCGCCACGGTGTCAGACCTGCGAACGCGGCCGTTAAAGATGTGGCCTACCCGTTTCAACAGCAGATCGCCTATATGGTGGCCAACGGTATCGTTCACCTCTTTAAAGTGATCCAGATCCACCAGCAGCAGCGCGGCCTGCGTGCCCGAGCGCCGGGCGCGCTCCAGCGCTCCTACCAGCCGGTCTTCAAAGAGCCTGCGATTGGGCAGGCCGGTAAGCTCATCGTGGAGCGCTAGGTGTTTGTTGTGCTCAATCTGATCCTCAAGCTGCAGCAGGGTCATGCCCACCGCAACCACATACTTGGGCAGATTCCACACCTCGCTCTCGATCGACGCGCTGGGGTACAGGTACTCCAGAATGGGTGCGACAACAAAGACTGACGCCCAGGTGAAAAAGCCCGCAATGGTGATGAATGTACCGGTAGTGGTGCGGCTGTATTTTGTCCAGAAGTGGATGCAGCAGCTGAGGTAGACCGTGAACAAAACCGCATTGAGGGCCAGATCGGAGCCATTCGGCCGATATTGAAAAATGAGCAGAAACGCAGAAAGGGCGCAATAGATGCTGACGAGCGACCAGCGCAGCGGATGAGTAAAACCGCGCCATGTGAGAACCATAATCAGAAGCGGCCCTATCCCGATAAGTGCCGCGGCGGGAACAAACATCCACGAGCCGGTGGGCGCTGCTACCAGCACAGTCATATATAGAGTGTTCGTAGCAACAAGCACCCCGAACATAATGCGGCTTGAGAGCTTGTCGCGGTAGGGAACACAGGCCCACATAAAAATAAGGCCGGCCCACACCAGGGATGCCAGCCCGATCAGGGTCAGCACCTCTTCAAGGAACACGTTTGGAAGGTTGAACAGGAAAGCGGCGAAGTGCAGATCGATGAGCAGCCATCCGGTGAGCCAAAGACTTGAAACGGCGTTGCGTCCGCGGCGAGCCACCGAGGCAAAGGCGCAAGTCAGCAGCGCTACCGCTGCAAGGTCCGGCAGTTTACTCCAGTCCACTTGGCCACTCCTGATGCTTTTTGCTTCTATTTAAGAATCGACGAAGCTGGCGAAGACTCCATAGTACTTTCTAATCAGTCAGAAATCTTTGGGGTAAACTTCAGTAACCACTATGGGGTGCATCAAGATTACGTTTTGCCATCGGGGAGGCTCTGTAACAACGGCACGGCTGGTAGGTCAGGGCTTAACAGATTTTTACGAAACTCCCGCGAAACCGTGCTTTGTAATAAGGGCACGACTTTAGCCGGGCCGTAACCATCGCCGAATGAATGAGGGCTTCAGCCCCTGCTAAGCATCCGAGCCGAAAACCCTCGTCCATTCTCGGTTTCGTAACAGACTGTTCAGCCCCGGCTGCTGATAAGACCGCAAAATGGGCGCGAGCCTCAGCCCTGCTGAGTCGTCCCCGGCGATATCTCTCGGTCAAACGCGTTCCCCCAAGCCGACTATAGCTGGCCCCAATTTTGCCGATGAAGAACCCGTGAGGTGTGCCCGTGGGTACGCTGTAGCCGGGCACTTTCAATAGCCCATGATATCGATCAAGAAATACCTGGACAGTGTCCATTTAGAGCCAGATCCCGAACCTGATCCGGAAGGGAACGGGCCCGTGCAAGCAGCTCTCTCGGCTTATGGCTCCGCGCTTTTGGAGATGGGCAACTGCAGCCTCGATGCATGTCCGGGGTTGGGCAGCGATCTAAAAGATCATCTTGCCAATCTCAAGTCAGGGCTGGCCGCTACCATGGGCGCCAAAGCCCTGAACGCGACTGAAGCCAGGGTGAAAGAGGAACTGGGTGCATGGGGGCTGCAATCCGCAAAGCATTATCAGGGCAAGGCGCGTGAAGTAAAAGATCTGCTCCTGGTAATGGCGCGAACAGCCGAGTCGCTGGGAGCCAGAGACCAGCGCTGCGCCGGGCAAATTCAGAACGTCACCACCAGGCTCAAGGAGATCGTCAGCCTCGAAGATCTGACCGAAATTCGCGCGTCGATTGAGAGCAGCGCAGTGGAGCTGAGAAGTTCAATCGACCGGATGACTGAAGAAGGCAAAGCCGCAATCGCCGAGCTCAGGACTGAAGTTTCAACCTGCCAGGCCAAGCTTGAAGAAGCTGAGAAGATCGCGTTCCGTGACTCGCTCACCGGACTGCGCAACCGTCTTTGCATTGAGACTCTCATTGAAGACCGGGTTCGAAGCGGCGCAGGATTTTGCCTGGCCCTCTCCGATTTGAACGGCTTCAAGGCGGTGAACGACCAATACGGCCATGTGACCGGCGACGAGTTGCTCAAGCAGTTTGCAGCAGAGCTCAAGTCCGCATGCCGCTCCGCCGATGCCATTGGCCGATGGGGCGGCGACGAGTTTGTGATTGTGTTCGACGGCGCGTTGAGCGATGCAGAACAGCAGATTGAGCGCGTGCGCCGCTGGGTGTGCGGAAATTACGAGCTGCGCGGGCCCTCAGGCACGGTCAAGCTGCACGTCGATGCGTCGATAGGGCTGGCGGAGCACAAACGGGGCGAGCTGCTGAATGACCTGGTAGCACGCGCCGACGAGCTGATGTATGCGGAGAAAGCTGGCTCACGCAAAAGCAGTCCAGCCAGCAGTCGAAACGGCCGCGAGAGAGCGGCAACGGCGCGTTGATGCCGGCGATTGCATGGGAGTTTACAGAAAGATGACTTCTGAGTAGGCGGTCGTCCAGGCGGAGCCCTTTGCGATGTCTTAACGCGAAACCGGCTACGCTGCTATGCGCCAGAAGAACCACGAGATGGCTAAAAGTCCAAAAGCAGAACTGACGAGCCACCATTTGCTTGAACGTATGCCGGCAACGGCAGGACAGACCACACTGGAAGACATCGCGACCACCAACGAAATGGAGGCAAGCTTATAGGGGATGACCGTGGTGGGTGCGGGGAGCACAGCGGGGAATGCTAGGAAGCCCACGAATAAACAAAGGCTCAGCAGCCCGAACCACCCGAACCAGTTCCAGTTCATTTAAGTAATCCTCTCAGGCCCTCCCCGGCAGAGCAAGAGGAAGGATCGTCACCAATCCGCAAATATTGGCGGTTTTCAAGGCGTGAAGAACAACCGCGGATCCTTCACTGCGGTTCAGGATGACAACGCATTGGGGAGGAGACGGAGTGGCGAGCGGCTCCCTCACCCTGGTATTAGTCCGCCACCGGTGTCTCCGACCCGCGATGGATGAAACGGGTGTCGAGTGTCGTAGAGTGTTGTTGTGCGGTCGGCACAGAGGTCGGCCATTCCCTGGTGCAGAAGAGCCCGCGTATGAGT
>JBEKCW010000267.1:0-7590 GCA_050014675.1 Occallatibacter sp. | reverse complement strand
CGGCTCTACCAAGGCAAAATCGATGGCGCGTACGAGGCTTTTCATAAGGCTGTGTGGAATCAGGCCTGGGAGGTCGGCGGGTACTATGCGTTGGCTTCGATCGATACAGCGCGCGGCGATCTGGCGAGAGCGATGGACAACATCGATAGAAGCCTGCTCGCCAATGCGGCGAATCTTCAGTCCCGCGCGTTGAAGGTCTCGCTGCTGCGCGGCACAGGCCGCACTCTCGAAGCGCAGGCCGCCATCGATGAATCCCTGTCGCTCGACAAGCTCGATTTTCGCACCATGGCTGAGCGCTACCTGCTTACCCGAAGCGAGCCAGATCTTGCCGCATTTGTCTCAGCGCTTGAAGGCGACATTCAAACGCTGCTCGATGTAGCTTACGATCTCGCCTGGACGGGGCTTTGCGATGACGCCTTCACCTTGACTGAGACATGCTGCCGGCAGGGTGAATTTGAATATCCGATGGTCTTTTACACTCTCTCGTGGCTGGCTTGGTTGCTCGGTCGCGAAGAGGCGTCGAAAATGTACGCCGTCCGTGCTGAAGCAGCCTCGTACCGCCATTGCTTCCCGGCTCGGCTTGAAGAGATGATTGTGCTGGAGCAGATTATTCAGCGAAGCCCCACGAGCGCGCGGGCGCATTACTATCTCGGGAATCTCTACTACGACAAAAAGCGCTACGAAGATGCGATTCACTGCTGGCGGCGCTCAGCGGAGTTGGATCCAACCTTTTCCATTCCCTGGAGAAACCTCGGCATCGCGGAGTTCAATGTTCTGCACAATCCCGAGGCGGCATCGCGCATGTACGAGAATGCGTTTTCTGCCAACCCCGGGGACGCGCGCCTGCTCCACGAGTGGGATCAGTTGAAGAAACGCGCGAGACTTGCCTCACCGCAGGAGCGTCTCCGCGCGCTCGATGAGCATCGAGGCCTTGTCGACTTACGCGACGATTTGACAGTGGAATACATTACGCTTCTGAACCAATGCAGGCAATGGCATCGCGCGCTTGAGCACCTGAGCCAGCGTCGCTTCAATCCGTGGGAGGGTGGAGAGGGACTGGTTTCGGCGCAACATGTGCATGCCCATCGATCGCTGGGCAGAGAAGACCTGGAGGCCGGAAACGCCAAGTCTGCGCTCGAGCACATTGAAGCTGCGCGGCACTATCCTGAAAACCTGGGCGAAGGCAAACACCTGCTGACTCTGGAGCGGGATCTCGATTATTTTTCGGGAATGGCTGCCGAACAACTTGGAGATGTTGAATTGGCGCATCGCTATTGGCGCGCGGCAGCGGCACCACTGATGTCTCCCGGAATCCACTCATACTTTCAGGCACAAGCGCTCAAGGCGCTGGGCAACCACGAGGCGGCTTCAGCAGTCCTGTCAAAGCTTGCGGAGTTTGCAGAAGAACGAATGAACGCAGAGCCGAAGCTTGATTACTTCGCAACCTCCCTGCCCAATATGCTTCTTTTTGAGGATGACCTGGCCAGGCACAATCAGATCGAATCATATTTATTGAAGGCTTTAGTCAGCCTTGGATCGGGTGATTCGGCGAGTGCCGCCACTCTTTTGAAAAAGTTAGTTGTCGAGGATCCCAACCATCTTTTCGCCGCCGAAACGCTGGCTTGGATTACAAGTGAAGCACGGACCGTCTCCGAGCAACCTGACGTGCATCCAGCATCATGAAGTCGCGCATTTCCGCAATCGAAAAAAGCAGCGCCGCTGAAGTTGCAGGAACTCCGGGTACAACCCGTATCGCAGGTGCGTCAAACAGAAGGCGATCCCTGAATCATTTGATCGCTTCGCGTTCGCCGATTACAACTACGTTCTTGATGGAATTCATGGGAGATTTGAGAGCCTCGGCAAAACTCTCAAGCGGGAAGCGATGGGTGATGAGGCCGCGGACGGCATCCGGCCACATTGCATGAAATGAGGATAAGTCGCTGATAGCCCGCGTGAATGCCTCTGGTCCTGCGTTAACCACCCCGACAACAGCTTGATTCTTCCAGACAAGGTTGGTAAGGAACAGATTTGAGTCGAGGCCTTCGAGTGTTTGGTCGCGGGGCACACCCGTGAAAACATAAATCCCGTTCGGAGCAAGCCGATACAGAACCTCAAGAGACACCGGAGCCGCGCCTAACGCTTCGTACACAAGATCGATAGATCCAACGATGGCCGCCGCGGCTTCAACCGGGGTTTCATCTGCAGAAATATAGGTGGCTCCGATCGCCTCCGCGATACGAGCAGGCGGCGCGCCTGGCAGCCCAAGCGAATACACAAATGTTCGATAACCCGCAGCGACCAGCTTCATTGCGCCTAGCAGTCCTACCGGGCCAGCCCCGAGAACAAGTGCAGTGAGGTTGCGTGGATTCCAGGGCAATCTCGACTGAGTGCTTTGAACAGCCAGCATTGCCTTTTCAGCGATGGTAAGCGGTTCAACCAGAACACCAACTTCGCGGAGCTGTTGCGGGACAACGTGGAGATACTTGCTTTCCTCTACAACATATTCCGCCATAAAGCCGTGCAAGCCCCTGATGCCGTGCTCTATGTGATCCCCTGTCGAACAAAAATCCTGACACCCGCTGCGACATGGGAGGCACGCATCGTGATTGCACGGGAGGCGTACTCTGCCAACTACCAAATCACCGATAGATAGATCGGTAACATCGGCTCCCATCTCGACAACCTGCGCAAGAGTCTCGTGACCGAGAATGAAATAGTCTTCTCCTACAGGAGGTGTGCCATAAACATAGCGACAGATTTCACGGTCGGTGCCACAGATGCCCACTTCAAGGATGCGAAGTTTGACCTGCGAATTCGCTTGAATTTGTGGCTCATCGAGGTCGATAAGGCGCACGGTTCGATGCTGTGGAAACACTGCTACTGCTCTCACTGCTTGACCCCTCCCACAACACATGCCGCAAGTGCCGCCAACTTGCTACGAACTGCCTTCAACCAAGGCGGGTTCGGTGTCTCAAATCATAATTCAAGACGCCATCTGTTCCGCTTCGTTGAAAGGGACTATTCTGTGCGAGAGGCCGCCCGATAAAAGACAGAACGAAGCCGAGCTTCGATCGGCAAACCTCCGTCGCACAATATTCAGCCGCGTTGCGGCAACATCCAGGAAATACAAATGCGGTCGAAGCCCAGTGAAACATTCGCTGTGCTAGGATGTCAACATGAATGCGGCATGCATGCCGCAAAGCGAAGAGCATAGCGTGTTCCGGCTGGGCTTGGTCGTTCAATCGTCTTAACAACGATAGTGGGGTGCAATCATGGATCGACGGAGATTCCTCGGTATTGCAGGAATTGGAGCAATGCACAAGTTCGGCTTATCCGGAATTGCTGCAGTGCTTGGCGACGGAGTCTCTCCAACCTCATACGACGCCCAGCCAAACGAATCGAAAGCTTACGGATCAGGTCATTTTGGTGAATGGATTACGGACCGCTTCGGCTTGCCGGCCTATAAATATACGTGCAATCAACTTACCGATATTGAGGCCATAACTCCTGTCCATAAAGAGTGGCGCTCGCCCACTGATCACACCCATCAGATAGGGAACGACCGCTTGGTAGCGGCGGTGTCGAATTACGGATATGTCCAAGTCCGCCAGGACGAAGGGTCCCCAAAATTTCTCAACGACTATTGTCCGGAAGAGGGACTCTATGGCGCAGGCATCGGCTATCTCACGGACCGTAAGGTAGCGCTCGGCACTTACTATTCCGGCCAGGCCGAGTCTTTTGAAAGAGTTTTTGGAGAGGGTTACTACACTAAGACAGTCAAGGGCCATGGGTACGAAGTTGAACAGACAATTCTTGCGCCCTTCGGCGACGATCCTGTGCTCATCTCCATGGTTACAATCACGAACCATGGCGAGGAAACAGCAGATCTTCGATGGGTCGAATACTGGGGCTCACAGAATAATCAATTCTCCTACCGCAATTACATGCAGGCCTCGATGCTCAAGGATGTGGCCAAGGCCGCAGCAATGCGGCGCGCGTTCAGCAGTCGCTTCACGCATCGATTCGAGTTATTGCCGAACACCTCCGGATTGATCGAACGTCAGACATTCCATGGGCGGACGAAGGAAGACGAGGAACTCTGGAAGGAGGTTGAAGAAATCAGAAAGAACGACACGCTTGGCTTTGCCGATAAGCTTGACTCGTTTTTGCCCGGCGCGACTATGGAAGATTTCAACCCACCGCCTACGTTTCTAGTGTCACTTGACGGACCCGTGGACGGCTATAGCACAGATGCTGCGAGCTTATTCGGCAGCAGCGGGGCAGCCAATCCTTCAGGCATCGGCGCTAAGTTGAATAACGATTTGGGCGCGACCGGTAAATCGAGCGCGATGATATTGGAGCGCACTCTAAAGCTAGACCCTCATCAGAGCAAAACATTCTGCTTTCTCTACGGATATCTTCCTGAAGGATTCAAGGTTGACGAGTTAGTAAGAAAATACTCCGCCGATCCGGTAGGAGAACTCGAGCGTACGTCAACAGCGTGGAAGACGGATGGAATTCACTTTTCGGTTCCCGCTGAGCCATGGGTCGAGAGGGAAGTCCGCTGGCACAACTATTACGTGCGCAGCGGTATCACCTACGATAGCTTTTTTCGAGAACATATAATCTCGCAGGCGGGCATCTATCAATATGTATGGGGCTTCCAAGGTGCGGCACGCGACCCGCTTCAACATACAATGCCATTTAACTTTACTCATCCGGAAATCGTAAAGCAGGTAATTCGCTACACGATCAAGGGAGTTCAACCCGATGGGTCGATTCCTTATGCAATCGTGGGAAGCGGAGTGCCGATGCCGGAAAGGTTTATGCCCAGCGACCAGGAGTTGTGGTTGCTTTGGACGGCCGCCGAATACGTTCTTTCCACGCGCGACAAGAGTTTTCTCGATGAAAAGATCGGTGACTTTCAGGGCCGGTACCCAGGCTCTTCCGGACGCACGATTGGTGAGATGCTCGATCGCTCGTATGCCCATTTCACAAAGGTCATCGGAGTGGGAAGGCACGGGCTCACCCGCATGCTGACGGGCGATTTTAACGACACCGTGGTGGACGGAAGAGTACCGAAAGAGTTTATCGATGAAGCATACACACAGGGCGAGAGTGTTCTGAACGCCGCGATGGCAACCTATGTTCTGGAATACTATGCGCGCATGCTCAGCTACATCGGAGACGCTGAAAAGGCCGGCGAGGCGCGCGCTGAAGCAGACGCCCAGCGCGCGGCAGTTAAAGAAAACTGGTCTGGGCGCTGGTTTAGAAGGGCTTGGCTAGGTCCTCATTCGGGTTGGACTGGCGAAGAGCGACTATGGCTGGAGCCGCAACCCTGGGCGATTATCGGCGG
Organism: Occallatibacter sp.; assembly: GCA_050014675.1. GTDB lineage: Bacteria > Acidobacteriota > Terriglobia > Terriglobales > Acidobacteriaceae > Telmatobacter. Next base: position 2,234 of record JBEKCW010000267.1, on the reverse strand, counting down.
CGCGGCGACATCGGAACAGCGCAAGACTCTGGTGGACAGTATCAACGAGTTAGTACGCCGCCGCTCCCCGATCGGAGCGGTGATGATGAGCAGAAGTGAGAATGTTCAGGGAAGAAAAGCTGGGGAACTGGATGACGGAGGAATATCACCCAGTGTGAACGGAACGCTGATTTGGGCGTTGGCGCTTGTGGATGGATCCGCGGCCTGGGACGAGTGGAAGAAGAATTGTCTAGCCGCACATGCACATAGTTATCCGGATATCTGGTATGGAATTTGGAGCGGTCCGGATACTTACAATTCAGCGCTTTCGAAATATCCCGGTCAAACTATGTTCGCGCCGCGCCTACCTGATGGCAGTAAGTCGCCAGCAGACTGGGGCCTGAACTGGACAGATTTCCCCGTAATGAATATGCATATCCATGCCTGGCCTCTCTACAGCGCGGCTAAATTGCTGGGCGTCGAGTTCACCGAACGGGGAGTAGGCATTACTCCAACGCTTCCTTTAAGCGACTACGAGTTCTCGTCCCCGCTACTGGGATTCAGTAAGTCAGCAAGAGGCTACTCCGGCTGGTATGCTCCGGCCGAGCCTGGGCAATGGGAACTGGAGTTACGGCTTTCTGATTCCGAGTTAGCTCGGTTTGCCCAGGTATCGGTTAACGGATCCATCCAGCCTCTGGTCCACGCCGCAAAGACGATCCGCTTTTCTGGCGCGGGCGGAGCCGGAACGCCGTTACGCTGGGAAGTTAGCTAACAGGTATTCAACGGCAAAGACGGTGTGTGGGCGCAATATGGCGATATCCTGCGCCGCAATTCCGGCCACACTCCAGCGCGTGCCCAAGGCAACCAGCGCCGCACTGAGCGCGAAGCTCGCCGACTTGGACAATTTACGATAACTTTTGTTCACCTCCCGAGAAGACATGGTTCTTTGCGGAATGTTTCAATTGCCGTTGAACTGGAGCCATTCCTCGGCTTATGCTCAAACAACTGTCTTCCCGACCATTCGGCTCTCTTCCGGGCGGAGAATCGATTGAAGCCTGGACGCTGAACGGTTCCGGTGGCCTCGAAGTTGAAGTCATCACCTACGGCGCCACGATTACGCGTCTGCTGGCGCCAGGCCGCAATGGACGCCTCGCGGATGTGGTCCTAGGCTTTCACGATCTTGACTCTTATCTGAGAGGTAATGCCTGCTTCGGGGCTATTGTCGGGCGAGTAGCAGGGCGCCTGACGGGCGGGCGCTTCACTCTGGATGGCGAGACTTACAAGCTCGCTTTGAACGATTCTCCGAACCACATTCATGGTGGCGTCAAAGGCTTCGACAAGAAAGTGTGGACCGCAATCCGTTTGGAAGTTCCAGACGGAGCGCCGTCTATCTGTCTCTCATATGTAAGCCCTAACGGCGAAGAGGGTTATCCCGGTGAAGTTAGAGCGACTGTCACTTACACGGTAACCGATGACAATACTCTCCTGGTTGAGACTGAAGCTGTTACAGACCAACCGACGCCATTCAGTCTGACGCAACACTCCTACTTCAACCTTGCCGGAGAGGCTGCGGGATCAATCGTCGATCACGAGCTGCAAGTTCATTCCGATGAATTTGTATTCACTGACGAGCGAATGACGCTTCTTGGCCGAACCGGGTCGGTGATTGGCCGCGGTTGTGATTTTCGTAAGTCGCGGAGGCTTGGGGAGGCGATACCGACGCTGTTTCAAAACCACGGCGACCTTTATTGCGTGCCTGGGAGCGTGCCGGACAATTCCGGCTCACGGCCGGTTCCCATTGCATGTGTGGTTGAGCCAGCAAGCGGCCGGGCGCTTGAGGTGTCTACAACAGAAACTCACATGCAGCTTTATACGGGCTCGGGATTGGATGGTTCACTTATCGGAAAGTCCGGCGAAGCCTATGCCCGCCACGCGGGCCTTTGTCTTGAATGCGAGGGGTATCCGGATGGCGCGAATACACCTCGCCTCGGCGACATTATTCTGCGTCCCGGGCACCCGAGACGCACGACAACACAGTACGCATTTTGCACATCGTGAGTTTGCCATGAGAGGCATTCTTCTAATCCATATCTCACGAACTCCGGAAGCAGTTTAGTTGCAAAAATAGCAATTCGAACAATGCGACTGATGGTAATTAGTAACTGACACTTGTTTATTTGAGAGCTGATAAGTATGGCTGACAGCGCAAATATAGTTTCTAATTCGAGTTTGACCATTGACTACAGCCTTACTGG
>JBEKCW010000266.1:0-7615 GCA_050014675.1 Occallatibacter sp. | reverse complement strand
ATGGTCTGAAGCTGCTTCTACCCGGCTGCCACGGGCTGCATCCGCATGAAACGCGACGCCGGCAATGAAAGACATCAAAGCGACGCACGGTATAACTGCCGCTTTGGCCACTCTGCGGCAGATAACTGAATTGACCCGCATACGGTTCACCTCCACTGAATTCCTGGACAAACACAGGGATTTGCGCACAGGGAATTTGCGCGCCGGTCGACTGGCGCAGCCATTTCAGTGAAGCATATATCAAGCGGACGAGCAGCGGCCCGCTCTCAGTGGTTATTCTTTTCGGCCTTCTTTTGCTGAGGCTTATCGGCCTGGTGAGCCTCTTTGCCCGCAACCAGCGTGGCTGGGCCGCCCTTATGAGGCGGGGCTGAGTCTTCTTTGCAGTCGGCATTATGTGTCACAGCCGAGCCCGCATCGCGCGGAACCGCTGCGGCTACACTGCCGAATGGCTCATCTTTTGCCGTTGCCTGTTCCTCGTCTTCGTCAAGCTTTCTCTGCTGGTCCGCCTGCGTTTGCTGTGCCATTGTCTGCTCCCTTTACTGCTACCTTCTTGGATGCAGACTTCTTCTTCGCGGGCTTCTTTGCCCCTTTTGCCGTCTCCGCTCCGCCCAGAAGCGGTGCCCAGCGCATCTCTAGCACCTGCGGCGCAAGCTTGGCCTTGGCAATGGCCAGGTCGGCCATGGCATTCACAATCCACTCAAAATTGGCCGCGCCGACCGAGTGCAGGTCCGCATCGGGCGCGGGATTCATGAAGTCGATGGCATAGGGAATTCCGTTTTCGACCGCGAACTCTACCGTGTTCAGGTCGTAGCCCAGCGCGCGACACAGCGTGAGGCAATCCTGCTCAATGCGTTTCAGCAGTTTTTTGCCAGCCACGCCCTGCGCGGTGTTTTGCACGTAGCGCTCGGCGTGCGGCTTGCGCGGATCGTAGGGCATGATGCGGACCTTCTTCTGCCCCACCACGTAGCAGCGGTAATAATCAGTGAAATCCACGGCCTTCTGGTACATCATGCACAGGTCGCGCGACTGATCGTAGGCCTTGAAGAACTCTTCGCGGTTGCGGATATGATGCACGTCGCGCCAGCCGCCGCCGTCAACGGGCTTCATGAATCCATGCTCGCCCACGTAGGCAAACACCGCATCCCAGTTAAGCGGATACTCGAGATTGCGCATGGAGCGGTCGGTAGTGCCCTCGGGGTGCAGCTTATGCGGCAGAATCACCGTGGGCGGCACGGCCACGCCCAGCTTGGCAGCCAGCGTGTAATTAAAGAACTTGTCGTCGGCCGACCACCAGAAGGGATTGTTGATAATGACGGTGCCGTTAATGGCCGCGTGCTTGAGAAAAGCGCGATAGAAAGGGATGTCGTGCGAGATGCGGTCCACAATCACCGAATAAGCGGGCGGTTTGTCGAGCTCCACGGCGCCGGTCTGGACGAACTCGGCCTCGATGCCCTCAATGTTGCGCGCATTGATGCGCTCCACGAGCGCGCCGGGAAAGCTGTTCTCCATGCCGAACAGTACACCGATTCGTTTCACGTCCCTGCCTCCTTATGGCTCATAAGCTCCGTGCCCCATCCTTGCGACGTCTTTGCTTTTGTCGCAAGGGTGGGACAGCTCGACCCTCAACCTGATTCATCTCGATTGCGCACAAACCTGGGTGCCCCAGAGCCTGTCCTGAGCAAATCCGAAGGAACTCGATTTTGAGACCCGGACAGCCCCAGTTTATGGTATCCCCTCAGTGCCCTCCGACACATCGCGTCCCAGCCGGCGGGCGTATAGTTTGAACCGTTTATAGAGTCAGGCTGCGTGTCATCTGGCAGAGGAGGTTAGCCATGGAATACCGTGCACTCACAGTTGCAAGAGAGTTTGGCAGCGGCGGCGGACGCATTGCGGGCACCGTTGCCCGGTGGCTGGGCTGGAAGCTTTTCGACCAGGAAATCATTGGCCAGATTGCCCGCGCCGCTCACGTCGATTCAGGAGTGGTAAGGCATTATGACGAGCGCGTCGACTCGTGGCTGCGCCGCGTCAACGAAGAGGCCATCCGCGGCGTCGCCCTCGCCTCAGGACGTCCGATTGGTGACATCGAAATCTTTGACGCCCACTCCATGACCGACCTGACGCGCCAGATTATTGAGGATGTCTACGCCGCCGGTAACTGCGTGATCGTGGGCCGCGGCGCGCAGTGCATTTTGCGGCACAGGCACGACGCGTTTCATGTGTTCGTTTACGCTCCATTGCGCGAGCGCATCGAGCGGCTCAAGAAGCGTCTCGATCCAGGCATCGACGTCGAGCATCGCCTGCGGACCGTGGATGGCGATCGCGCCAAGTATCTTCAACTGCGATTCGGCCGGCACTGGTGCGATCCCCACCTCTACGACCTGATGCTGCGCTCATCTGACGATGAAGACGCCGCGGCCCGCGTAATTCTGTACGCCATGACCGGCACGCCGTTGGAGAGCGCGAAGGCGGATACATTGCACGCGGGCCAGTTCGTTTGATTTGGGGTGCCCCGGGTCCCTCGCATTTGGGGACCCGGGATGGAACTCAACTGTCCGCCTACCCTAACCGGCAATCCTCTGCAATTGCGCAAGGTGGTTCAGATCGTGGCCGGCCATTGTCTCCACAACCGTCTTGAAGGTCATCTTGCCCCGCTCGGGGTGAATCATAACCCGGTCGGCCGCAGTCGGCAGCGCGCGCTTAATCAGCAGCAGATTCCACTTGCGAAGCTCTGAAAAAACGGCGAGCGCTTCAGAAGCCGGCAGGTTGGCATACTGCGAAACCCCGGCCCACTTATCCTGGTCGAAGGGTTGGATCGTGGGCCCATCTTCGGCCAGCGTTTGCCGCAGCCTGAACGCGAACACGATTTCGCAGTCGGCCAGGTGGGCGATAATTTCGGCAGGGTTCCACTTGCCCGGTGCAGGAGCAACACTCACTTTCTCCGCGCCCATTTTCGCAAGCAGATATGCAATCTGATTCACTGTGCCGCCGAGAATCTCTTCAGCCGGCCGCCCATCAAGAAAGCTCTCATACGGATTCGTTACGCTCATGTCGCCCCCAATCGTGCATGGAATGGATAAACGTTCGAACCGCCCCTCCGGGGCGGGATCATCTATACCGCGGCCATCCCAGGATTCCGTCCGCGCGGGCGGACTTCATCCTGGGCTATTATCGATTCGTCCCTCCGGGACGTTCGCGCTTCGCAGCCCTCGTTTTCCGCACGAAGAAGCTAACAGCCAATAGCCAATAGCTAACAGCCAATAGCCAATAGCCAATAGCTAAAAGCTAAAAGCTAAAGGCTGCTTCACAAATACTCCTGCACCATCCTCTGCCACGTTGGCCAGTCATGCGAGTTGTATGAGTCCCACACATAGAGCTTATGTGGAATTCCTTTCTGGCTCATGATGCGGTCGAGGTTCTGGTTCTGCCCCAGGCACTGGTCGTCCCATCCCGTCGCCAGCAAGTAAGTATTGCGCCGGTAGTGTTCGAAGTACCAACCGTCGCTCAGGTTGGGCAGGTAGTGCGTGGGCAGATTGTAGTAGACGTCCTGGTCGTAGTAGCCGTTGAGAAAGTTGGCCAGATCGAACGCGCCCGACATCGATAACAGCCCCGAGAACCAATCCGGATGGCGGAGCGCGATATTGGTTGCGTGGTAGCCGCCAAAACTGCAGCCGAGAGCGACAAGGTGCGGGTCGCTGTTTTTCTGGCGCACCAGCGGCAGCACCTCGCTCATCACGTAGTCCTCGTATTGCATGTGGCGTGCGATGCGCCAGCGCGGAGGCACGCGCCGGTTGTACCAGCTCTCCATGTCGACCGAATCCACGCAGTAAAGCTGCACATTGCCGCCGTCGATGCGGCCCGAGAGCGCATTCACCATGCCGCGGTCTTCAAACTCGAAGAAGCGCCCGCCCGAGGTGGGAAACACCACCACCGGCACGCCTGCGTGGCCAAAGACCAGCAGCTCCATCTCGCGGTCCAGCCGCGGCGAGTACCACTTGTGATATTCCCGATACATTTCGTTCCTAACGCAATTTGCAGGTCGTGAATTAGCTCACGGGACCTGGGAAAGCACAGACCTGCGCGCTTCTCCGCATGATAGCAGCGCGCTGCGTTTGTGCTATAAAATCCCGCAGTCGCCCCGCCTTCTGTGATACAAAGGCAGGCACACGGAGAAATCCCAGATGGAATCGTTTGAGCAAACGTCCGGCTTGCGTCACGAATACCGTTACAAAGCGTGGCTTATTGTCCTCATGTGCCTGTTGGCGGTTTGCATCGGCGGCAGCTCAGTCTTTGTTTTGTCGGCAACCTATGACAAGACCCGGAGCCTGGTTCCCGGCAGCCTGTTCGCAATTTTGCCCATTGTGATCGCCGTCTATTTCCTGCTGATGGGGCTGCGCTCCCGCATCGTAATTGAAGGCTCGCGCATTGAGGTTCGCGGCGCGTTCACTTTGAAGTCGGCCGACCAGGGCGAGATCGAGGGCTTCCGCACCATCAGTTCGCGCAATGGATCGTATACGCAGCTGATACTCAAGGAGGGCCGCGGCACGATCACCATTGCAAATTCATTCAGCACCGACGATGCTTACCGCGAATGGTTCCAGAAGGTCCCCGACCTCGACGAGCGCGACCGCAAGGCATTGCTCGACGAGATTGCCCAACAACAGGACCTTGGCGCGACACCCGAGCAGCGGCTCGGCGCGCTGGGCCGCGCCAAGGCAGTAAGCATCGGGCTGGTAGTTGTCTCGATATTGTTGGCCGCTGCCATTTTGTTCAGCAACGATGCGACGAGTCTATCCACCGTTCGATATTGCCTGGTGCTGCTGGCTCTCGCACCCCTGGTCTCGGCCTGGCTGCTTTGGCGCTCACCGCTGCTGTATGCGGCGCTTAAAAAGAAGAAGGACCCGCGCGGCGAGGTCAGTTGGCCTATATTCATCGCCGGACTCGCATTTATCTTTCGCACCACCGGGGTTCACTTCGTCAGCCTGGGCCCCATGATTCTTTCGATGGCGGCTGTGGGCATGGGTATGGCGGCGCTCTTCTACACTGCGGCCAAAGCCGGCTCGCGCGGGGCGTGGGTTGCGCTGCTGATGTTTGCGGGGCTCTACGGCTACGGCCTGATAGCCGGAACCGACGTTGTGTTTGACAACTCGCCAGCCGACAATTACGAGACAGCCGTCGTTGGCGGCCACGTGTCGCACGGCAGATCGACCACGTATTATCTGCGCCTCGCGCCCTGGGGGCCCGTTGCTTACGAAGACGACGTGAGCGTCTCTTACACCGTCTACCACCACGCTCATCTGGGCGAATCGGTGTGCGCGACGCTGCACAAGGGCAGCCTGCGCGCGCCCTGGTTCCGGGTGACCAATTGCGAAGATCAAGCAGTTCCGCAAGACACCACGTCCACCGATCTTCCGCAATAATCCGCGCGAACGGGCGGTTTCCGCCAGGTCTTCCACACGCGAGCCATTAACATTTGGCAAAATAGACCATGGCCTCCAATCCCCAGGCTGGTAACCCCGAGGCTGGCGACCCCCAGGCATCGGATCCCCAGCCTTGGAGTCAACCCGCGGCCAGCGCCGTGCCCGACCCCGCCGATCTGCACCCACGCCTGCGCCTGCACCGCGGATTCGAGAGCAGCTACCTGCCGGACAATCGCGACCTGATTGTCTATCTTCCGCCTGATTACGATCTCGACCCCACCCGCTCCTACCCGGTTCTGTATATGCACGATGGCCAGAATCTCTTCGACCCGCGAACCTCCTTCATCCCCGGCAAGACCTGGCGGATGAGGGAACAGGCCGATGCGGCAATTCGCGAAGGCGTCGTCGAGCCGCTCATTATCGTGGGCATCTATAACACCGGCGACCGGCGCCTGGCCGAGTACACGCCCGAGCGCGACTGGCAGATGGGCGGAGGCGAGGCAGCCAGCTACGGCCTGCTTTTGACGCGAGAGCTCATGCCCTGGATCGCGCGGCGCTACCGTGTGCGCACCGAACGTGAAAACACCGGCCTGGGCGGCTCGTCGCTGGGCGGGCTGGTCACGCTCTACCTCGGCCTGCGCCACGCGGAGTATTTCGGCAGGCTAGCCGTGCTCTCGCCCAGCGTGTGGTGGAATCACAAGAGCATTCTCGGCTATCTGAATGAGCGCGCGCCCGAGATATGGGAGCGGCCGCGGATGTGGCTCGATGTAGGCGACCGCGAGGGCCGGCGAACCCTGCAGAATGCCGAGCACCTTTGCCGGCGGCTGATCGCCAACGGCTGGCGCCCGGGCGACACGCTGCACTTTGAGCGCGTCAACGGGGGCGCGCACGACGAGGCAAGCTGGGCCGCCCGTGTGCGGCCCATGCTCGAGTTTCTGTTTCCGGCAGAGTGAATCCGGAGCGAGCAGGGGCCTTCAGGCCCCTGAATTGTCTGGCAAAATGTGAGAGGCCTTCAGGCCCGGGAGTCTTACGGCTCCGGCGCAAACCCGCGGCCATTCGGCCCGCCCGCCGTGCGCTCATTCACGGTGAATCCGGCCGGCGCCTGGAAGAGTGCGGCTGCAGGCTCCTCGCGGCTGATGCCGGTCAGCTGCATGGTCGTAGTCCCAGAGCGCGGATCGGAATCGACACGCATTACCACAATCTTCAGGTCTGTCGAAGTCCAGGACTCATGCGTAATGGTGATCGGCTTGTCGTTCCCCTGCGCGCCCGCGGGAATCACCCTCGTTGTCCGCGTGCCGTCAGCCACCACGCCATTGATGGTCTTTGAACCCAGGCTCTCAACGGTCGGAGCGGGTAGATTGCGGCCTCCGGGGAACCGTGCGCCGGCTTCGTCTGCGTCAGCCGCGCCCGGCCCATGGAACCTGCCTTGAGACTGGCCTTGAGACTGGCTCGGGTCAGGCAAATGCAGCACGTTTGCCTGTTTTGAATCCAGCGAGTACGAAATGGCCGTGCGGTTTACGGGGTCAAAAACGTGGACAAACGAGCGGTTGTGAGGCCCTTGTCCGGTGGGGGAGGGCAGTGTCTCGGTAAAAACGCGCCCCTGCGAGTCGCGCGCTTCCTTGATGGTTTCAGTGTGGCTGATGGTTGTTCCGTCGGTCAGCGTATGGGTGCGCGTAATGGTCCGCGTCGCGCTGAATGGCGCGCCCGTGGTTACCTGGCCGTGGAACCCGCCAAAACCTTCGCCGCGGCCAAAGCCCCCGCCGAATCCGGGCCCAAACCCGCGCTGCGCGTTCAACACCGGCGTTACCGCCAACGCCAGCCCGGCTACCGCACACAAAATACCGCTCTTGCTCATCCCACGCTTTTTCACCATTGACCTCCGTTGTAGGCCCGCTCCGGGCGCAGAATCACTTCACTTGCTTTGTCCAAATTGACGGCATCCGCGCGCCAGGGGAGTACACGCGCAACACAAATTCTGCGGAAAAGTTGCGGGCCCAGCGCAAGACTCATCGAATAGGGGACTGCGAGGCAAGCCAATGCTTGAATTCCAGTTCCCTGCGGATTGAGCCCCAGCCCCAGTCTTTTCCAATTGAAGGATGAGCCTGAAGGAAGCGAAGGGTAGGCGAACCGGTTTTTGCCTTTCGTTTTTATATTCCAATCAGATTAGCAGTCTCCGTGGCGGAGGAAATGTGGGAATC
>JBEKCW010000265.1:0-7627 GCA_050014675.1 Occallatibacter sp. | reverse complement strand
CACCGAAAAAACCGACCCCCCCCACCCCCCGGGGTGCCTCAAATGTAAACAGGCTTTTCCAGCATTAAGTCGCTGTGCGGAATAAACTTATCTCCAAAAATGTAACAAATATGATGTTACATTTCTTTCGAAAAATCGACGTTTTTGGCTGTTTTGCAAGGGTTATGGTGCAGTTTTCGCGCAAAATTGCTTAAGGAAGCACGCCCCGAAAACCAACCGCAAACCTAAGAATCCATTCGGATTAATGCCGACTTCGTTTGCGAAGGCGATTTGCAGTTGCACGATGGTTTTCCTAATCGTTCTACGGCGCAACCGGCACGCTGATAAACGACGCATCGCCAGTCGTATGCCAAATGCGCTGCGTAGCCTTCTGGTAGTCGCCGGGCTTGGCGTCGAAGATGTTGTCCACGTACTTTTGCGGGTTGCGGTCGTAGAGCGGGAACAGCGTGGACTGCACCTGCACCATGATCTTATGTCCCGGCAAAAAGACGTGGTTTACCTGCGGCAGGCCGAAGTTATAAAGCAGCGGATCGTTGGACGCGATGGCCTGGGGATGCTCGAAGCTGATGCGGTAGCGGCCGCGGAAGATGTCGGTGGCGATGGGCAGCTCGTAACCACCCATTGTTTCATCGTAGGAGTCGGCGCCTGGGTAAACGTCGATGAGCTTCACCACCCAGTCGCTGTCAGTGCCGCTGGTCGAAGCATAGAGGTTCACAATCGGCCGTCCAGCCAGGTGAACGGAAGCGGTCAGCGCATCCGTCACAAAGGTCAGCACGTCAGGCCGGCCGTCGACAAAGCGCTGATCGTGGACCAGCCAGGTGCGCCACGCTTCTTCGTCGTTCGCCGCGTACGGTCTGGGCGAAAACGGCACCGGCTTGGCGGGGTCGGAAACATACTCAGTAAACTTTGCGTCGCCGGCCGCAGGGGCGTCGAACGAGAGCTTGCCGTCCGCTTCAAGATAGATGGGCTTGGCCTTATCGGGGCAGCCGGAGTCGCAGCTCAGCGGCCACTGGTTAAAACGGTCCCAGTGGTTGAGGCCGGTGTTGTAGATCCAAGCAGGAGGGGTGTCGGCATTGGGCGCGTCGGCGACCAGGTATTGTCTGAAGAACGGCAGCAGAACCTGCTCGCGGAACTGGCGCGCGGTGTCGCCTTTCCACTGGAGCGGCCCCAGATTCCAGCCCTGGCGATTGATCTGGCTATGGAACCATGGGCCCATCACCAGAAAATTCATATCGTTGTGGGTGTCTTTGGGCTCCTCGACGGCATAAGAGTGGTTGGCGCCCCACATGTCTTCCTGGTCCCACAGACCCTGCTCCCATAGGACGGGAACGGTGAGCGGAACCTGGGCAATCAACTTGTCGAGAGCCTGGCCCTGCCAGAACTCGTCGTAGGCGGGGTGCTGCTCCACTTTGCGCCAAAAGGGCAGCTGGTCGAGGCCGCCGTAGCGGGCAAAGTCGCCGGCCGAGCCTTGCTCGAGAAAGTTGGTGTAATCGTCGTAGTTCAGCCGCGGAATGGAGCTGCCGCCGCCACGCGCCGTGGTCTGGTCAGTAAAGTAGTCCAGGTTCGGCTCGCGAAATGCGCCGTAATGGAACCAGTCGTCGCCCATCCAGCCGTCGACCATGGGGCTCTCAGGCGCCGCCACCTTGAGCGCCGGGTGAGGGTTGAGGAGGGCCATCACCACCGTAAATCCTTCGTACGACGAGCCGATCATGCCTACGCGCCCGTTGCACTCAGGAATATTCTTGACCAGCCAGTCGATGGTGTCCCACGCATCATTCGTATCGTTAGGACCGTTGGGGTTGAGCGGCCCCGTGGGTGGCGGAGTCATCACGTAGTCGCCCTCAGAGCCGTACTTGCCGCGCACATCCTGAAAGACGCGAATATAGCCGGCCTCGACCCACACGTCGTCGCCAACCACCACATTCTGGGCCAGATAGGGTGAATCCATCGCCTGCATTCGCCCCGCCGCATTGTATGGGGTGCGGGTGAGCACAATGGGCGCCTTGGTAACGCCTTTGGGTATGGCGATGACCGTGTAAAGCTTTACGCCGTCGCGCATGGGGATCATCACTACGCGCTTTTCAAAGTCGTACCCCTTGTGCGGCGGCGTGAACTTTGCCGGAATGTCGCGTGTCATGGGTGATACGGGTGAGTTAGTCTGAGCTTGGATTGAACACGCAACCGCAAGAAAGGCAAGAGCAACAGCACGAGTTAAAATCATTAAACTTATATCCGTTTGGGGGAGTTCCCGGCGAGCAGTGGCCGGGTGAGCAATTCGCAGCCTGGTTTCTGTGCCGGTTGTTGTCTCGTCGGCGGTGAATCGCGGCGCGCTCTCCATCAATCATATAAGCAAAAATGATTTTGCTGTGGTTGCAAAAGATTGGCATATCGCGTTATCGTGCGGAAAAAGGTCTGATTAATCAATGTGCCCCTCTGACTTCCCCAGGCGGGACGAGCCCCACGCGGTTGAAAACCGGCAAACCGGGTTTGCGCAAGCAACCATTGAGCACCTGTTTGAATTTTCGCCCGACGGGATTCTGGTCACCGACGGACAAGGAGCGATCCGCGAAGCGAATCCGCGCGTCGCTGAGCTCTTTGGGTACAAGAAAGACGAGCTGATCGGGCAGCCGATCGAAAGTCTTGTGCCGCAACGGTTTCGCGGCCGGCATCCGCAGCACAGGGAGAATTACTCGGCGCATCCGCGCGCCCGGCAGATGGGTGCGGCCATGAATCTGTGGGGACTGCGCAAAGATGGCTCCGAGTTCCCGGTCGACATTATGCTCAAGCCCATCGCTGCCGATGACGGCGCGGCGGTGCTGAGCTTTATTCGCGATGCAACCGAGCAGCGCGAGGCACAGGAGCAGTTGCGCGCAAACGACCTGCGCCTGCGTTCGATTGTGGAGAGCGTGAGCGAGTACGCGATTTACCTGCTCGATACTGAGGGCCATGTCATGACGTGGAACCCCGGCGCAGAGCGCATCAAGGGCTACACGGCCGCCGAGGCGATAGGGCTCCATTTCTCGCGGTTTTTGACGCAGGAAGATATCGACAAGGGCCACCCGGCAGACCTGCTGCGTCGTGCCGCGCGCCAAAACCGCGTTGAAGAAGAGGGCTGGCGAGTGCGCAAAGACGGCTCCCGCTTCTGGGCCAACGTGGTGCTGACCGCCATTCGCGACTCAACCGGCACGGTTACGGGCTACGCAAAAGTGACGCGCGATGTGACCGAAAGCAAACAGGCGCAGGAGAGCGTGATTGCCGAGCTCAGCAGCCTGCTGCTGGCCAACGTGGATATTCGCAAGCTGCTTGCGGCGTTTTCGGTCAGCATTCACCAGGTGGTTCCGCATGACCTTGCCACGCTGGCGCTCTATGACGAAGCATCCGGCATGCTGCGCATCCAGTACCTGAGCACAGAGGGAGAGGTGATGGGGCCGGCACAGGAAGTGGTCGTCGATCCCGACGCTTCGCCGGCGGGGCGCGCCTTCAGGACGCGGCAGCCGCTTATTTTGAACAGGCTCGACCGCTGGCCGTTCGCGCCGGAGTCAATAGCGCACCTGGTTACCGCCGGAATGCAGTCAGCCGTGTGGGTGCCGCTCGTCCATCGCGAGCGCACGCTTGGTGCGATTGCCGCGGCCAGCCGCAAAGAGAATGCGTTCACGCAGCAGGATGCGGAGCGGCTGGCGCAGGTGGCCGGACACGTAGCCATGGCCGTGAACAATGCGCTGGCCTTTAAACAGATCAACGAGCTGCGCGACCGGTTGAACCAGGAACGCGAGTACCTGAAAGAAGAGATCAACCTGGAGCACAACTTTGAAGACATTGTGGGCGAGAGCGCGGGGCTGCGCGCCGTTCTGCGCGACATTAAAACCGTGGCGCCCACCAATGCAACCGTGCTTATCCAGGGCGAAACCGGAACCGGCAAGGAACTGCTGGCGCGCGCCATCCACAACCTGAGCCCGCGCGCCGAACGCACCTTTATCAAATTGAACTGCGCGGCCATTCCGGCCGGACTTCTTGAGAGTGAACTGTTCGGGCATGAGAAGGGCGCGTTTACCGGCGCAATCGCACGCAAAATCGGCCGGCTTGAGCTGGCCCACCAGGGCACGCTGTTCCTTGACGAAGTAGGTGAGATGCCGCTCGACCTGCAGCCGAAACTGTTGCGCGCCTTACAAGAGCGGGAGATTGAGCGGCTGGGCGGCACGCGTCCCATCCAGGTGGATGTGCGGCTGATTGCGGCCACCAACCGCGACCTGGCAAAGATGGTGGCGGAAAAGCAATTTCGGGCCGACCTCTTCTACCGGCTTAAAGTTTTTCCGGTATTCGCGCCGCCGCTGCGCGAACGCGCTGGCGACATTCCCATCCTGGTGCGGCACTTTGTGGCGCGCCATAGCCGCCGCATGGGCAAGACGATCACCAGCATTCCGCCCGAGGCGATGGAAGCCCTGGTGGCGTGGAAATGGCCGGGCAATATTCGCGAGCTTGAGAATTTTCTTGAGCGAGCCGTAATTCTTTCGCGCGGTTCGGCTCTCTATGTACCCCTCGCGGAGCTTGAAGACGTCTATGGCGATGAAGAAGAAGACACAGCGTCGGATACCAATCCAACGCTGCAGGCAGCCGAGCGCGAACATATTTTGCGCGCCCTGCGCGAGGCCAAGGGAATGATCGGCGGGCCAACCGGCGCCGCGGCCAAACTAGGCCTCAAGCGCACCACGCTCAACTCGAAAATCAAGAAGCTCGGCATCGAGCGCGGCGACTATATATAGGAGTTCTCGGGAAAAGCCAAAATCTATTGGGGCAACTTGCCGCGCATTTGAGCGAAAATGGCGTGCGCACGAAACTCGATGTAAAGTCTTCTAATTCAATCGCTTCATGCTGAAATTAATGAACATGCAAAAGCGCGTTTTTTAGCGCCAAAACAGGCAAATCTGCACTAAATACGGTGCAAAATGACCCTTTTTCGCGAACGGATGTAACAGCGTTTTCGTTACATTTTATTGGCCAACCATTTGTTTTTCTTCGATATGGGAACGGACAAGCCTATTTACTTTCTGAGCACCCCGGGGGTGGGGAGGGGTATGTTTTTTTGATTTCTGCCCTCAGTTTGCAGCTCGAAAATGGATGGGCGGAAGGCGTCGGCAGCCTGCGAAGAAGCGGTATCCGGCGGCTGGGTATCTTCTGAGGTGTGCACTTTTATATTCTGCGCGCATTGCACGTAATTGAATGCAATTGGTGGGCTATAAAAATGCGCCTCCGGCAGACAAGTGAGAAATGCGGGTTCCCCTGACTGTCTCAAACGCAGCAAAATGACTCTGGGCTTCAAGCAGCTGCGGTTAGGTCAGGAAAACTCACGCCAGCTCACCGAAGCTGCCAAACCGGGTTTTACAGGCATTTAGAAATAGCTTTCGGTTAGGCGGTGATACTGGCGGAACTCCAGAATTTGACTCTCAGACCCTCAGGGCGCGCCTTAAGAAGATTCCCTCCTGCAGTGCTCGGCGAGCGAGTTAGCGGAGCACTCGTTAACCGGTACGGAATTCTCAATGGCTATCCCCGTTGAGAATTTGGCGAATAGCTGTCCAGCGGAGCATTATCAATTTGCGAAGTTTCGTCGAAATTCAGCTGGTGTAAAGCCATAGGCGGTCTTGAATCGACGATGAAAGTTGCTAAGGTTTGAGAATCCGCTCTCGAACGCCGCCTGCGTGATCGTTCGATCCTTTGAAGACGTAAGCAGAACAGCAGCCTTCTCGAGGCGGCGAGCGTTCACGTAATTCACAATACTTGTACCCGTGTGTCGGCGGAATGCACGAGTCAGCAGACTCCGTGATAGGCCAAACTCTGAACCTATCTCATCCAAGTTGGATTCCTGATCTAAATGATGATCCAGCCACACACACACGTCATGAATCTTGTCCCGATGTCTCCGCCTCGCTTCGTCAACTGCAGGGAATTGATCGGTAACCTGAGTTGCCAACAGCAAGCCAATCACATTCCACACGATCAGTAATTGCCGGCGATCGCCGATCACAGAACCCTCTGGAATCAGCTTCACGAGCTCACCGAGGATCGGAAGTTCCGTGCTGCGATCGCTGGAAGTGCAGCCGTGACTCCGCAGGGCCTCAAGAAGGTCCAGTTGAACAGGCGAAAGATAGCGCGACGTATCTTGCGCCGTGACACAGACGAACTTGAGGTCGGCCGACTGGCCAGCTTCAAAGACGATTCGGTGGCGGGCACCGGGAACGATCAGGACCATGCGGGACGGACGCAATTCGACTTTATGCTCTTCTACCTGCACCTGCCCCGTCCCGGAATGACAGAACATAAACTCTATTACTTCGTGAACTTCCCACTCAGTGGACCGAGCGACGGCAAATTGGGCACTCCAGAACATATTGTATCCGATCGTACACTTACTTTACCTTCCTGTACACGACATCAAATGCGTAAGGGGTTATGCTCACTTGTATGGAAACAAGAGCGCCCCAATCGGTGACATAGGTCATAGGCACTGTCACCGCACTGGAGCGACTTGGGAAATGAGTGCTCTCGCGAAATGGCGTATGCGTTATTTGCGGAGCCCCTTTTGAAAGAGGTAAGCATGTTAATCGTGTCTCTCGCTTTATTCACAATCGCTGCTCTCGTAGGTATTTTTCTGGCCAAGGATGTTTTTGCAGGTAAGTCACCTTCCGGCCTTGCAGGTTTCACGCATGTTGGCTTGGCGTGTGTCGGTTCGGTTCTTGTCATCGTCGAGGTTTTCCGCGGCGATCAACGCCTGTGGATTAACATTGGGCTCGCAGTAGTAATCATCGCCCTCGGCGGGCTGATTTGGTATCTCCGCTCCAAAGGTGAGTTCCCCAGAAAGCTGGTTCTTGCACACGGCGGCTTGGCCGTTGTGTGCTATCTGGTGCTGGCCTACTTTGCATTCAACCCCAGATAGTCGCATCTTCCTTGCTCTCTCGTTGAAGCTAATTCGGGGACCAACTCTGTGCGATTGTGTCTCTGAAGTGCCGGATGCAGGCCGATCAGCGCACCTTGCGCCCCAATAAGAAAGGAACAACACGCGTGTCAAACTATATCTTTCCAGCAGAAATCATGAACCTCCACACAATCGAGGTTCCAGGCGGAGTAACCATTCATCTCTCCAAAGCCGAATCGCATGTCGTTTATTACCTCACGGCTGCTCAGGACCTGGACTATCCGGCTCACGCACATGCTGCGCAATTCGCAGTTGTTCTTGACGGAAGAATCGATGTTACGACAAACAGCGGGACGCAATCGTACAGCAGAGGCGACCGCTATTACTTGCCCACGGGCACCGAACATTGTGTAAAGCTCCATGCCGGTTTCGCAGAGATGGCATATCTAGATGACCCTAAGTATTTCGGCTAGCTCGTCGATGTAGTATCGATTGCCGTTCGCCACGTTTTACGGCGAACGGCTGGGCAAATTGTGACCAAAGTATGTACGTTTCCCCTCGGATACGAAATGCTCAGAACCGAATTCCTGTCGGATTTGTCGTTAGCCTTGATCGGAAATGCTTCGGGGCGAGTCCTCGCAGCTCGACCCTGTTCGGCCGCTGGTGCCCTGAGGCATTTTCGATAAGGAGACTAGAAGGAAGGCGGTGGCAGTGGCGGAC
>JBEKCW010000264.1:0-7645 GCA_050014675.1 Occallatibacter sp. | reverse complement strand
AGACGGTAATAATTGCGCGTCCCCGCCGTTTCGCTCCTCACCAGGTGTGCCTGCTTCAGCACCTTGAGATGTTGCGAGACCGCCGGCCTGCTGACAGGCAGACCGCGAGCCAGCTCGCCCACGGGCAGCGGACCGCGCCGCAACCGCTCCAGCAGAGCGCGGCGAGTCACGTCACCGATGGCGTCGAGCTGTCGCGTTTGGTAAGTTTCCACTAACGGTAAGCTAATGCTTACAATTTATCGTGTCAAGAGTCTTTCTTGAGAACATCTGACAGCGCGCCGGAAATGACTCAGCTTCGTGAAAGGACTCGCGAGGCCTTAAGGGAGAAATCTCTGCGTGGTCGCTAGCGAACAAACAGCATCAACCCGCGCGGCCTGAGGCTGCGGTTTACACCGCAGTGCCTTTCCCGCGCTCGGCGAAGCATCAACCCTGACCGGAATCTAGCCCTCTGAAGCGCCAACGATACACAAATTCCTGCCGCTTGCCTTGCACACATAGAGAAACCCATCTGCACGGTCAAAAGCCCATTGCGCCGGCTTGCCGCGCTCCATAAGCGCTCCTCCGATGGAGACCGTCGTTTTGATCCGGTTTCCGTCTGCCAGAACCGAAGAAGCCTCGACCATTTTGCGGCAGCGCTCTGCAATCTTCTTCAGGCTCTCGATGTCCGTCCCCCTTGCAAGAACCAGGAATTCATCGCCGCCCCAGCGGCCCAGCAAGTCCGGCGGGCGAAGCGCGTGCGTCAAGGTTTCTGCAACTGTCTTCAGTACCTGATCTCCCACGCTGTGGCCGAATTGATCGTTCACATCCTTGAAGTGATCAATATCGACGACCAATAATCCGGCCCTGGTGCCGAACTCGTCCATCTCCTGCAGCACGTGCGTCATCGCCATTGTTATATGCCGGCGGTTTGACAGGAGCGTGAGAGGGTCCAGATACGCCTCTGTCTCCAAATCCTGAGCCCTTCTTTCTATGTTTTTTTTTGATGTGATATCGCTGAAGACTTCAACCGCGCCGATGATCGCGCCGCTGTTGTCGCGGATGGGCGACACGCGAACCGAGACCGGAACCCGGTGGCCGGATTTGTGGCGCAAGTAGACTTCGGACTCGCGGCGTTTGCCATCTTTGATGGTGGCAGCAAGCGGACAGGCGCCCTGGCATAGTTCGCAACCTTCGTTGTTGACGTGCATGAGCAGGTTGTCGAAACAAGCCGAACCGACGACTTCCTCGCTTTTGTAACCCGTCAACTCTTCTGCGCCGCGATTCCAATAGGCAATCTTGCGGTCTCGATCGACGAAGTAGACTCCATCGAACAGATTGTCACAGAGCTGGCTTTGGAGCGAAGAAGTGCTTCCCGGTCCCAGGGTCAATTCCTGCGGACATGCCTCGGGATCTTCCGAGGATTCAGAAGTGGACATCGAAACCTCCTGGAGAAACAGAGACGGGGGTTCTCTGGGGCCTTGAAACCTTGAAGCCTGGACCACATTGCACGTTAAACCCAGCGATTCACTCCAGGAAGTGATTCAGATCACAACTCTTCAACGTGGGCGCGGCAGGCTAGAAGAACCGCATGAATCCGCGCGGCTTGAGGTCCGGCGCCAGGAATTTCTGCGGGGCGTTGATTTGAGCACAAAGCGCTTGGGCTGCGAGGTGTCCGCTGCGCGCTGCGCTTTCCATCGTGGAGGGCCAGCCCGTCCGAGTCCAGTCGCCGGCCAGAAACAGGTTGGCCCAGGGAGAATCGATTGCGGCAGGCCTGTACGCATCGACGCCCGGCGGCACACCAAAGGTGGCGCGAACCTCCTTGACCAGCGCGGCCTTCTCGAGCTTTGCCGTGCGGACGGCGGGGAAGAATTCCGCCAGCTCGCTGACGGCCTGATCAATTGCCTGCTCGCGCGGGCGTGCGGCAAACTCACGCGAAGCGCTCTGCACCAGCTCAAGGTAGCTGCCTTCAACGTTGCGCCACGGCTGCAGGCGGCCCTTGTTGTACATCCAGTGAATTTCGCGGTCGAGCAGAACGGCGTGAGGTAGATCGGTGATCTCACGATCGAACCACAGATGCACACTCGAGATTGGCCAGTGCTCGTGATGCTCGATTTGCGCGGCCAGTGTATCTGCGCCTTCGACGAGAGGCAAGCGTGGAATGAGCTTTGCCGTAGCCTCGAAAGGCAGCGCGAGAATCAGGAAATCGGTGACCACTTCGCCCGAACGCGTTGCGATGGTCCACTCTGAGACTTCTTCATCCCACGCGGCGGACTCAATGTTCGAATTCAGATGAAGCTCCGCACCGTTGCTCTTGAGATAAGCCTCTGCGCCCGCGTAGAGCTGGCTCAACGGTACAGTGCTCATGCCCATGCGGCCGGCCTGGGCGGAATTCATGAAGAGCTCGCGAATAACTTTGGCCGCATAAGGAACAGCGATTGCGTCGAGGTCGGCGTTGAGTGCGCTGGCAATGACGAGGCGCCAGAATCGGTCGACGGCGCCGGAAGTTTGTTTGTGCCGCACCAGCCATGCGCTGAGGGTTTCCGTCCCTTGAGTCTTTGGATCAGTTCTGAGGATGGCGGAAAACGCGCGCGCCAGCGAGAGCTTGTCGGCAAATGTGAATGCGTGTGCGGCGAGCAGTTTTGGAACACCATGTAGAGGGGCCGGCAACATCGACGGGCCGAGCACCGAGCGTTGACCGCCGGGCTCGATCATGGTCATGTCGCTCGTCCAGTGAATTTGATCGAGAACGCCGATGCGCTGGTAGAAGGCGATGAGATTTGTGCAGCAGCCGAAGAGCACGTGCTGACAATTGTCGATGACTTCGTTGACGCCTGGATGCAGATAGGAACTCGCGCGGCCGCCCAGGTAGCCACGACGCTCGACCAGATGCACGCGCAATCCGGCTGCTGCAAGAGCGCAGGCCGCGCTCATGCCGGCAACGCCGCCGCCGATGATGGCGACGGAACGAGTTTCGGATTGGCTTGTGGTTATCAAGTGATCTGAGTATCAGCCAAAAATCCGCGCCCATCCCATCCGCGCAAGGCCCCCTAACATGATCGCCACCTTTTGCACGGTCGGCACGCTGGCGCGGTGCGTGAATACATCGTAATCGGCGGCCACGATCCGCTTCAGCAACTCGTGATAGATCGAGACCAGCACGCGCAGTGCGGGGCGGCTCTCAGGTGCGATGAGCGGCAGCAACTCTTCGGCAGACTTGTAGTACTCCTCGGCGCGGTCGGCGATGGACTTGAGCAATGCGCGTTCATTTGCCGTGGGCGGTGTGCCGGGGACGCGATGCAGCAACGAAGCAAGTGTGACGCTGTGTGCGGCGAGATCGTCAAGCGGGAGATACACGCGATTGCGCGAGGCATCTTCAACCACGTCGCGCAGAATATTGGTGAGCTGGAAGGCGATGCCGGTTTCTTCGGCTAATTTTTCGGAGCGCTTGTCTGTGTATCCGAAGATGCGGATGCAAACCAGGCCGACGACAGAAGCGACCAGATAGCAGTAACGGTAAAGCTGCGCGAAGGTTGGGTACGTGTCTGGAGCGCCGGCTGTATCGTGCTCCAAATCCATCGTCACGCCGGCGACCAACTCATCGAGCAGCGAGAGCGGAATGTTGAAGCGCGTTACCGCGTGGCGCACCGCGATGAATACCGGATCGCCGGTTGGCGCGCCCTTCGCGGTCTCCTTCCATGCGGCCACCCAGGTATCTATATTCTTGCGGCGCTCGTCGCGAGAAACCGATTCGTCATCTGCCAGGTCGTCGGCCTTGCGCATGAATGCGTAGACGGCGCAGATGGCGTTGCGGCGAGCTGATGGTAGCGCGACAAAGGCATAGTAAAAGTTCTTCGCTTCTTTTTTGGCGATGGCTCGGCAATGGGCGTAGGCACGGTCGAGTGTCATGCTGCTCGCTTGAACGGTCAAGCTGCTTTCCCGGTGGTAGCGGCTCCCAGGCGCAGGAACGGCAGCGCCTTGCCGCCCAGCGCGCGCAGCGCGAGCGAGAGCTTGGTGCGTTTTGAAATTGCGGGCCTGCCGCTGAGAACATCGTAATCCCGGCGTTCAATGGCGCGAAGAATCTCGATACCGCCGCGGCTGAAGAGATCGAGATCGACGGCGAGATCGCGGTTGACGCGGTCGATGAGCGGCAGGCCTTGTTCAAAGAGAGCGCGCGCGAAGTCGACCTCGCAACGCATCAGCTCGCGAAATTCAGGTGTGGCAATTCCCTTTTTGATTGTTTCGTCATTCACGCCAAAACGACGCATGTCAGCCTGCGGGAGGTACACGCGGCCTCTTGCGAAGTCCTCGCGCACGTCTTGCCAGAAGTTTGCGAGTTGCAGCGCGGTGCAGGTGAGATCAGACAGACGGAAGTTCTCATCCTTTACGTCGGGGCCGGCTTCGCCGCAGGCATAAAGCACCAGGCGGCCTACGGGGTTGGCGGAGTTGCGGCAGTAGCCGAAGACGTCATCCATCGTCTCGTAACGCGTGACGGTCTGGTCCTGGCGAAAGGCTACGAGCAAATCGGCGAAGGGCTCTTTAGGAATGCTGCAAACGCGCATCGTCTCGGCCAGCGCCACGAATACGGGATGGCGCGCGCGCCCCTCGTAACAGGCATCCAGCTCGCGGCCCCAAAGATCCAACAGCGCCAAAGCCACGTCGCGGTCGCCCACTTCGTCGCCGAGATCGTCGGAGATGCGGCAGTAAGCGTAGATGGCGTGAAAGTGCGGGCGCAGCGCCTTGGGCAAGAACCAGGTTGCTACATGGAAGTTCTCGTAGTGCGTCTCGGCGAGATGGCGGCAATACGCGAGAGCCTCGTCGAGCGTTGGCGCAACATCGGGGATGCGATAGGCAGGTGGAAGCGCAGCCCAGCCGCGGGCGATAAGGTCATCGGTTTGTGCGGCGGTGGGCATGAGTATATTTTAGCGGGTCGGCGAGTCAGCAAGTCAGCGAGTCGGCCGGCGAAGACCAGTAATTACCCACGCGCTGGCCGCGTGGACGCCGCCAGTACAGCCGGTCAACCACCCCAGCGAATACAAATCATTCGCCGGGGACCCCGGTCAGGAGATCGGCGGTACAGTTTACGGCACAATTGCGGTCTTGATCTCGGTAGACCGGTTCATCAGCTTTTCAAACACGCGATTAAGCTCGTAGAGGTTGGCGTGGCCCGTAATAAACGCCGAGGCCTGGAAGCGCCCGCCCGCAATAATCTCGAGAGCCTTGCGGCAGATTGCCGGGGTGTGGTGAAAAGTAGCGCGCAGAGTGATGTCGCTGTAGTGGATGCGGTTGGTATCGAGGTTTACGCGGGTGTTGGCCGCGCAGCCGCCGAAAAAATTCACAGTGCCGCCCTTGCGAACCAGCTCGACAGCCTCTTCCCACGCCTGGGGCACTCCAACTGCTTCAATCGCGATATCGACGCCGCGGTCTTTGGGCGTCAGGGCGCGGGTTTCCTGCACCGCTTTGCGAATATTGGCGGCCTGCACCACATGGGCCGCGCCGAGCTGCTTTGCGGCTTCAACCTGTCCGTCGTGCTTGACCAAGGCGATGACCTCGTAACCGGCAAGCGCGGCAACGTGAAGCATCATCAGGCCAAGCGGACCGCCGCCGATGATGGCTACAATGTCGCCGGGGCGCGGATTTGAATCCTCAAAACCATGCACCGCGCAAGCCAGCGGCTCAGTGAGCGCGGCGTGCTCAAGAGGCACGTGCTCGGGAACAGGCAGCGTGTTTTTGGCCACGATGCGCTCGGGAATGCGAATGAACTCGGCATAGGCGCCGTTGTTGAAAAGCAGGTCGTCGCAGAGATTTTCCTGGCCCCGCTTGCAGAAGTAACACTCGCCGCAGGGGGCGGAGTTGAGGGCCACCACGCGATCGCCTTGAACAAAATCAATAACTCCCTCGCCGGCCTCAACCACCGTGCCGGCCAGCTCGTGGCCGAAGAGTGCCGGAGGCACAATCATGCGGGCGTGGTAACCGCGGCGGAAAACCTTGAGATCGGTTCCGCAGGTGAGAGCGGCTCCAACGCGCACAATCAGCTCGCCCTTGGCGGCTTTGGGAATCGGCACCTGCTCGATGCGCACATCTTCGCGGCCGTGGAGGATGGCGGCGCGCATGGTGACGCGCCCGTGCAGCAGCGTCTTTTCAACAGTCCGGCGGCCTGTGTGGACGGCGGATTCAACTATCTTGCGGCCTTCAACAACGGCCGTCTCCACCGTGTTCAGGCCTGCCTCAACCACCGTTTCAACGGTATTCAGGCCTCCCTCGACCACGTCCTCGACCCTCTTGCGGCCTTCTTCGACAACCGTCTTGGCGGTCTTGCGACCACGAAGGATCGCGTCTTTCACGGTGGCTGCCATCCAGGTCCCCCTTACCTTGCACCCGCCCCTGGAACCGGCTCAATCATGATCTTCATTGAATCCGGCTGAGGGTGGGATGCGATTTCGATCGCTTCGACTGCCTGTTCGAGCGGGAAACGATGGGAAATAAGCTGGGTCAGGTTGAATCCGTTGCGATATCCGTCGAAGACCAGGCTAGTGACCTCGTCGAGAATCGGGAACGAGGATGAGTATGAGCCTAACAGCGTCTTCTCGTCCACACACACCGCGGCTGGATCGATGGTTGCCTCGCCGTGCTGGGTCTGCGCAAACAGCATTACCTTGCCGCCGGGGCGGGCTGCATCCATGGCGGTGCGGATAAGGGCGTTGCCGCCGACGGCAAGAATGACAGCGTCGGCGCCCCGTCCATCGGTCTCGGCAAAGACACGTTCAACCACGTTTTCACTGCCGGCGTGGATGGGATTGGTGAGGCCGAAGCGAGCGGCGATGGCGTGGCGCTCGGGAAACAGATCGGAAGTAAGCACGCGAGCGCCTATTTTCTTGGCTAGTGATGCGTGCATCAGGCCGATCGGCCCCTGCCCGATGACCAGTACCGTATCGTCAGGCTGCAGGTTGAGCAGCTTTACGCCTTTGAGCACGGTATTTACCGGCTCAACGAATGCGGCCTGCTCAAACGGAACGCCATCGGGAATGCGAACCACGCCGCGGTTCTCAACAACGAAGTCCATCACGCGGATGTACTCGGCAAAGCCGCCGCCGGAGGGCTCAAAGCCTGCCGTTGCGCCGGTCTTTTTGTAGAGCGGGCACTGCGCCGGAGTTTGCTTGCGGCAGTAGTAGCAATTGCCGCAAGGCACGTGGTGGAAGCTCATTACGCGGTCGCCGACTGCAAAGCGGGTTACGCCTTCGCCCACCGCTGCAACGGTTCCAGCCATCTCATGCCCGAAGATGCGTGGGGCCGAGTGCGAGCCCATGTGGATTTTCTTTAGATCTGTTCCGCAGATGCCGCAGGTGGCAATCTTGACCAGTAGCTCGCCGGGGCCGATTTTGGGCACGGGGACGGTCTCAATGCGCATGTCGTTGATGCCGCGATAGACCACGGCGCGCATGGTGTCGGGGATGCGGGTTTCGACGAGTGTTTCAGCAGGGGATGTCTGAGTGGCCATTCCGTTTCCTGACGTAGGTTCAAGCATCGAGCAGGTTCAGGACCAGCTCCGCGATGCCTTGGGAAGCCTTACTGCTATTTTCACCCATTTGGATGAGTGCGGGCCAGTGCCACGGACGGAACATGGAGTAGAGAACGAGGCGCGTCGTTTCAAGTTGGCCCGTTGGCGAGA
>JBEKCW010000263.1:0-7677 GCA_050014675.1 Occallatibacter sp. | reverse complement strand
GCAATCCGGTGGTGGTACTGGCTGACGGATTTATCGGCCAGATGATGGAACCGGTCGAGTTCCCCGAGCATCCCGTTGCGCCAAAGCTGCCGGAGTGGGCCGTGGCGGGAACGGCGGCGACAAGAAAGAACCTCGTCAGCTCGATGCATCTCGATTTCGACGATCTTGAAGCGCTCAACAACAAACTCGAAGCCAAGTACAAGGTGGCCGAGCAAAATGAAACGCGCGCCGAAGAGTGGTTTGTCGACGATGCGGAGATTGTGCTGGTGGGCTATGGAATTCTGGGCCGCATTCTGAAAGCGGTGGTGGCCGAGGCGCGTGCTGCCGGCATGAAGGTTGGGCTGCTGCGGCCCATTACGCTCTATCCCTTCCCATCGGAGCACTTCCAGCGTCTTTCGTCGAGCGCTCGCGCATTCATTGTGGTTGAAATGAGCAACGGCCAGATGGTGGACGATGTGCGGCTGGCGCTGAACGGCTCATGCCCGGTGGAGTTTCTGAATCGCATGGGCGGCAACGTTCCGTCGCACGAAGAGGTCTTTGCATTTGTTCGAAGCCAAGCAAAGCGTTATCTCCAAGAGGAGCAGATGGCACATGTCTAACGAGCTGCTATCGGAATACAAGGTCTCGCATTCAAGGGCCAAGGCCTTCTACGAGCGCTATGACCGCAAAGAAGATTTGAAGCACGTAACGCACTATTGCCCCGGCTGCGGCCACGGCACGGTGCACAAGATGCTGGCCCAGGCGATCGATGAACTCGGCATCCAGGACCGTACGATTCTGGTAGGGCCGGTGGGTTGCTCGGTATTTACGTACAACTATTTCGACGTGGGCAATGTGCAGGCCGCACATGGGCGCGCCCCCGCGGTGGCAACGGCCATAAAGCGCAGCCGGCCTGAGAGCGTGGTGATCGGCTACCAGGGCGACGGCGATCTGTCGGCCATCGGTTCGGCCGAAATTCTGCACGCGGCTAATCGCGGCGAAAACATCACCGTGATCTTTGTGAACAACGCCGTCTACTCGATGACCGGCGGCCAATGCGCACCCACAACGCTGCTGGGCCAAAAGACTACGACTACGCCGAACGGCCGCACAGCGGCCACCGAGGGCTATCCGCTGCATGTGAGCGAACTGCTCTCTGCGCTTGCGGGGCCGACATACATTGAGCGCGTGGGCCTGGGCGACAACCGCCAGATTGCCCGAGCTGCGCGCGCCATTCGCCACGCGGTCGAGAACCAGGTGAACGGTCTCGGATTTTCATTGATCGAAATTCTTTCGCCATGCCCGACTATCTGGAAGATGGATGCGGTTCAGTCGCAGAAGTGGGTGAAGGACGTGATGGAGAAGACCTATCCGCTGGGGGTCTTCTGCGATAGGACAAAGGAACGTGTACCGAGAACCGTGCAGGAAGCTGCGCCGCCGCTTGAAGATTTGCCGCGGCTGCTGGGCCTGCATAAGGAAGAAGTTGAACAAGCCGACGGTTGTTGCGAAGGCTGTTCATTCGATTTCCGCAAGGTCGATCTCGAGGTTCGCATTGCCGGCTTTGGCGGGCAGGGTGTGCTTTTGCTGGGCGAAATGCTGGCTGAAGCCGGGCTCGACGCCGGCCTTGAAGTTTCGTGGCTGCCATCATACGGGCCTGAGATGCGTTCCGGCACGTCGAACTGCCATGTGCGTTTGTCGAGCGAGCCAATTGATTCGCCGCTGGTGGCGCGGCCGCAAGTGCTGGTGGCGATGAACGAACCGTCGCTGCGCAAATTCGACAAGAGCGTGCGGCCCGGAGGCTGGGTTCTCTATAACGGAGATGAATTTCCCGAGGATTGCCGTCGCGACGATGTGCATGTGTTGGCCCTTCCGTTTCTGCATGTGGCCGATGAGCTTGGCGATTCCCGCGCATGCAACATGGTGATGCTGGGCGCGCTGCTTGAGCGGACCAATGTGTTGCCGCAGGCAAGCGTGGAGGCGGCTCTGCGGGGGCTGATCAAGAGTTCCCGCTGGGTGCAGCTCGACCTGAAGGCCATCGCCCGCGGACGCGAACTGATGAAGGAGTCTCTCAAGGAAAATCTGGTGGAGGCATAAGATGAAGTCCGCTGTGGAACCGGACACGATTGTGTATTTCGGCGGAAAATATGTGCCGCTGGCCGAGGCGCGTGTCGGTATCCTGACCCACGCGCTGAACTATGGAACCGGAGTTTTTGAAGGGATTCGCGCCTACTGGAACGAGGATTCATCGGAGCTTTACGTCTTTCGTCCGCAGGATCATTACGAGCGCTGGAAGCAGAACTGCGGCATTCTGCGCATCGACGTTGGCCTCTCCGCCGATGAGCTTTGCGCCATCACGGTCGAGCTTATGCGCCGCAATCGTTTCAAGACCGATCTGTATGTGCGGCCGCTTGCCTACAAATCTGCTGAGCGCATCGGCGTCTGCCCTGACGACGAGAATTCATTCTTCATCGCCGCGCTGCCCTTCGGCGAATATCTGCACAGCGATGCCGGAATTCACGCCGGCGTGAGTTCATGGCGAAGGATTGAAGATGCCGCCATTCCAGTGCGCGCAAAAATCTGCGGCGCGTATGCCAACAGCGCGCTGGCCAGCGATGACGCACGGCGAGCCGGCTTTGACGAAGCCATTCTGTTGAATGAAGATGGCCATGTGACCGAGGGCGCGACCTGCAATCTGTTCATGGTGCGCAAAGATGTTCTGATCACGCCGCCAGTGAGTGAGAACGTGCTCGAAGGCATTACACGCTCCACGATTATGGAACTTGCGCACAAGGAGCTTGGGCTCACGGTGTTGGAACGGCCCATCGATCGCAGCGAACTCTACATCGCCGACGAGCTGTTTCTTTCAGGCACCGCGGTAGGCCTTGCACCGGTGGTGCGCATTGATCATCGCCAGGTGAAGGGCGGCGCCATCGGCGCATGGACGCGGCTATTGCAAACCTTGTACTCCGACATTGTGCACGGGCACCTTGCCGAGTACAGAGACTGGGTTCTTCCGGTTTACGGAACGCTCCTGAAGTCGACGGCCAAAGTGGTCGAGCTGGAGCACACGAGTGTTGCCTGAGCGGAAAGAGGTTCGCGAGACGGCAGTTCGGATGGCGCGGCAACGAGTTATGGAATCTTCGGGCGCGAAATTTTGCTGAATATGCTGGCCCGATCTCTCTGAACTCCTTGCGATGAGCCCTCGAAAAATTACTGCCTCGCCTGCCTCTTCGCCATGGCAAGGAGGAAAAAAGGCATGATAACGACAATCAGAAAAGACAACGCCTACGACGTTGCCATGGAAAACTTCGACACCGCCGCCGATGCGATGGGGCTCGACCACAATACGCGCGAGATGATCAAGTATCCCGAGCGCATGCTCACGGTCTCTGTGCCGGTTCGCATGGACGACGGCAAGATTCGCCGGTTCGAAGGCTATCGCGTGCAGCACAGCTCGGTACGCGGGCCGGCCAAGGGCGGCATCCGGTTCCATCCGCAGGTGACTCTCGACGAGGTAAAGGCGCTGGCCACGTGGATGACATGGAAATGCGCCGTGGTGAATATTCCGTTTGGCGGCGCCAAGGGCGGCATTACCTGCGACCCCAAGCACATGTCGCAGGGCGAGCTTGAGCGCATGACGCGCCGCTACACCAGCGCGATTCTGCCCATCATCGGGCCGGAGCAGGATATTCCCGCGCCCGACGTTTATACCAACTCGCAAACCATGGCATGGATCATGGATACCTACAGCATGACCAAGGGTTATTCGGTGCCCGGCGTGGTTACCGGCAAGCCCATCAGCCTGGGCGGATCGCTGGGGCGCAACGAAGCCACCGGCCGCGGTGTCTTCTACACCATCCAGTGCGCCTGCGAACACCTGAACATTCCGCTCAAAGGCGCCACCGTTGCTGTGCAGGGCTTTGGCAACGCCGGCTCGATCACGGCACAGCTGCTTTACGAGGCGGGCGCAAAAATTATTGCGGTCAGCGACTCCACGGGCTGCGTCTTCAATCGCGAGGGGCTCGACATTCCCGAGCTCATCAACATGAAGGCAATGTGCGGCCACGTCGATGGATTCCCTGAGAGCGAGCCTATTCATCCGCAGGACCTGATTGCGCTCGACTGCGACATCCTGGTTCCGGCGGCGCTTGAAAACATGGTCCACGCCGACAATGCCCGCAATGTGCGCGCGCGCATCGTTGCCGAAGCTGCCAATGGACCGCTCACTCCCGAGGCCGATCGGATTCTCGAGAGCAAGGGCGCATTCGTGATTCCCGATATTCTGTGCAACGCCGGGGGCGTCACCGTCTCCTACTTTGAGTGGGTGCAAGATGAGCAGCACCTGTTCTGGGAGGCACAGGATGTCTACAACCGCCTGGAGCGGGTGATGAAGACGGCCTTCCGCGACGTGCTCAAGATTCACCTCGATAAGAAGGTGCCGATGCGCATCGCGGCCAACATTCTGGGCATCAGCCGCGTGGCCGAGGCCGTGCAGATTCGCGGCGTGTACCCGTAAACCAGCTGTCGGCCGTCAGCTTTCAGCTTCTTCATTGCCTGGGCTTAACTCTTCGTCCTCGCACGAATTAGCTGAAAGCTGATAGCTGAAGGCTCGAAACCTGGAACTCGAATTCAATCTCCTGTCGAACCCCGCGTGTAAAATCCCATCTGGAGCCGCTACCCGGTTTCAGCGGATTGTTGTAGCCGCGTCCTCTCCTGCTCGCATCTCAACGTGCTGAGGTCCTGAATGAGATTGAAAGCGATTGCTTTTTTGTGCGCCGTTCTTGCCGGTGCGTCGCTGTCGTTGCCTGGCCAAACGCCATCGTCGTTTGTCGATCTGCCTTCGAGCAAGCAGCTGCTTGGCAAGACGCCCGGAGATCCGCAGCGGCTCAACAGCCTGCCTGTCACCATGGCCGTTTCTCCCGATGGCCGGTACGTGGTGACCGTGAACGACGGCTATGGCACCTTCGAGTCGCAGTATGAGCAGTCGATTGCTGTGTTCGATACGCGGGATGGCACGCTCGCTGATTTTCCCGACGCACGCACCGGCTTAAGAGCGAATCAGACGCTTTACTCCGGCCTTGCATTCAGCCTCGATGGCAAACATGTGTACGCCAGCATGGCGTCGCTCACCGATCCTGAAGGCAAGGAAAGGGATTCGACGGGAAGCGGAATTGTGGTCTACAGCTTCTCCGATGGGAAGATCGCGCCGGAGAGCTTCATCCGCATGCCCATGGAGCAGCTTGCGACGGGAAGAATGACACGGCTGCCCAACGGTATTGATAACGTCATGGGCACTCCGTATCCGGCGGCCATTGCGGTCTTCTCCGAAGCAGGCCGCGAAAAGATTCTGGTTGCCGACAACCTGTCTGACTTTGTGGTTGTGATCGATGCAGCGACCGGCACAATCGAAAAGCGATTCGATTTGTCTGAGAGCAATGCCGTGCCGTCAACTTACCCGATTGCTCTGGCCATTTCGAAGGACGGCAAGCGCGGCTATGTCGCGCTGTGGAATGCATCGGAGATTGTGGAAGTGGATCTGACCAGCGGCATGGTTGGCCGCAAACTCGAATTGCTGAAACCCACCGATCCCGTCGCGCCGGGCACGCATCCGTGCGCTTTTGCCGCATCGCCTGACGGAAACACGCTCTACGTGGCGCTGGCCAATCGCGACGCTGTTGCCGCGGTGTACGTCGGCAGCGGGCAATTCAGAGTGAAGGGCTATTTTGACACGCGGCTGCCGCATCAAAGCTACTTTGGCGCGGAGCCGGTGGCTTTGGCCGTGAATGCGAGTGGCACGCGGCTCTACGCGGCCAACATGGGCAGCGATGCGATTGCTGTGTTCGATACACGCAAGTTGACGCCGAAGCTGGCCGCCAACACCATGGTTGAGCCCGAGGGATTTGCGCCCACCGAGTGGATGCCGATTTCGATGGCCTTCGATCCGTTGCCCCAGGGCGGAAAGCTGTTTATCGCCACCGACAAGGGCAAGGGCACCGGCCCCAACAACTTTCCGCAACGGCAAGTGGAGAGCGCGGCGGGCCATGGCAGACGGGGGAATGCATACATTGGGACGTTGCTTTACGGCTCTCTCGCGTCGCTTGAAGAAACCGAGATTGAAAACAATTTGCCGCAATATACTGCTGTTGTGCTCGATTCAAATCGCATGATTGCCGCGCAAACCAATATCAAATTCAGCGACGGCAGCGCCAGCCGCATCAAGCATGTCATCTACATCATCAAAGAGAATCGAACGTACGATCAGATTCTTGGCGACCTGAGCCAGAACGGCAAGCAGGTGGGCAACG
This sequence comes from Occallatibacter sp., assembly GCA_050014675.1. Taxonomy (GTDB): domain Bacteria; phylum Acidobacteriota; class Terriglobia; order Terriglobales; family Acidobacteriaceae; genus Telmatobacter. The sequence goes on along the minus strand of JBEKCW010000263.1, from coordinate 1,393 downwards.
GCAATCCGGATCTGGCAATGTACGGCGAAGCCGTGACACCGAATGAACACAAGCTGGCGCTGCAATTCGGCGTGCTCGATAACTTTTTCGACTCCGGCGAGGTATCGGGTGACGGACACGTGTGGTCGAACGCGGCCATCGGCTCCGATTACCTTGAGAAGACCTGGCAGCAGAACTACCGGGGAAGCCAGCGCGGCTACGACTTTGAGGGCGTGGTCTCCAACGGCTATCCGCTGTTGCAGAAGATTCCCGATGTGAATGAGCCGGCCAGTGGATACTTATGGGGCGACCTGGCGGCGCATGGCAAAACCTACTACCACTTCGCCGAATTTATCTCCTCGACTTTCTGCAACGAGACCGCCGTCGCCGATCCGAAACTTGGTCCCGTGCTCGCAGGGCCCAGGTGCGCGCACAAGGATTACCCGCCCGGCGAGGCGCTGCCGGCGGAGTGGGGCGGGGGCGTGAACAAGTGGCCATGGCCCATTCCGGTGCTTGCCAGCAACATTGCCGTCAAGCCGGAACTGGTGGGTCATTTCGCTCCTGAGTCGCCCGACTTCAATCTTGCTGTTCCCGACCAGATACGCGTGGAGATTTTTTTGAAACATTTGAAGGGATGGATCGCGGATCGCCAGGCCGGCAACGACACCATGCCCAACTTCATCTCGCTGCGCTTGCCCAACGATCACACCGCAGGCACGCGCCCCGGCGGACCCACGCCCAAGTCCAGCGTGGCCGATAACGACCTTGCGGTGGGACGCGCCGTTGAAGCAATTTCCCATTCGCCTTTCTGGGACGACACGGCCTTCTTCATTCTTGAAGACGATGCGCAAGCCGGCGCCGATCACGTGGACGCGCATCGCAGTATTGCGCTGGTCGTCAGCAAGTACTCGCCGCACGGAGCCAATGGCGCCCCGTTTATCGACAGCCGCTTCTATTCGACGGTGAGCGTGGTTCGCACCATGGAGTCGCTGCTCGGCCTGCCGCCGATGAACAACAACGATGCATTCAGCTCGCTGATTGCCAGCCTGTTCACCGGTCCGGGCGACCAGTCTGCCTACGACGCCGATTACACGAATCGCGATAACAATCTCATCTACACGGCGAATGCCAAGAATGCAGTAGGCGCAAAAGCCAGCATGAAGATGGACTTTACCCACGAAGATCGCGTGCCGGTTGAGAAGCTGAACGTGATTTTGTGGAAGGACGCGATGGGCAATGCGCCGGTTCCGGCAATGCTGATGGCGAAGGACAAGAGCTGGGCGCGGAAGGATGACGACGATTAGGGCGGTGTTGTCGCGCCAGAGGGCAATGCGGGCGGCAGCCGATTGTAGGTCCAGGCAAAAAGCAGCAGTAGCATAGCAAACAGGTTGATTCCTAAATCCCAGTCGCCGTC
>JBEKCW010000262.1:0-7684 GCA_050014675.1 Occallatibacter sp. | reverse complement strand
GTCTCGGCGTAGCCCTCGGTGGTCACCATGTCGTATCCGGCCACGTGCGTATGGCAGGTATCGAGACACACTCCAACAGGCGCATGAGCCTTCAGCCGCTCCACCAGCTCAGCCACCTGCTCAAAGCTCCCGCCCAAACTGAATTCCGCCCCCGCAGTATTCTCAATCAAAATATGGAAGCCAGTTCCCTGCCACGCCAGCCCGTCAATCGCGCGCTCGATGGATTCAGCCGCCAGCTTCAATCCCTCCTCGCGCGTCAAACCCTTCCACGACCCCGGATGCAGCACGAGATACTCAGCGCCAAGCTGGAGCGCACGCTCAATCTCCCCGCGAAAGGCGTCAATACTCTTCTCGCGAACCTCGTCACTCTGGCTGCAAACGTTCACCAGGTAACTTGTATGGATGACCAGCGGCCCCACGTCGTGCTTCGCCCTAAGCTCACGCATCCGCGCAGCCTGCTTGGGATCGACCTTGGGCGCGCGCCACATGCGCGGGCTCGAAGAAAAAATCTGAAATGTATTCGCGCCAATCTCTTTCGCGCGCTCCACGGCGTTCGAAGCCCCGCCCGCAGTTCCCAGGTGCACTCCAATTCGCTTAGCCATGCGAACAGTCTACCGAAGCGGCTCGCCGGCCGCACCGCTGACTCGCCGACTTGCCGCCCCGCTGCCCCTCACAAATACTTCCCGAACGCCTCAATCTGTTTCGCCTGATACTCGCGCCGATGCACCGGCGACGACAGCACCGTCGAAGTCGAAGTCGCACCCAGCGCCGAGAGCTTGTCGATCAGCGCCTCAAGGTGCCGTATCGACACCACGTCGGCCTCAATCACAAACGACTCTGCGCCCGTGATTCGATGGCAGCGGCTGATCTCGCTGAGCTCTTTAATCGCCGTCACCGACCGGCTCACCTGCACATCGCCGCCGGGAATTGTGAGCCGCACCAGCACGCGAATCGGCACACCCAGCTTCGATAAATCCACCGCGGCATGGTAGCCCGTAATCACGCCCGCGTCCTGCATCCGGCGCACGCGCTCGGCCACCGCGGGAGTCGAAAGACCCACCTTTCTGCCCAACTCCGCAAAAGCCATGCGCGCATCCCGTTGCAGGTTTTCAAGGATCTTCCAGGCAATCGCGTCGAGTTGAAATTCGCTGGGAACTGTCCGATGAGCCATTCGCCACCATTCCTTAGGTCACTACGCCATACAGCTTAACCTCTTTAGGCTCTGGCCGTCCCATTCCTTATAACCGCCCTTCACTGTGCCGTTTCGCCGTCCTATTCTTTTCTCGATAGCCAAGGTTTCGTGCCGCGGTGCCGCCCTCCCCCATTTCAAGGCACTCCGGCGCAGGAGGAATTGGCATGAGCATTTCCTCGCACGCCGTCTCGCCGCATTCGTCTGCCGCGTTGAACCATCCCGAACAAGCCACCGATTTTCTTCCCCTCAAAGGCACCGACCATGTGGAGTTTTATGTGGGCAACGCGCGCCAGGCCGCGTACTTCTATCGCACCGCTTTCGGCATGTCGCTGGTTGCCTATGCGGGGCCAGAAACCGGCCAGCGCGATCACGCCTCCTACGTTGTCCAGCAGGGCAAGGTGCGCTTTGTGCTCACCACGCCGCTGCGCAGCACAGACGCTATCGCCGATCACGTTCATCGCCACGGCGACGCCGTTCACTCCATCGCTCTCTGGGTTGACGACGCGCGTCAGGCCTGGCTTGAAACCACGCGTCGAGGAGCCGTGAGCGTTGCCGAGCCATACGAGGTCAGCGACGAGCACGGCCGCGCTAAAATCGCCAGCATCGCCGCCTATGGCGATACCATCCACACCTTCGTCGAGCGCGACAACTACTCCGGTCCGTTTCTCCCTGGCTACCGCGCCATCTTTGCCGATCCCGTCGCGCGCCCCGTCGGCCTGCTCCACGTCGACCACATGGTGGGCAACGTGGGCTGGAACCAGATGAACGAGTGGGTCGATTTCTACGCCCGCGTTATGGGTTTCTCGCTCTACCAGCACTTCGACGACAACGACATCTCCACCGAGTACTCGGCGCTCATGTCAAAGGTCATGGCCAACGGCAACGGCTATGTAAAATTCCCCATCAACGAGCCGGCTGAAGGCAAAAGGAAATCGCAGATCGAAGAATATCTCGACTTCTTTCCCGGCCCCGGTGTGCAGCATATCGCGCTAGCCACGCACGACATTCTCTTCACCGTGAACAAGCTCCGCGAACAAGGCATCGAATTTCTGCGCGTGCCGCACACCTACTACAGCGAACTGCAAGAGCGCGTGGGCAAAATCGACGAGCCAATCGACAAGCTTGAAGAGCTGGGCATCCTGGTCGATCGCGACGACGAGGGCTACATGCTGCAGATCTTCACGCGCCCCGTCGAAGACCGGCCCACGCTGTTTTACGAAATCATCCAGCGCAAAGGCAGCCGCAGCTTCGGCAAGGGCAACTTCAAAGCGCTGTTTGAAGCCATCGAGCGCGAACAACAATTACGCGGCAACCTGTAACGCCCCAGGAGAACGAATGCAAACAGCAACATTCTCTGCCGCCGCACCCTACATCATCGAACAGGATTACGATGCCTACACCGCCGAGCAGCACGCAGTGTGGGCCGAACTGGTTGGCCGCGCCATGCCGGAGCTTGAGAAGCACGCCGCGCGCGAATATCTCGAAGGCTTTGAGATCATCGGCCTTGAGCGCGACCGCCTGCCCAACCTCGCCGCAATCAGCGCTCGCCTGGGCCCCCGCACCGGCTGGAGCTCTACGCCGGTCAGCGGTTTTCTTCCCGCGCCCGCATTCTTTGAGATGCTCTCCATGCGCGCCTTCCCTACCACCACCTGGCTGCGCAGCCGCGAATCGATCGAATACACTCCCGAGCCCGACATCTTTCACGACGTCTTCGGCCACGTGCCCATGCACGCGCACAAAGTTTTCGCGGAATTCCTGGAGCACTACGGCCGCGTGTGCGCAGCAAAAGACGATGCTGCCGCAATCGAAAAGCTCGGACGCCTCTTCTGGTACACCGTCGAATTCGGCGTCATCCGACAGAACAACGAAATCAAGGTCTACGGCAGCGGCCTCATCAGCTCGCACGGCGAGTGCATCAATGTAATGGGCGGCAACTGCGCCATCCGCGATTTCAAGCTCGACGAAGTGCTGAACACGCCCGTTAAAGTTGACGAGCTGCACAAGCTGCTCTTCGCCGTCACCAGTTTCGACCAGATCTTCGACGCCATGCATGAAGCCGAACGCCGCGCCATGCAGGGCCGCTTGTAATTGAGGTGTAATCATGACAGTTGAATCGGCATATCAATCCGGCTTCGGCAACGAGTTTGCCACTGAAGCAGTTGCCGGTGCCCTGCCCGCCGGCCAGAATGCGCCGCAGCTTCATCCGCTCGGCCTCTACACCGAGCAGTTCAGCGGCACGCCTTTCACCGCGCCGCGCGCCGTCAATCGCCGCACCTGGACCTATCGCATTCGTCCCTCGGTCACGCATCGCCCCTATGAAGAAGCTCCGCTCGGCCTCATTCGCAGCGGACCGTTCAACGAGACTCCCACCACGCCCAACCAATTGCGTTGGGATCCGCTTCCGCTGCCCGAGAAAGAAACCGACTTCATCGACGGCATCGTCACCCTCGGCGGCAACGGCGACCCCGCCGTGCAGACCGGCGTCGCCGTGCACCTCTACGGCATCAACGCCTCCATGCGCGATCGTTTCTTTGCCAACGCCGACGGCGAAATGCTCATCGTCCTTCAGCTCGGCGCGCTGCGCTTCCACACCGAGCTCGGCATCATCGACGCCGCTCCCGGAGAAATCTGCGTCATTCCCCGCGGCGTTAAATTCCGCGTCGAGCTCATCGACCAGCAGGCCCGCGGTTACATCTGCGAGAACTACGGCCTCTCGTTCCGCCTGCCTGAACTCGGCCCCATCGGCGCAAACGGTCTGGCGAATGCGCGCGACTTCAAAACCCCCGTCGCCGCCTATGACGATCGCGACGGCGAGTTCCACATCTACACCAAGTTTCTCGGCCGCATGTGGCGCGCATTCATCGATCACTCCCCGCTCGACGTCGTCGCGTGGCACGGCAACTACGCGCCGTACAAATACGATCTCTCGCTCTTCAACTGCATCAACACTGTCTCCTTCGATCACCCCGACCCATCCATCTACACAGTCTTGACCGCACCTTCCAACGTCCCCGGCACTAACAACTGCGACTTCGCCATCTTTCCGCCACGTTGGATGGTCGCCGAGCACAGCTTCCGCCCGCCCTGGTTCCATCGCAACCTGATGAACGAATTCATGGGCCTGGTCTTCGGCGCATACGACGCCAAGGCTGAAGGCTTCGTACCCGGCGGCGCAAGCCTGCACAACTGCATGGCCGGCCACGGACCCGATGCCGAAACCTTCGAGCGCGCGTCATCTGCCGAATTGAAGCCGCAATTCCTCGGCAACACGCTGGCCTTCATGTTTGAAACACAGCTCGCCATCCGCCCCACTGAATTCGCTATGAACGCCCGCATCCTGCAGCACGAGTATTTCGAGTGCTGGCAGGGATTGAAGAAGCACTTCGCGCCAACTGAATCAAAAGCGGAGCTCACCCGCCGATGAGCGGCCGCGAACCGGGTGCTCGATCGACCTCGAACCTGGGTGCCCCAGGTCCCTCGCATTTGGGGACCTGGGATAGCACAAACCTCAACCGACGGGAGGAACACGGATGCCCCTGACCAGTTGGATCGCATCGGCCAACGATCCCGCCTCCGATTTCCCCATTCAGAATCTTCCCTACGGCGTCTTTCTCCACGCCGGCCGCCAGCGCATCGGCGTCGCCATAGGCGATCAAATCTTCGACCTCGATGCCTGCGCCCATGCCGGCCTGCTTGCGAGCTTATCCGCCAATCTCCTCGCCGCGTGCACCGCTCAATGGCTCAATCCCCTCATGTCTCTCGGCCCATCGGCATGGTCCGAACTCCGCAGCCATCTCATCGCGCTCCTGAGCTCCGAAGCCGACCCCTCAACCCGCGAGAGCCTTGCCGCCTGCCTCGTTCCCATGAGCGACGCCCAAATGCAACTCCCCGCGCACATCGGCGACTACACTGATTTCTACGCCTCCATCCACCATGCCCGCCGCGTCGGCACGCTGTTTCGGCCCGACAGTCCCCTGCTCCCCAACTACAAGCACATCCCCATCGCTTATCACGGCCGCAGCTCGTCCATCGTCGCGAGCGGAACAGAAATCCGCCGCCCCTTCGGCCAAACCAAGTCTGTCTCCGGCAATCCCGGCTTCGGCCCATCGCGCTCGCTCGATTACGAACTTGAAGTTGGATTCTTCATCGGAGCCGGCAACCAACTTGGGGCACCTATCCCCATTGCGCAGGCCGAGCAGCACATCTTCGGCTTGTGCCTGGTCAACGACTGGTCGGCACGCGACATACAAACCTGGGAGTATCAGCCACTCGGCCCGTTCCTGGCCAAGAGCTTCGCCACCACCGTCTCCTGCTGGGTCGTGCCCCTCGCGGCTCTTGCGCCTTACCGCGCACCCGTTCCCGCGCGCGACCCGGGCGATCCCGATCCGCTTCCGTACCTGCGGCCGCCCTCTATGCAATGTGGCGCCATCGATCTCACTGTCGAAGCATGGCTGCAATCGCGGCTCATGCGCACCACCGGCGCGGCCGGCATGCAATTAAGCTCAACCAACCTCAAGCATCTCTACTGGACGCCAGCGCAAATGCTCGCGCACCACACCTGCAACGGCTGTAATCTGCGCCCCGGCGATCTGCTCGCCAGCGGAACGGTTTCCGGCCCTGAAGACGGCTCCGAGGGCTGCCTGCTTGAGAAACGCGGCAGCCACGAGCCCATCTGCCTCCCCAGCGGCGAGATGCGCACTTTTCTTGAAGATGGCGACCGAGTCACCCTGCGCGCCTGCTGTTACAAGCCTGGCCTGCCCCGCATCGGCTTCGGAGAATGTGTGGGAACAATTGTCGCCGCCGGCCAATCGCAGGTTTAGAGCATTTCTCCTTAAAGCGTGAAATGGGGGTGCCCCATCCTCGCCGCGTCTTTGTTCTTGCGGCTAGGGTGGGATCACTCCACCGCGCAAGAAGAAACGCTCTGATGCGGCGCTACTCATTTGGCGGCCGTGAGAACCTCACCCTACAGACTAAAATTCACGTCGACCGTCGTCTGCACTTCCATGGGCTGATTGTTCAACAGGTACGGACGATATTGCCAGCGCCTTACGGCGTCTACGGCAGCCTGCCGCAGCATCGGCGGCCCGCTGACGGCCTGCACGTTGGTCACAATCCCGGTCTTCGAAATAGTTGCCGCCACAACCACCGTGCCTGAAACCCGGGCTGTCTTGGCGAGCGGGGGATACGTGGGGTTGACCCTTTGAATCAGCAATCCGCCCGCAACGCCGGCGGATACAGTCAACTGGGCAATTTTGATCTTGGCTGTGTTCTTGAAAGTGCTGCCAACCGCATTCGGGTCACCTGTTCCGCCCAGGTCGGCAACACCAAATCCAGAAGGAGGCGGCGCATCTACCGGAGCCGGCTTGCGGGCGCCTTGCGGCAACCGCGAGCTCGCGGCGAGTTGCTGGTTCATCATGTCCGACGACACCGCAGCCTGATCCGTATTGTTATTGGTGTCAGAGTCCTGGTCCGCCGCCGGTGCCGGCTTCTGAACAATCGCTTTGGCCGGCGCTGTTGCGCTCACAGGTCCCACCGGCGAGGGTTTCAGCGTGCTCGTTCCCTCCACGGCAAGGGCCTTCGTCGGCGTCGGCGAAACAGCGGGATGAACCGGGGTTACGCTTCTTCCCCGCAGGGCCATCGGAACGGCGATCGCGACCGCGATTGCCACAACACCCGCCGATATCCCCCCAATCATGCCCCATTTCGGCTTTCTTCCAAAAACCGCTTCCCTCTTTTCCGCTTCCCTGTAGCTGGAACGGAACAAATCAATCAGCTCTTGTTCCACCGCGGGCGCCTTCACAGGCGCGGGCAGCTCAGGGTGCGCGGTGGCGCGTTCCTGCGACGGCGCCTGGGGCCCCCAAAGCATGATCGGTTCCTTGGTTTCTTGCCGGCGCGCAGAAGGCAGTTCGGCGTTCACTTCATTCAGCCGCTTCAAAAACGCATCAACGTCAGAGTCGGCGTCCGGAGCCGTCAGTGCCGGCGGCACTATAGCTCTTTCCGCGGTTCGCGGCGCAGAGATCGTTGCAAATTGAGCTTGCGACCTCTCCCTGGCTGAAGGCCTGGCATCCCGTGCTTCGTATTCGTTTGAATCCGAAGGCATGGTCATCACTGAAGAAGACTCCCCGTCCCACCCGCTGAAGTCCTCCGGAAGCGTTTCGGGTGCTGTTTCCTGAGCTATTCGCTTAGTCGGTACCATTGGCCATCTTCTCCTCTCTCGTAAACCGCGCCCTTATAAAGGCGTCTCTCGCGCTGAGTTTCTGGTGTGGATTTGGCTGACCCGCCTTGATTCGCGTCGCGCTCCCTGCCCGTGCCAGCAAAATAATCCGGCGCCGGGGTGTTTGTCGATGACACATTTGTGGGGGTCGAAGCCTGTTGTGCAACTCCAGGCGCTCTTTCAACCACCAGAGTTACTGTGGCCTGCGCCTCTTCAAACCACTCTGTATCCTCCGGCGTAAATCCCACCGTAAGCGTATAGGTGCCCGGGGCCAGTAC
>JBEKCW010000261.1:0-7696 GCA_050014675.1 Occallatibacter sp. | reverse complement strand
ACATGCGAATCGGTCTGCAGGTACTTTGGGGTTGCGGGGTCGTCTTCGATCTTCATGCGGATCTGCCGGATGAACGTCCGCAGATACTCGAGCTCGTTTCCATACTCGGGGCCCCACACCGACCTCAGCAGCTTGGCATGCGGAATCGGCTTGCCCGCGTGAACCATAAGGTAGTGCAGCAACTCAAATTGCTTCGGCGTTAGATGAATTGCCTGCCCGCTCTTCTCCAACAGGTGCCGGTTGGGATCGATCATGATTTCGCCGACTGTGATCGGCGACTCAGTGTTTTCATGAGCCTTGTTGCGCCGCACCGCAGCGCGCAGGCGCGCCGTGAGCTCGCGCAGTTGGAACGGCTTGGTAATGTAGTCGTCGGCGCCGGCATCGAGCGCCTCAACTTTGTGGTCCTCGCTGCCCTGCACGGTGAGCATGATGATGGGCAGCCGCGGCGATACCTTGCGGATGAGCCTGCACACTTCCACGCCGCCCATTCCCGGCATGTTGATGTCGAGCAGCACGGCGTCAAACTGCGCCGTCCTGACCAGGGCCAGCGCCTCTTCGCCGCGCGCGGCCTCAACAATGTCGAACCCGGTGTTAGACAAAATCGTCCGCAGCGACAGCCGGATCGACCGTTCGTCGTCGACGATCAGCACGGTGCCTGCATCGCGATTCATTCTCGTTCTCCTCGCTCCCGGTCTCCACGATCGTGGGGCAGCGCCAGAAAAAACGTGGTCCCCTCATGCGCGTCGCTGATCACCCACGCGTGCCCGCGATGCGCTTCGGCCGCCATCTTCACCGTCGAAAGCCCGATGCCCGTGCCGGCTGCAAGTTGAACCGTTCCCTCGCTGCGATAGAACCGCTGGAAGATCTTCTCCCGGTCGGAAATCGGAATGGTGGGCCCAAAGTTGTGCACCGATAGCAACACCTCGGAGTGGCTGCGGTTCGCGGCAATCTTTACCGCGGTGCCTGCAAATGAATATTTCGCGGCATTATCGAGAAACTGCGCCAGCGCCATCGACAGTAAATCCTTGTCGCCCCTGATGGTAAGCGAAGGATCAGGTACTGCCACCTCAACCGGGTGCCCCGTCATCCGGCCCTGCTGCTCTTCAAGCGCCATCTGCACCAGCTCGCCCACCGGGATCTCATCCTGCGCCACGCTTATTTTCTCGGCCTCGAGCTTGGCTGTCTGCAGCAGCCGCGTACTGAGCTCGCTCAGCTTGCTCGATTCGTCTTCAATCAACTCCACCAGCTCGTGCTGCGCCTGATTAAGAATGCCCACTTCGCCCAGCCCGGCACTGGCCGTACTGATAGCAGTGAGGGGCGTTTTTACCGCGTGCGCCAGCGAGTCAAGCACCGCTGCCCGCAGCCTCTCGGCCTGGTGCGCAGCCTCAATGCTGCTCTCCTTTTCAAAGGAGACGCAACGGTCAAGAGCTATTGCCGTCAGCGACGCTAAAGCATCGGCTACCAACGACCCCAAGTTCCCTTTCACTACAATCGCGCCAACCGAATTGGCGCCAGCTCTCAGAACCCGCTGCTTTATACCGGCCGTCTTGTACTCGCCCTCGGTTTGCTCCACAAAGCATCTGCGCGCCAGCTCCTGCTCGTTCTCGCGCCATGCGCCTGCTGAATCGCAGGTCCCGGAGTTCGCGTCGTAAATGGTTACTGCCTCGGTGTTGAAGATTCTCTGAATGAGTTGCGCTATCTGCGGCCCCGGCTGTTCGTGCATGTTGATCAGCAACGTGCTCCGGCTCAGTTCGTAGAGCTGTTCCATGGAGGTGCGCTGCAGTTGCGCCTCAAACGAGTTCAACCGCTCCCGTGACGAAAGCCGGCTGACCAGCAGCGCGCTGATCTCAAACGCTCCCAGAGCCACCCAGTCCTGGGGATTGGCAATCGTGAAGTGAAAAAGCGGGGGATAAAAAAAGTAGTCAAGACAGCTGCAGGCCAGAACCGAAACAATCGACGCCTGCCAGAAACCCGCCAGAATGGCTTCGCAGACTACCACCAGCAGAAACAAAAAACCTACCGGCGCGGCGTTGAAATGCAGCGTGTAACCCGAGAATGTGAGCAGGGCAATAACCCAGGCTCCCAACAAGCTTTGGCCGACAAACTGCTTGCGTGTGAACCTGTTTTGCTCGCCCAGGACTTCTGAAATCTTCATGATCGCGGACGTGGCTCGATCCAGAAAAGGAACCTTCAATGCACATCCTAGTGAGGGAGGCGTTAGTGAAACGTAAAGAAGTTACAAAGAATCCAATGGCCTCACGAGTGCCAGCCGGTCCCTCAACCGTCGTGCATCTCATGAGGCCATGTCAGCTTGAGTCGCCTGGCTTCTGCAGCCTCACTGCTGGGAGTTTGCGGCCAGTCTCTGGTAGTAGCTTGCCCGCGAGTTCATCTGCAGCGCCTTCGAAGAAAAGTATTCGTAGCGGTTTCTCGATGCATCCGCCGGCCGCGGATACCTTTGATTCATCGTCATAAATCCGTGGCTAAGCTGATGCCACTCGTGTCTCTCGACAACCGCCTTCTGCTCGTAGTTTTGCTCCTGCGATTCGAAGTAAGTGGCGAGTGTGTTGTATTGCTCCGCAGTGTGCGCTTCGCCGATCATCTTCTTCAGCTCCGCATGGTTGTAACTCGGTGAAACAGATTGACCAGCGCACACCGCGCCGGCAATCAAGATACCGGCCGCACAAGCAAGTGCTGATTGCATCTTACGCATCGTCCAGTAACCTCCTTCATAAGGAAAGCATGGACTCAAACTTGTGAAGGAAGCATGAAAGTGCGGCGCACTTAGCGGCTGAACTTACAGCTTCCTTATATGTTTCGCTTTTCAGGGGAGTTATGGGAATAAACAGAAAGCGCCGGGCCATGTTGCACCCGGCGTTCTCTATGAATGAGATGAGGAACTTATGAGGAAACGATTTGATTTTTGTAAGTCTGTATCTGAACCTCGGACCGCACGCAGCTTATTTGCATGCGGTCCGAGCTCTGTTCATGAGTTAGAACTTCACCATCAAGTCGATGTCAACGTACTGTTCGTCTTTGCGCAGATCGGGGTACCACACGCCACCGTGCGGGCTGCTCGAGGTGCCGCAAAACGTGCTGACGTATCCGGGTGCTGACGATCCATCTTCAGGGAAGGCGTTGCCCACTTGTCCGATCGGAGATCCGACGGGCGGCGTGACCGTGGAGCCGTCCATGCAGGCAAACTGGGTTGGGAAACCATTGTTGGCGCCATAAGCCGCACCTAGAAACGCAGGCGGCGTCATGCCTCCATGCCCTGCCCAATAGGGAACGCTCGCGTGCCTGTAGCCGTATTCCCAGCGCCAGGTGAGCCATTCAACCGGCATGTAGTCGTAAGTCGCCGATACGTCCCACGCTTTGAACGGATCGCCTGGATTGCCGGTGAAGTAGGGCGCATTGATAGCGTCAGATGATGCTGACTCGCCGTTGATTGGCGGCAGCAGGACCAGGTAGCGTCCGGGATTGTTGATCTGGCCGCCTCCGACGGTGAACCCATTATGGTCGTGGTTAGTCCATAGGCGGTCATAAAGCATGTAGCCAATAAAGCTTTGCTTTGGCCCCTTGGGTGACGACAGGGTGCCACCGTGGCATTCCACTCCTTTGCCGAATTCGCAGCCAGCATCTCCTGTAAAGCTGAAGGCCATCTTGTCGATTCCGTTCTTAGTCGGCTTGTCGTAGTACTTGATCTCGAGGCTGTCGTCAGTGTGGGCACGTTCGCGGCCCGGAACGCCGAGGTCGTCGTTGCCGAGGCCGTAGTTGTTGCTGATGACGTTCATCCACGGGTAGGGTGTCCACTTAAGCTGCCCGCCAACGCCTTTGCGCGAGTTCGAAGAACCGTAAGATTGCCAGCCGTTGATGATCCAGGGCTCAATCTTGAGATGCTCGGTGGGAAAGAGTTGAATGCGGATGCCCTCAAAGAACCACGGCGTGTTTGAAGAGACGTAAGAAGGCTGATAAGCCCAGTTATCGAAATTGTAGTAACTGAACAGGCCGATGTACGACATGAAAATGCCGGCATCGATGTTAATGCCGTGCATTACATTCGTGATCTGGTAGCCGCCGTACATCTCAGAGAGATACCGGTCGGCATCGCCAATGTTCCATTGTCCCTTTGAGTAACTACCGTCATTGCGGACCGTGGCAGTTGAATACATACCAAACTGCGTCATGAAGCGCGCGTGAGCATGGTCGAGATGAAAGTCGCCGCCCAGGCCCAACTGCTCTACCTGAATTTCGTTGGTGCGGAAGAGTTCGCTCGAACCGCTCATGGTGTCGTCGACCGGACGGTTGAAGTCGTAGTTGTAGGTGATGTCGGTCCGGATCTCAGGTGTGAAGAACTTTGAATCGAACGCCGTATCCCTGTTGCGGGGATTGCCATTCAGCCATGTCCAGTCCCAATCGCTGAATGCCAGTGCATGTGGATCGGGCGGTGTTGGCGGCGCGGGCGTAGCTGCCTGGCCGGTTGGCGCCGGTGTTGCCGCCTGCGACGTATTCGTCGGGATACTCGCCTTCATCGCCGCTGCGGGAGAATTGCCGATCAACGCGTGCTCGGCTGCTTCCATTGCCGCCGCATCGGTTCTGCTCTGCTCGGTTGCGTCATGCTCCTGCTTGACCTGCTGCTCAAGCTCGGCAAGTCGCGTCTTCAACAAATCAATTTCCTGGTCTACGGTCAAATGCGGTTGCGCTTCTGTCGAGCTTGTCGATGTCTTCGGCGCTGTGGCCTTGGTGTCGGCGGCTGCCGGAGGATCGGAGTGTGCCACCAGCGTTGCCTGTGCCGGTGTTGCCGGATTGTTCTGTGCCACAGCGGCACAACTCATGGCGGCGGTAAGAGCCGCAATCGTCATGGCGTTCCAAATGCAACTTCTCATGTTTGCCTCTCGCTTTCCGCGAAGAATGAATGGATAAGTCATTGCTTCGAGTCCGGAGGTGTATAGCCTCCGGTTGTTCTGCCGCCCCTGATGCCGCCAAGTTCGCGGCCGGAATATTGGTGCGGTATTAGTAACAACTTGCTGCGTCGAGGTCTACTGACACCTGTGCCTCGTTATCAGGTCTTATTGCACTTGATCCCACATAAATGAGCCGTAAAGCATCTATAGGTTGTTCGTAAGTCGAGGAGGCCGATGAGCTATTCAGCTGCTGACTCAGCCCGGAGGCAGACGGAGCATTCCTCATGGCATGGCGCAGAGCGCAACGCGCATAAACGCCAAGCACTTAAACTTATCACTTGTTGCGGCAACAGCTAATTTGGGAGGGCTTTGACATGTGCGCGAAGTTGACGCGCGACTCCCTTTGCATCTGAAACTGCAGCGGTGTTAAATGCAGCATGAATGGACGCGTATAAAAAAAGCATGAACTTATACAAAGTTATTTTTTGACGGGGTCCGCTGTATCTGAGTCGTGGGCTCCCGCGCAGTGAATATAGATGGCAATCTGTTGTTTATGCTTGCAGGTGTTTGCTGCGCGCCACGCTTTAGTTTTACGAATTCCTTATGGGTGCCTGGATCTTCGAGCGATTATTGAGGCTGCAATCGGTAAACACTTTTTTGCATGCGACAATACGGCCGCTAACCGAAGACCACCGGCAAGATCACCAGCGGCACGCTCGGCGCCTGTTATTTAATTGCTGCCGCGGGACTCTCTTTCGGTGAAATCAGGTGAAACGCTTCCATGCGGCTGAGCATTTCGCCGAGATCAATCGGCTTCATCAGGTAGGTGTCGCAAAGCTCTTTGAAACAAAGAACCACTTCTTTTGCCTCTTGCACCGTTGTGGTCATAAAGATCTTTGCGCCAAAGGTCGATCGGATGCCTCTGCTTTCTTCTAAAGCGCGAATTTGACGGACCGCCTCCCGGCCATCGACTTCGGGCATCATAATATCCATGCAGATCAGATCGTATCCCTGCCCACGATCCAGCGCCGAACGAAATGCCTCAATGGCTTCGCGGCCGTTTACTGCGACGTGACACTCGCTGTAGCGTGTAAGAAAAGTCTGCAGCAAAAGCCGGCACGCAAAGTCGTCTTCAACCAGAAGCACTCGTAGATGAGCGTCACCTCCACGTGAGCCGACGGCGCCGGTCAAACTGCGCTTCTGGATAGGCGGCCGGCTATTTGTGCAGAGTCTGGTCAACTCGGCAACGACTTCTACGATGCCGGCATCGTTGCTTGTGTCAGGATGTTCGAATAGCTCGATCAGGCGATCGGTGGCGCGCAACAGCACCTGCACACAGTTTGGCGCAGGAACCAGTTTTCTCGAACGAATGAGCGCCAGCACGTTTTCAGTTTCATGTGCGAGTGCGCCAATTGTTTTGAGATTGAAGAGGCCCGAAGCCCCCTTGATCGTATGAATTGTGCGAAGGACGCGATTTACGCGCTGTTCATCGATGTCTGGGCCATCGGCTTCAATGGCCAGCAAGTCTGACTCCACCATGGCCAGATCCTCGCGGGACTCGGCCACAAATTCAAGGACCAGGTTCTTATCGAGTTCAAACATTGCTCGTCTCCTCAAGTTTGAAAAATGTTCTCTGTTTTGGCAATCCATCCCTCGGCTTCCACCTGTGCTTTGAAGCGCTCAAACTCATTGATAGCGAAAGGCAACAAATCGCGGCATGGGTCGAGCTGGCTGGCAGCGGCGGAGGTTTCAATCGAAAGGGCAATTGCTCGCAGCGCTTCCGCTCCGACAGTTGCTGCCGATCCCTTCAAGTTATGGGCCTGCAATTGGATTTTAGCGGTGTCTTCTTCAACGAGCCGGGCATGCAGCTGCATAAGCTGAAAGGGCGCGTCCTGGACAAACCCCGCAAGAACTGCGCACGCCAATTCGCGATCTCCGAGCAAGCGCTGTAGCAGCGAGTCTCCATCGAACACTGATGGCGCGTTTGCTTCGCCTGACGTCAAAGGCTCCTGATCGGCGGCGACGGACCTCGTTGCCAGAATCGCTTTCGCGAGCAACTCGGCCAGGCTTTCCTCATGAGTCTTCATGCACGCTCGGCCTCCTTATAGAAATCGGCCCGGCTAACGATGTCGCCTTACATGTGGATATAGAGACCCTCCACCGGCGGAACTTCACCATCAGACATTGTTATCGGCTTGGGCCTCACATCTGATCAGTGCCATGCATAAAGATTTATCGGCAAAGAACCCGACAGCGACCTACGCCAGTAGAAACAATTAGCTGAATTACGGATTGGCCAAACGATTAACGACAAGCCTTAATACCATATAATCGGTGAATGGCGCGGACTCGATAACGCACGAGCGGGAGAAGCAAAGCCGCGACGTGACCTGACCTAACTATTATCCCGGTGCCCTTTCTGAGTAAATCTTAAGTTGGGTCTGTATCTCATTTTGATGTGATTGAACGCGGTCCCTGCTACTCTGTCGGCGAGCAGGTACTTGTTTCATCGAGGATGCTTATCGTGAAAAGAATGATTTCCTCATGCCTGCTGATGCTGGGCAGCTCTATTTATGCAGGCGGCGCCGGCGTCAGCACGTTCAAGAGCGAATACTCAGCTCAGGACGTTGTGCTGGATACTGACACGCAGTCGGCATTCTGGCGAGGCGCAAGCTCGGTCTATGCTGAATCAGATAACTGGGGCCATCTCGTCTCCGCGTATCGGACCAAAGTAAGTTCGCGGTGGACTACAAACAATCTCTATCTCCTGTACGAATGTCCCTACGAGGAGCTTT
>JBEKCW010000260.1:0-7705 GCA_050014675.1 Occallatibacter sp. | reverse complement strand
TTACATCGAATTCCGCGCACTCTCTATTTTGCTCGATTTCGCACCCAGATGCGTCGGAGATTCTCCCGTGCTTCAAGCACACTTCACTGCCGCTCGAGTGCGCGTCTTGTCAGAAATGCGGATTAGCAGTTCCCACCATCAGGGCCTGCAAGGGACTTTCACCCTCAAGTCTACGAAGATGCCACCACAGCACCTTCGCTTGCGCTTACGCGCTACGCGCCATGCCTGGCGCACCACCAAAAAGGAAGGGTACGAGCCGAGGCTCGTACCCTTTTGTATGTTGCAGTAATGATTCTGCTCTAACTCCAACTAATGGGAATCAGCCGCGCCGTTGACAAGCTTTGCGCGACGCTGGTGAAGATGCTTTGCAAGCTGGTGAGATTCTTGTGGCTATCGAGCGTGGGTGCACACCCGTTGGCATCGTCGGAGTAGAACTGGGTTGAGCTGGTGGCCATTGCGCCAATCGCATCGCAAGGGGTGCCACCCGCGGCCCACGAATTTGCGCCGTAAGTGCCACCTGAAGCGGATGTGCTGTAGGACGAGTCGGTGGTGCAGCCCGACATTTCAGTGCCGTACCCGATGGTATACACAGTCGTTCCCGCCGCCGATGCGGCTTGCGCCGCCTGAACTGCCTGGCCGCACTCGCCCAGTACCGAAGGATAAGTGGGAGAGTCGTAGCCTGCCGGCTTGATCTGTGTAGTGCAAGTTGGATACGTGGTGCTCGCGGACGTCGCGCAAAATGTTCCGTTGATGGGCTGTCCTGTGTAACTGCCAGCACATGGAGCTGTAGAGGATATGGCTCCATTGGACGCCGTGATGTAGGGGCAGTTGCTCGCCTGGATTTGAAACTCGGAGCTTTTGGCTGTGCCGGTGGTGCAATCGTTCGAGGGGTAGGATTGCGAGTTGCAAGCCGTCGCGTCACCGTCGGTGAGGATGATCATGGCGTTCTTGTAGCCATTTTGAGCGGTTTCGTATTCAAGAGCCGCCTGCGCCTGGTAGATCACCTGCGCATAGTAGGTTCCGGCACCGCCCGGCGCCTGCAGCCCGGAACAACTGCCGCCGCCGGCTGCAATCACAATCGGGTCGCTCGCAACCAGCGATGCGGTCTGGTCCTTCGTCTTATAGGAGTTTTCGAAAGGCGTGGCCCAGTCGGTATAGCCGCCGTAACCGGTCGTGGTGGGAGCGACCAACATCGCCTGGTTCCACCAAGTGGTGTTAGAAGAGGTCAAACCGCCCGGGGCCACGCTGGAGGTAAATGTATACGGCTCGATAGGCGGGTTTGTGGTTGTGCACTTCGTGTCGTCGGTTATGGCTGTTTGCGAGTTACCTGAACCTACCTTCATGCCGGTGGCATCGATGGTGGGGAACACAAAAAGGGCCACGTTGTCGACCGAGGTGTCAGAGGTGCCGCAAGTGCCGCTCGACTGGCACGGGTAGAGGTATCCCAGCAGGGTCTGCAGGCCCAGACGCGCACAGGCAATCTGTGTGGTGCAGCTGGAGCTGCTGTTCTTTCCGTCGTCGGCGTCATTCATCGATGCCGTGGTGTCGACGACTACCGCGATGTTGTACGGAATGTACGCGCCGCCGCTCATTGCAGCCGCCGCCGTTGCCTGGATGTGGAAGTTCGGCATGCCGAAGAGCGGGCCGATCCACGTGGGGACGACCGCCGTCTGCTTCACGGTGATGGTGTTGTTGCCCGTTCCCGTGGTGCCGGGATTGGGCAGGCACGAGATGTTCAGCTGGCTCGTAACCGTGGTGTTGCAGGAGAATGTGGGAACCGTGGTTACGGTGTTCATGACGCCGTTGGCGTTCTGCGCCGAGATCTCTGAGCCGTAGTCGTCGGCGTAGGTGGTGGCGGTCGTAGTGTTGGGCAGGCCGGCTGCGCCTGCAAGCGCTGCCGCGTTGGTGGATGCCTTCAACAACTCAAACGCATAATAGCCTTTGCCGGCGTCGACCGCGATTCCGGTGACCCCGATGAATGCGGTAAGAACCACGGCTGTGAATACCAGCGCCTGGCCCTTGTCCTCCTGAATTAACCGGCCCAGAATGGGGATTTTGCTGATAAGTTTCATTGTGGCTGTCCTTCTTTCCTCAAAATTGTTCACTGGACCATTGCCGCTTGCGTGGTCGTAAGACTTCCCGTGGGAGTAGATGGTGACGCGCCCGTTCCGTACTTTGCCCAGCCCATGATGGGGAACCATGTATACGGGTAACTCACCGTGAGAACGATTGGCTGGAACTGGGTCAAATCCGCATTATCTGATTTACAGGTAAAGGCCGCCCCCTTCAAAGTCCCGGTAGTTACTGAAGGAGTGGTAGTGTTGCCTGTGTAGATGGTCAGATTGTATGAGATATTGGCGGCCGACCACTGCGGCAGCGACTCGCTTACGGCTGTCTCGATGGTGGCGCAGGGATCGGTTATCTGGCTGGTGTCGAGCGAGACGGCCTGCACCGCTTGCGACGCCGCCAGCCCAAGCTGCTGCTGGCTGTAAAGCGCAATGCCGAATGACGCCATGCCGGTAAGAATAATCAGCAAGAGAGGAGCCACCACGGCCATCTCCACCAGCTGCGAGCCCTCTTCTTTTACGCCGACAAAAGCCCGCAGCTTCTGCCAAAACGTGAGGGTCCGCGCCAGCATGGCGTCGCCGTTAGAAGTCCGGTGGGTTTTGTGGGGAAACACCCGCATCTTGCTCCTTCTCCAGTTTGATCCTTCGCTATTCATCTTCTGCTACTTACCTCCCAGTCAGGCAATACCACAAACCGGGTAATCGCCTGCCGCTGCGGGAACCCTGACCGGTTACCTATGTTCGACCCACCCGGGTTACTGTGATTCGACTTACTTCGATCTTCTCAGTTCATCGATAAACTTATCGAGCTCTCTTCGGTCCGCTCCGTCGGTGAGGACATTGTGGCCCTGGCGGAAGGCTCTTGCGTCGGGCAATACGAATTTGAGGCCGACGCCATCGCTGCCCCAGCGCACGGCGCGCGACTGAATCACGATCGACCGCTCGCTGGTTTTGTCGTCGCCGCCGTTGGTGGTCAGCGTCATGAGCACCAGCGTGCCCGGATACCAGCGCTCCTCGGTGATGATGTAAACTCCGGTGGCGCTGATATCGCGAATGGAGTGAGCCTGGGGCGAAGCGCCGGTCCAGTAGAACGCGGTCAACCCCTCAAACTGCTCGCGGGGGGCCTTGCGGGGATCGGGTGAAAGCCACCGCTCCAGCCAGGTCTTGGGCGGATAAGGCGACGCTACCGGCAGCGGCGGAGGTTCGGGAATCCGCTTGGGAAGCCTTGAATCCTTATCTCCGCGCTTCTCGGGCTCGAACAGCCCCGACTCGGTGCTCCAGAGCGGCACGTCGCTCTCTTTTTCCTTTACCGGAGCCGAGGGCGCGCTACCGTTGTCATTGCGCATTCCCGCAATCCGCTCCAGACGCCGTTCCATCTCTTCGGCGATGCACAGCACCAGCTGATCGCCGGTCTGCGTCTGCGAGGAGTAGATGGAGTGCACCGGCAGCGCCAGCACGCTGGCCGCCTTGGGACTGGAAGAGCTGACGCGGAAGGTGGGGAACGACTCAACCAGGTCGATCACCCGGCAATCCTCGTCGAGATAGATCAGGTCAAGCGGAGCCTGAAGGCCGGCCGCCGGGATATCGCGGAAGGGCACGATCCACAGACCCTCTCCCGACTTCAGCGACACGGTAGACATGAGGTCCACAATGCCCGCGTAGGTGAGATCCGCGATCGTGATCTCCAGCCCGAGGAAACACTCCCGGGTCTGGTTGTAAGCGCAATGTGTCCGCGTTTCCATAATCTCATCAGGCTTGGGCGCGCCCTCAGTAACATCAGCCGGCGCCTTCGCTTCTGAATTCCCTTCTTTCCCTTCCCGCCGTGAGTCCACTCAAATACCCGCCTCAAAGTTATGCAAGGTCGCCTTAGAGCGACACCATTCCTGTCTCGCTGCCGAATTAGCTCTTTCGGGCATTCAGCGCCTGCTCGGCGCAACCCATCGGCCAGCGAGTTCATCGTGGCGGCGAAGGCCATTCTCCTTACGCCGCCCGATGCTGTTGGTTGAAACCTATTTCACACGCGTACGGCGGCGTTGAATCAAAACGATCAAAATGATGATAACCAGTACACCGGAAACTACCCGGATCAGCATTGTGGTGTCCATAGATCCCCTCTCCCTCAGCTCTTTCTTAACTGCTCCGGGGTTTTTCCCACATCCCGGTTTTCAACGCGGTTCAACTCTTAAAACCGCCCCCTGATTCCTAGCCTCCGCGTTCGGCTGGAGTCATCCCTGGTGCGGTCCTGCTTGAAAAACCACTCATTCCGCGACTCGCGGCATTGGACTGAGATGATGAGAATGATAACCCCTATACCCCGGATACAATCTCCGCAAAGCGGCCGCGGACCGGGATAACTCTTCAGAGTGTCATTTGACCAAGTCGTGATAGGAATCAATCATAATGAGCACCGCAGGCCCCAAAAGAACAACAAAAAGCGACGGAAAAATGAAAAACACGAGCGGGAAGACCAATTTGACCGAGGTCTTGGCCGCTTCCTCTTCAACCTGTTGAACGCGCTGCGTCCGCAGAGTGTCGCCGTGAACGCGCATGGTCTTGGCAACGCTGGTGCCAAGCTGCTCCGACTGTACAAGCATGGATACCAGGTTGCGCACGCTATCAACTCCGGTGCGCTCAGCCATGCGCTTCCACGCCTCGCCGCGGGGGCGGCCGGCACGCTGTTCCAGAACCACCACGTGCAGCTCGTCAGCCAATTCCGGCTGCGCCTTGACCAGCTCGTCAGCGGTTCGCGCGGTTGCCTGATCGAGGCTTAGTCCGGCCTCGATGCAGATTACCAGTAAATCGAGCACGTCGGGCAAGCCGCGATGAATGGCCTTCTGGCGCTTGGAGATCAGGTGACCAAGGTAAAAGTCGGGAATCAGAAATCCAATGCCGACCGAGAAGGCGATCGCCATGAACATGTTCTTTTCGGCTAATCCCGTGGCGAAAACTGTGGCGAGCAGAATAAGCGGCAGCAGAACCTTGGCGCCATACAGAACTTTGAGGCCCTGGTCCTGGCGGAAGCCGGCGCGCACCAATCGCTGCCGGGCCACCGACACCTCAGCCTGGCTCTTGGGCAGCACCTGCTCGAAGTGCTCGACGACACCGCCCAGCGAGCTTCCGGTCTGCTGAATGGTCTCCATGAGGGTGCGCTGCTTGGGCTGCGGATTGATGACCTCGCTGATGCGCTTGATCATGGCTTCGCGATAAAACAGCAGAAGCAGACCGCTGCACAGCAGCACGAAGATCACGACAAATGTAATGAAAATCAGCATACTTTTGCCCCTAGAAATCCAGAGTGACGATTTTGCGGATGATCATGCCGCCCACGCAAATCATGCCGACAGCCATCCAGATGAGCTTGATGCCCATCGGCTTGTGCCACAGGACGCTCATCATGTCGGGGTTGATGAAGTAGAGCAGGAACGCCAGCACTACAGGGAGCCCGGTAAGAATCCAGCCGGTGAGCCGCCCCTGCGCGGTATGCGTTTTAACCTGCCTTTGCAGACGGAAACGCTCGCGGATGACGTGCGAAGTTTTGTCGAGCACCTCGGCCAGATTGCCGCCGCTCTCCTTCTGAATCATGATGGCGGTAGCCACAATCGCCAAGTCCTGAAGCGGCATGCGCGTGGTCATATTGTCGAGCGCCACCTTCAGTTCCAAGCCGTAGTTCTGTTCCTCAAAGCATCCCCTGAACTCCATGCCCACGGGGTCGGGGCACTCGCGCGCCACCAAGCCCATGGCCGCGATAAGACTGTGGCCGGCGCGCAATGCGCTCACCATCAAGTCAAGCGACTCAGGCAAACCCTCCTGGAACTTGAGAAAGCGGCTGCTGCGCAAATACAGCACCCAGAAGAGGGGAGCAAGCCCGATGGCAATACCCACCAGCAGCGCAATAGGCCCGTTCTTGAATTCCGCGTAGATGCCATACGAGGGAACGACGAAGCAAAGGCCGGATATCGCCAGCAGGCGCCCCGCGCTCCATTTCAGGTTTGCCTGGCTGATGATTTTCTGCAGATAGGGCGCAATCTGAAACTGAAGCAGCTTTTTATTCAGCCAGGGAATGCTGCTCATGGCCGAATCTTTGCGGATGTTGAGGATCTGCTCACGGGTTGAAGGCGCGTCGGTAGACAATGCCGAATCGAGCGAGGCCAGCACCTGCCTTGAGCTTTGGTGAGAGCCTGCGGCCAGCAACGGCAGCGCGATCAGCGCGAAGACACCGAGGAATACGAGAACAAAAACCATTGTTGTCACGGCTTCTCCTTTCCGCTAGTTGACCAGGGTTTCCCGTTCGAAGATGGTGGGTGGCAGAACAATGCCCGATACACGCAGCCGCTCAAGGAATTTGGGGCGGATGCGGCTCGGTTGGAAAACACCGATCACCCTGCCGTCGGGCCCGATGCCCTTTTTCTGAAAGCTGAAGATCTCCTGCATACTGATGACGCTCTCTTCCATGCCGGTGATCTCGGTAACGCTTGTTACTTTACGTGTGCCGTCAGTCATGCGCGTAGCCTGCACAACAATCGAGATTGCCGAGGCGATCTGCTGGCGAACCGATTTTTCGTTCAGATTCATGTTGCCCATGGCCACCATCGATTCAAGCCTGGATACGGCGTCGCGCGGGGTGTTGGCGTGAACCGTGGTCATCGAGCCCTCGTGGCCGGTGTTCATGGCCTGGAGCATGTCGAATGCTTCTTCGCCACGGACCTCGCCGATGATGATGCGATCGGGCCGCATACGAAGAGCGTTCGAGAGAAGTTGCCGCTGGCGGATGGCGCCCTGGCCTTCAATGTTCGGCGGGCGAGTCTCAAGGCGCACGATGTTTTCCTGGGCCAACCGCAATTCAGCCGCGTCTTCGATGGTGACCAGGCGCTCGCTGTGGGGAATGTACTGCGACAGGATGTTCATGAAGGTGGTTTTGCCGGCGCCGGTGCCGCCCGAAACCACGATGCTGATTTTGGCCTTAACGGCGGCTGAAAGCACTTCCATCATTTCGGCCGAAATACTCTTGAGGGCAACCAGCTGGTTGGCGGCCAGGGGGCCGGTGCCGAACCGGCGGATGGAGAGCGACGGCCCATCGAGTGCAAGCGGAGGAATAATGGCATTGACGCGCGATCCGTCGGGCAGACGCGCATCCACCATAGGCGACGATTCGTCGACGCGGCGGCCGACCCGCGATACGATGCGGTCGATGATCTGGAGCAGATGGCGGTCGTCGCGGAACGAAGTGTTCACGCGCTGCAACAGACCTCCCTTTTCAATAAACACATGGTCTTTGTCGTTGACCAGGATGTCAGATATCTTGGGGTCGCGCAGCAGCGGCTCGAGGGGACCGAGACCGAAAACCTCGTCGAGCAGATCGGCCTGGATACGCTCCTGCTCGTCGTAGTTGAGCGGCACGCGCTGATCGGCGATGATCTCTTTCACAATGCTCGACACAGCCTGCCGGGCTTGGCTGGAATTCACCCGCGACAGCTTTTCCAGATCCAGCTTGGCGATAAGTGTGCGGTGAATTTCCGCCTTATACTTTTCCAGATTCATCAATTCCATGCTGCACCTTCCGGGACTCGCTATGAACTTTGCATTGCTTGGGACGGCCCGCCCTTATCCAAACAGGCTGAACCCCTTCTTCTTCGCTGTTT
>JBEKCW010000259.1:0-7739 GCA_050014675.1 Occallatibacter sp. | reverse complement strand
ACCAGAAAAAGGCGGGAGTCGACATTTGGAAGACGGCAGACCTCGCGAAGGCTTGCCACATGCAATAACGGAGAACCCCTGAACTATCGCGACCTTAGGTTTCATCGTGGATCAGCAGGCGACCGTTCGGCGACAATGGACGCATGGACCGTGATTCCGCCAGCGCACCTGGGCCTCCGGCACTCGAGCCCGACGAATACTACATGGAAAACGGGCTGATGGTGTTTACCGCGGCCTACCATCTGAAGCGCGGGTACTGCTGCGGATCGGGCTGCAGGCATTGTCCGTACGGTGAGTGGGGGCCTGCGCCTCAGTCGCCTGCCCCGCCGGAGGGTTGACCGGCGGAAGTCGCCGCGGGCGCTGTTGCGGGCGCCAGGGGCGCAGGTTCGCGCACCAGCACCGCAAAGCGCGGGAAAGCGAAGCTGCCGCCGGCATCGTCGATCACATTCAGCTGGCACAGGTACTGGCCGGGCTTGAGGCCCGTGAGCGGCACATCGAGCTCCACGGCGACGGCATCGCGGCCTTCAACGTTGATTTGCTTTGCCTGCACGATCGGCGTCTCATACACTTTTGTGCTGCCCTGGATGAGCTCGAGGCTTGTGAGAAGATCGATCGCCGATTTGTTCTCCTTTGCGCCCGCAGCCGGCTTCGCACGCGCGGGTTCGTAAATCTCGTAGAGCAGGTACATGTGCTGGTTCTGGCGGAAGACGTGGGCGATGTTTGGCACGTACTGCTGGCCGTTGCGAACCAGCGGGTCAGGTTGATTGTCTTTGGCCTTGCTGGGCTCGCGCGTTGAGGCGAGCACGATGGAACTCATCTTGAGCGGCGATTTCTTCATATCGGGCAGAGTGATATTCGCCTCAAACGAGCCCATGCGGCCGGTCTGATTTTCGCGCACCACAAATTTCACGTCGTACTTGCCCAGAGGCAGGTTGAAGCTGGTGGTGTATTGAATGTTCTTCTGCCGCGCGCCGAGGGACTGATCGAGGTCGAGCTTGACGGTTTGGCGCACGCGGCCAACCGGGCGTTTCACCTCGTCGATTACCTCGCCGATGATGTCGAGCGTAGCCTTGTCTTTGTCGCCGCCTTTCACAAACGGAATCTGCGAACCGGGGATGAGCAGCGAGACTGGAACGTAATAGCGATTCTCGCTGAGGCGGAAGTACATGGCGTCCATGTATACCGGCACATCGGTAGCAGGCAGATCGCTGGCGAGCTGGTCGTCGAGCTCATGCTCGCGGTCTTCCTTGCCGGAATGCTTGAAGTCGGCAGGCGCGTAGTAGCCGGGGCGGAACTCAAGCTTGATGCCGGGCTTCAAGATTTTGACGGTGAGTTTGCGGTATTTGCCGTCGCGCGCCGGGTTGGTGGAGTGGAAGCCGATGGCGTAGTAGGCCGAGGTGTCGCTCTGCACCTTTGCAAACGCGGGCGCAAAATCGTTGGAGTCGAAGAAGGCCGTTCCGCCGGTATCGTGCGAGAGAGTTCCCATCACTTCCTGCGAGGCAAAGTTCGCGTTCATGTTGTTCGCCAGCGCGCCGCCGTTATAACCGCTGCTGCCGCGCAGGCTTCCCGTTGAGGCGTCGCCGAGGGGGCCAATGGCCTGCAGGCCACGCGTATCCACGCTGTAGATGGCCAGGTTGGCGCGCACCGCGGAGTTGATGGCCGCGCGCAGTGAAGCTTCGTTCTCAATTCCGTCGCGCGAAATGCCACCGGAGAAGTAAAGCATCGACTTGCGCTCATCGATCTTTGCCAGCGACTGCGAGATGGCCTTGATGGCGAACAGCTCGCGGTCGGTGTTGATGTCGTTGTACTCGCTCTCGTCGGGCGTGTATGCGGTAGTGTCTTCAACCTGGTTTGAATTGGCCGTGGCGCCCGGAGTAAAGCCCTGGCCCTCGGTGCCGTTGTATGCGCCCACCTCGGTGATCAGCGCGTTCTTGTCGGCGGTAAAATCCTGATCGACGCTGAGCGAATCGCCGAGCGAAACCAGCGCGACCAGGTCGGCGGGCTGCAACTTGTTTTTGAGGAAATCCTGCGCCGCCTCAACGCTCCGCTCAAGATCTTCAGGCTGCATCGAGGTCAGGTCGAAGAACATCACGATGAGCCGGTGATTGCGGAGCTCTTCAGGCTTGGCGACGACGACCGCCTTGGGGCCCTTTGTTGACGCACCGGCCGCGAGGCCGCTGATGGTGGCTTCATTCAGCGGAGTGGCCATGTCGACACTCTCAAAGTCAAATGTGGAGATCTGCTGTTCTTTGCCGTTCTCGTAGATCTTGAAGTCGTTCTGCTTGAGGCCCTTTACAATTTCGCCGGTCTTGCCATCGCGCGCAACCACGTTGGTGAGCACCAGTTCGGCGTTCTCCTGGAGAACATATCCAGCCTGCGGCGTGGAAGTGACCACGCTGGTGGAGTTCTGCGGAAGGGCCGGCTGCGCGAGCGCCAGCACGAACGCGAGGAACGCCGCGGTTGTGACGAGTTTGTGGGTGACGTGCGTCATGATGTGGTTCTCTCGGTTCGTTTGCTTCCCGCAGGAGCCAAAGCCCTGACCTGCCAATCGTGCCCTTTCAAGATCTCCGGGGCCAGTGGCCCCTGCAAATAAAATGCCGTTGCGCCGTCCCTACGGGACTCCACAATCGTATTTCGTGCGCTTTCCCCACGCTGAAGCGCGGGGCTAACAACCATTGCGCCTACGGCGCGCTTACCGCCTAACTCCGCTGACTTGCTGACTCGCTGACTTGCCGACTCGCTGCTGTTCCTAACCCCGCTAACTGCGCTGCCTCTCTAAAACCTGTACCTCGCCATGAACTGGAATTGCCGCATCTGGCCTACTGACGTCACTTGGCCAAAGGTCGGCAGGTTTACCGTGGTGCCGACGCCGTTGTACTGCACGGTGTTGAATGCATTGCTGAGTGTGGCGCGCAGCTCGAGACTGCGCGTGTCACCAAACTGCGCGGTCTTTGACAGCGCCATATTATTGGTCACCGTGCCCGGGCCCTCGATGGAATTGCGCGGCGCGTTTCCAAAATAATTGCAGTAGCCCGGCGTGTTGGTGGGCGCATCATACGCCCCGGGGTTGAACCACTGGTGCAGTCCGCCTCCGCCCGCGTAGATGGGCGCACCGGTCAGGTTCGGCCGCATCGCGCCGCCGGTTCCGCAGAGCGTGGTCGCAACCGACCCGGCGTAGCTGGGGCTGAGCCATGTTCCGGTTGCAAACTGGTACGTGCCTGAAATCGAAAAGCCCTCGAGGATGTGGGAAGCAACGCCAGTAGTAACCCAGAACTTGTCCGGGCCGAATGGCAGCTCATAAAGATAGGTGCCGCTGACGGTATGGCGCACGTCGAGCGACGAGTTGCCAAGCTCGCCAAGAACATTCTGCCAATCCTGCACGCCCACTCCGCCGGCGCTGCCCAATGCGCCGGCATCGTCGATGGAGTGCGAATACTGGTAGTTGGCGCCCACCGCAAAGCCATGCGTCAACTGTTTGTTTACGCGCACCGTGCCCGCGTTGAATTTTGAGAACGACTGGGCTTCGTCATACGTGAACTGCAACGGCTGACACACACCGTTCAGGCAAACATCGCTGGGATCGGTCAAAGGACTGTTGGGCAGCGGTCTCGGCGCCAGCACCGTACTCTGATGATTGCTGCGCGTGCCGTTGTAGCCGATGTTCACCACTACGCCCCACGGCAGCCGCTTCTGGATGTCAAGGTTCCACGCCATCACATAGGGCAGCGGAAAGTGGGCGTCGAGGGCAATGTTGCCGAGCGATTGGGCCGCGGGAAATCCATTGGCCAGCGTGAAGCAGTTCGCGGTCACCGCGCATGCCGACGATGGCGTGCCGGCTACCGCTTCCTCGTTGGTTTCTTCAGTGGTAAAGGGCGGCTGGTGGGCCAGCGTGGTGGCGAAACTGGCATACTCGCCCACGCTGTAGTTCATGCCGAAGCCTGCGCGCACCACGGTCTGCTTGACCTTGGGGACGCGCCACGCAAGCCCCAGGCTTGGCCTGTAGGCTCGATGATCGGGAAAGACCAGTCCCGCGGGAAGGCCGTTGGAGCCGGCCTGGGCCTCGGCCAGCGTCGTAAAACCGCCGCTGGGATTGGTGAGCACTTCGGCAAGGTGGCCGTACTTCTCAATGTAGGGAGCGTAGTACTCCCAGCGCACGCCGTAGTTGACGGTAAGCGATGGGTTCACGCGCCAGTCGTCCATGGCATAAGCGTCCATCGCGTTGTCGCGCAGATAGCTCTTCGCCACCGAAGAATTGAGCGCTGTGGATTGCGGGTCACCGAGCAGAAAATCGGCGAGCGCGGAGCCGGTGTTCTGGTCGCCCGCGGAGTCTTCGGTAAACAGGCCGGTAAAGGTGTAGCTGCCGGTGGCGTCCGAGCCAGAGAGGAAATCGCGATGCACGCGGCGATAATCGGCGCCAAAACGCATATTGTGCTTGCCATGAATCCAGCTCAACACTTCTGACTCGGCAATGGTCTGCGACAATGCGAAACTCGGCTGCTGCTCGCTGAGCCCGTTGAACTCGCTCATCTGGATGGAAGGAATGCCGTAGTTGAGCGGAACATTATTGGGCACAATAATGCCGTCTGTCGCCGCAATGTTATCCGTTGTGTTGGTAAAAAAATTAATGGTCTGCGCGTTGCTCCGGTTCCACGTGGCGTTGAAGATGTTGGTGATCTTGTGATAGCTCACGGTGTATCCGGCCTGAAGCGAATAGGATTCCGTCTGCGATTTGCCACCCAGCTCGGGGATGAAGTTCACATTGTCAGAAGCATTATGGCTGTAGTTGTAGTTGAAGCTGATGCTCTGGCGCAGGCCCTGGTTCTGATTTCTGCGGCCGCCGCCAAATCCGCCGCGCCCGCCGCCCATCGGCAGCGAGGCGTTGGGCCCGATGCTGCGGTTATAGCGGAATCCCGCCTGCGTGGAGTTTGACTGCTGCGTGGTGAGCAGGTGGTAGTTGTAATTGAGCGCACCGGAGGGGGAAAGGTTGGGCTCGGGATAGAGAGAGAGCAGCTTGGTTGCCTGGGAAGCTATGGCGGACGCCGGAATCACATTTGGCGTGCCGCTCGCGACACACGTGTTGCCGCCGGCCACATACTGCAGCCCTGTCGCCGGGTTGTAGATGTTCGCAACCCCGTTAAAGTCGCCGCACTTTTCCAGGTCCGTGGGCACGGTGGCGTACTCATCCTCAGGCGTGGATTGCCGCGTGCCCGAGAGGGTAAGAAAGATAACATCTTTGCCGCTCGGCTTGGTGAGATGCGGGATGTACGGCTCGCTCATGAAGGTGATGCCGAACTTGTTCGATCCATTGGCCGGCTGCACCTGCTGTTGCCCGTCGAGCGAGAAGGGCAGCGCATTGATTGCGCCGTTTGAGCCGGTCCAGAACACTGCGCCGTGAGGCTGTCCGGGATTAAAGCCGCGAAAGTTGCCGCGGCCGCCACCGCCAAAGCCGCCGCCACCGCCAAAACCTCCACCACCGCCGAAGCCACCGAAGAGGCCGCCTGCGCCCGGCGCCTGTCCGCCATTTTGATCGCGATACTGCTGATACTGCGCGCGCATCTGGTCGTCCACGCCTGCCATTTGGCTCACCTGGCCGGCCTGGCCATTGATCGCAACTGACTCGCCGCTGAAATCGCTGTTGCTGGCCACTGTGGGCAACTGGGCGCCGCTTGCGCCTGCAGCGCCGCCGCTGGTTTCAGTGTCAGACGAGAGCGCGCTTGCGAGGCTTAAATTCTGGGGCGCGTTGCCGGCCAGCTGCATGATCGCTTGCTGCTCGGTGCCCTGCCCGCCAGCCTGTCCGCCGCCCTGCCCGGCCGCGTTTGCGGCCTGTTGCGCGGCCGCGGCGCGCGAGGCCAGCATCAGGTCGAAGTTCACCTGGCGGTCGTGGCCGGTCGAGTTAAGCAGCGCCTCCTGCGATCCCTGCGCAAAGGCGGCAAAATCGGTGCGGATCACGTAGCGGCCGTTTTGCGGAATGGTCATGGACCACGCGCCGGTGACGTCGGTGGTGGTAGCGTATCGCTTGCCGGTGAGAGTGTTTTGCGCGGTAACCGTGACCCCGGGCAGCGGGATGTTGCCGCTTTTGACAACTCCGTGCAGCCGTCCGCCGGTAACGGTGTCAGTTGGCGCGGAAACAGGAGACGCGGCGGCCGGTTGAGTGCTCCCGCCGCCTGTTGCCTGGCCGTGAGCGGAAACGGAAAGCGCAGCGCCTGCAACCATCCACACCATTACCAAGCGCTCGATCGGCATCCGCGGCAATCCCTCTCGCACCCATTCAGTTCCCAGTATTCAGACTGACGGTCAAGCCGCCGTAAAGGTTTACTGAAAGACCAATATGCAACAACGACATGGCTCGGGATACGAATTTCAGCGGTGAAACGATTGGTAGATCGCGACCGCGAGTGATATATCTGGATGCGCCAAAGGAATTCAATCCCCATTCCTTGTTGTTCCAAGCGAGGTCCCCTATGAAATCACTCCGTTTGAATCTCTGGACCATTCTTTTACTGATCGTGGCGTTCGTTCTTCCCGGCCGCGCGCAACAGGCCGTCACTTTCCCGAGCGGCGACGCGACCGGCCAGGCATTGCTTTACCTGCCGAATGGGCCCGGCCCGCATCCGGCGCTCATCGTGATCCACGAGTGGTGGGGGATGACCGACTGGATCAAGCAGGATGCCGCGCATTACGCATCGGAGGGATACGTGACCCTTGCCGTGGATCTTTATCGCGGCAAGGTGGCGACCGACGCGGAGATGGCTCATGAACTGATGCGCGGGCTGCCGCAGGACCAGGGCGTGAGGGATTTGACCTCGGCGATGACTTGGCTGAGCCAGCGCAAGGACGTGGACAAGAGCCGCATTGGCGCCGTGGGTTGGTGCATGGGTGGGGGATTCGCAATTCAGCTCGCGGTTGCCGCGCCCCTACTCAAGGCCGTGGCGGTGAATTACGGCGCGCTGCCTACCGACAAAACCGCGCTCCAGGATATCCATGCGACGGTGCTCGGCAACTTTGGCGGGCTGGATCGAGGCATTACACCCGACTCGGTTCACGACTTTGAAAAGACGATGCAATCGCTGGGCAAGCCAGTGGACGCGAAGATTTATCCCGATGCGGGCCATGCCTTTGAGAATCCGACCAACGCCACCGGCTATCGGCCGGCCGACGCAGCCGACGCGCTGGGCAGAATCGACCGATTCTTCGCCGAGACCCTGCATCCATAAGGAATCCATGAAGATTGCGTTGTTTTGGCGTTCAAACAGCTATCGGAAGATAGGTTGAAAAGCGTTTGGCGGGTTAACTATTATGCTAATAGTTTGCTGATCGCTACCGTGTGAGTAACGGCGGAGCGGTCGAAAGGCTTACCCCCAAATGAAAATCGGAACAACGATACGCACCTACAGGCTGCAAAAAGGACTCTCCCAGGGCGATATCGAAAAGAAGACAGGTCTACTGCGTTGTTACCTGTCGCGAGTTGAGAACGGGCACACCGTGCCATCTCTCGACACGCTCTCAAAGATCGCGCTGGCTCTCGATCTGCCCATTGCCCAGTTCTTTGCCGACGACACTCTGGGCCGGCAATTCAACACGCAGAAACTATCTGACGATGAGCTGCGATTCCTGACGCAGATAAGGCGCTACTCCAGCAACCTGAACGAGAGCGACCGTAAGCTGCTGCTGGCGATGGTGAAGAAGTTCGCCGCGACGGCGGTGCGGTAGGGTCAAAAAAAGCGGAGCTTGCGGAGGGA
>JBEKCW010000258.1:0-7761 GCA_050014675.1 Occallatibacter sp. | reverse complement strand
CTTCCGCATTTCATGGTCGCTTTGCTTGTGCCAGCGACATCTTTAGAAACAACGAAACTACTTCGTCTTGTGTCCGCGTGAGTCAAGCAGATACCCATCGTTCTGAATTCTGGGCGTCCCCAATTCGGAAGTAACGCCAGATTGAGACTTCCAAAGGCAACCGCGGATCTTCACTGCGGTTCGGCAAAGCCCGGTTCAGATCCTTGAGCCACACCGATTCGGCCGCAGGCCGGCCGAGAATTGAATTCCCTGACTTGAGCTCAATGGAGACGGTCTGGTTGTAGTTCTGGCTGACGACTTCGCCGAGTCACTCACTGACCCGGATTGCCACCCGAAGTCAACAGTGTTCACGGGTGCATCCAGGGACGATCCGCCGTTGACGGCTAAGCGTGCGGCGATTGGGAGCCGTAATCTCCGCATTATGTGCGTAGATTAATCCTTGAATTTGCGGCGAACAGGTTTTATATTCTCTGCATATGGTGCGGAGAATAAGGCGCGGGATCTACATTCACGAACGGTCGGACTGGCCGGAATTTCGCTGGGATTCCGTGCGAATCTCTCAGCGTCTTGTTGACGTGCGCCACCGGCAGGGACGCCTGATCGGACGCATGGAGGGGCTTGGCTTTCAGCTTCGCAAGGAAGCCGTATTGAACACCCTGACCGAGGATGTGCTCAAATCGAGCGAGATTGAAGGGGAGAAGCTCGACAGGGACCAGGTGCGCTCCTCAGTCGCGCGCCGGCTTGGAATCGACGTTGGCGGCCTGACGACTGCGAACCGTGACGTTGAGGGCGTTGTTGAAATGATGCTGGACGCAACCCAGCGCTACGATCAGCCGTTGAAGGCGCAGCGCTTGTTCGACTGGCACGCCGCGTTGTTTCCGACAGGCCGAAGCGGAATGTCGCGGATCAACGTGGGCGTGTGGCGCAGCGATAAAAGCGGCCCAATGCAAGTAGTTTCAGGGCCAATCGGCAAAGAGCGAGTCCATTATGAGGCGCCAGTTGCAGGCCGTCTTCGCGGGGAAACGAAACGATTTCTTGAGTGGTTTGAAAAAGAGCGTTCGATCGACCTCGTCGTCAAGGCAGGTGTAGCGCATCTCTGGTTCGTCACCATTCATCCATTCGAAGATGGCAACGGACGTATAGCGCGCGCGATCGCCGATATGGTGCTGGCGCGCTCCGAACAAAGCCCCCAGCGCTTCTACAGCATGTCGGCCCAGATTCAGCAGGACCGTAGAGCATATTACGAGATCCTCGAAGCGACGCAGAAAGGCGATCTCGATATTACGCGCTGGCTCGAATGGTTTCTGACATGTCTGGGGCGCGCATTCGATCACGCCGAGACCATCCTGGCCGCTGTACTGGCGAAGGCCCGCTTCTGGGATCACTTCGCCGGAACGGAGTTCAACGAGCGGCAGCGCAGCATGCTCAACCGGCTCTTGAATAACTTCGAAGGCAAGCTGACTTCTTCAAAATGGGCCAGGCTTGAGAAGTGTTCGCAGGATACCGCGCTGCGCGACATTGAGGACCTCATCAGAATGGGCGTCCTGTTGAAGGATTCTGCCGGAGGGCGCGGTACGTCCTATTCGCTCGCGAAGATCGGTCCAACGGGAGTTCGCCGCTCAGGACGGCAAAGCCCGGTTAAGATCCTTGAGCCACACCGCTTCGGCCGCGGGCCGGCCTAGAATCGAATTCCCTGACTTGAGCTCAATGGAGACGGTCTGATCGTAGTTCTGGCTCAGCACCTTGACCCGCTCGCCCGGGCCGATGCCGGCCTTATGCAGGAAGGCAAGCAGTTTGGTATCGCGTTCCTGCAGGCTGGCCACGGTATAAGAATGGCCTTCGGCAGCCTCAGAGAGCGGCGTTTCGCCGCGGCGCTTGCGTTCCTCAGCCCGTACGGGCAGCACGGCATTGCCATGGGGACATGCGCCGCCCTCGCCCAGCTTCTCGCGCAACTTGGCTTCAAAGGATGGGGAAACCGCGTGCTCCAGCCGCTCGGCCTCCTCGTGGATCTCGTGCCACTCCATGCCGAAGACTTCGCTCAGCATGCGCTCGATAAGGTGGTGGCGCAGCGCCGTGTGATAGGCCGTTTCGCGGCCGGCAGCGGTGAGGCGCACGATGCCGTCGTCGCCCACCGTGACATAGCCATCGCGCTTGAGCCGCTTGAGCGCCATGGTCACGGCCGGCGGCGAGACCTCAAGCCAGTGCGCAAGGAGCGCGGGAATCACCTCGCGGCCCTCGGCCTCTGCCTCAAGAATGGCTTTGAGGTAGTTCTCCTTCGAAACGTGAATGGAGTCTTTCATTGGTGCGCTGCATCCACTCTAAATCGTCTGCGCCATGAAGCGGTGCTAGACTCTCGGGCATGGTGATTACTGAGAAGATTTTTGTCGTGCTCGGCGTGGCCTCGTTCCTCTTCTCCGGCTTCATACTTGTGTGGAAGTCGAACATCGACCATAGCAGCGGGTGGGCCAATGGCATTGCTGATCCTATACTGCTGATCGGGTCGGCAGCATTCGCCGTGATCGGGCTGTGCCTGCTGCTCTTCGGTCTCCACCAGCTCAAGCAGGCCCGAGAGACGCGGGAATTCGAAAAGGCATTGGAAAAGGCGAACGCGCCGAGAAAAGGCAAGTAACGGCACGCTGAACCGTCAGGCTCCAAACTTAGCCGCGGTTCAAGCGATGGAGTTCAAAGAAAACAAACCCCCAGCCGTCATTTCAAGGCTGGGGGCTGAAAACTGACCACTGACCACTGATCACTGACAACTGTCTTACGGCTTCACCTTCACCTTCGGCTCAACCGAAAGCCCGGGCCTCAGTTCGTGGTTCGGGTCTTCTTTGTCGAGGTTGGTAAAGTCGATGCGCACAGGCACGCGCTGCACCACCTTTACGTAGTTGCCGGTAGCATTTTCAGGCGGGAAGAGCGAAAGCACCGAACCGGTTGCGCCGCCGATCTGCGTCACCTTGCCGCTATAGTCCTTGCCGGTTGAATCGACGTGGACCTGAACGGACTGCCCGGCTTCCATGTGTCGGAGCTGCGTCTCCTTGAAATTCGCCGTAATCCAAAGTCCCTCAAGCGAGACCAGCGTAAGCAGGTTTTGCCCCGGCGAAACGTTCTGGTTGATCTCAACGCTCTTGCGGGTGATAATTCCGTTTTCGGGCGCGAGGATTGTGCAGTAGCTCCGGTTCAGCCTGGCCTGGTCGAGCGCGGCCTGCGCCTGTTCCACCTGCGCCTGCGCCTGCTTGTAGCGGGCATCCAGCACCGCAACCTGCTGCGGGCCGGTCAGCGCGTATTTCTGCGAAGCCTGGGCCTGCCTTTCGCGCTCGGTGGCCACGCGGATAGCGTCCTTGGCTCCCTCGTCGCCGGCTTCGGCGTCGGCCAACGCAGCGGCGGCCGACTGCGCGGCGGCCACTGCTGCGTCGTACTGCAGCTTGCTGATCACGTCTTTCTCTACCAGCGGGGTGTAGCGCTTGAGATCAGCCTGGGCCTTGGTGTTGTTGGCAATAGCCTCTGCCACCCGCGCATCGGCCGCAGCCTGCTGCTTCTGGGCCTGTTGCACTGAGGCGTGCGAGCCGCTTACATCGGCGTTCGCAGCGGACAGATTGCTTCCCGTATTGATCTGGGTGATGGGCACGTTGACGCCGGCCGCCTGGGCGAATGCCTTGGCGCTGTCGAGCGCCGCCTGCGCGTTCTCAACCGCAACATCGTAATCGCGCGGGTCGAGCTCGGCAATCACATCGCCCCTCTTTACCTGCTGGTTCTCTTCCACGTCCACCTTCAGGACCTGCCCTGTGATGCGCGCGCTCACCTGGATGAGGTGACCGTTCACCTCGGCATCGTCAGTGTCTTCGCTGTAGGTGGAGCGCCACCACAACTCCAGGCCCAGCAGCACCAGCAGCACCACCACCGCGATTACAAAGCCCCTGCGGCGTTTTGGCGCCGGCGTGACCTCAGTCTCCTCTACGGGTTCGGCTTGCGCCGCTGCTTGATTTGTCTCCGCCACGTTACTTCCCTCCCATTGCTGGCGCCGTCCCTACGGGACTCCGCAAAGTTATTGGCAATCCCTTTCCCCACGTTGAAACGCGGGGCTAACAACCATTGCGCCTACGGCGCGCTTACCCTACTGGCTTTGCTTCACATAATTCCTGTAGCTTTCGCCGGCCCCCAGCGCACGCGCAAGGCTGAGCTTGGCCACGTTGTGCCGGTAAAGGCTGGTGACATACTGCGCGTTGGCCTGGGCCACCGATTGCTGCGCCTGGCTCACGGCCAGGTTGTCGCTTACGCCATTGGCATACTGCTGCTGCGCGTCGCTCAGCGCCTGATTGGCCAGGTCGACGCTGGAGCGCGCCACTTCAACCTGCTTCTGCGCAGCCTCAATATCCAGCAGCGCGTCGCGAACGTCGGCGTCGACCTGGGCTTTCCGGTCGCTCAGCTGCGCCTCGGCCGTATCCAGCTGCGCCTGCGCCTGCTCGGCGTCGCCGCGCAGGCCATACTCTTTGAACACCGGGAAACTCACCGTGCCCGTGGCATCCACAGTGCCGTGCGAGTGCGCCAGCGTGGTGCCGATGTCGCCGTAATCCGCATTGGCCTTGAAGGTGGGCAGCCGTTCGTCGGTGGCCGCCTTGCGCTGGTCAACCGCCGCCGCTGCCTGCTCAACCAGCGCGGCAAGGTCTTTGCGGTTGGCCTGGGCCTGCGCGATCAGCGCATTCACATCCACCTGGTCGAAGGCCGCGTACGGCGCTTTTTCAGTGAGCGTGAACTTCTGCTCCAGCGGCAGCCCGATGGTGCGTGCCAGCGCCAGCTTGTCTTTCTCGAGCGCGTTCTGCGCCGCGATCAATTGCTGCTCCTGTTGCTGATAGTCCACGCGGGCCCGCAGCTCATCCAGCCTGGGCGACGTGCCGGCTTGATGGCTGGCCACGGCCTGGTCGAGCGAAACCTTTGAAGTGGCAACCTGCGCCTGCACGCTCTCGACCTCGGTTTCATCGGCCAGCACCAGCAGGTAAGCATTGCCCACGGTCAAAACCACCATGTCCCGCGCGTCCTCAGCCGAAAGCTGGGCCGCCGCGAAGTTATGCCGCGTGGCCAAGTAATTTCTCAACGCGGAGAGATCGACCAGCGACCAGCTCAGCGATGCCCGAACATCGGTGTAGCCGAACGGCCCGATGATGGTGGGAAAGTCGGGCAGCCGCAGCCCCTCGGCAGGAAGGTCGACCTGACTCACCGTCTCCTTGGCTGCGAAATCAACCGACGGCAGCAACGATTGCAACTGGCTTAGCCGCTGGCCCCGCGCCGCCGAGGTCTGATTCTGGCTCAGAATGATTCCCAGGTTGGCCGTCAAACCGCGCTGGATGGCGTCGTCGAGCGATAGCCCGATGGCTTCGGCAGAAGCGTTCCCCTTGACCACGCTGCCCTGGAACGAACTTGCCGAGGGCGCTGCGGCCTGAGGCGCCGTCTGCCCCCCGGCTCGCAAGCCGCCGAGAAGCATAAGACTCAAGATGAAGACGGCCAGACAGGGACAGATTACATTCTTTTGGATGTGCTTGTGCAAATTCAACCTTGCCCAGTCAGCGGCAAAAGATTCCGCCTGAAATTGCTGTTAAGTGAATGGATGCACTCGCAAAGCGAGACGCTTCTTAAAAGTAGTGTATCGAATAAGAAGGCCCGATGCGCAGGCCAGCCGTCACAGGAGCCAATAGCCAGTAGCCAGTAGTTCTGGCTGGAAGCTGGCCACCTGCTCACCCGCCGCCCGCTGACTTCAAGAACAGGGCTGCCTATTGGTTCTTGGCTACTGGCTATTGGCTACTGGCTATTGGCTACTGGCTATTGGCTTGAGTCGCGTGAATCAGCTGCGAGGCCAGCGAGCATAGGCCCTGGCGGAAGACGTCGCGGATGGCGCCCGGGGTCCAGCTTTCTGCGCCCGACCCGCCATGCGCGGCCAGCAAGGCTGCGGTTTCGGCCGAATTGAATCCCGCCACGGCGCGCAGCACAAACACGGTGCGAACCGAGCTGGGCAGATTCACGAGCCATTCCCTTACCCGGTCGCGATCGGGTCCGGCGATCATCTGCTCGAGCTCTTTGGCCGAGACTCCGGCTGAATCCAGATCGTCGTCTTCGATGCAGGTCACGGGGCCGGTTTCGCCGGCGGGAGCGGCCAGACTGCCGGGGTCGCGGCGGGCGATGGTCTCAAGCGCAGCTTTGGCCAGCGCCAGGCGGCTGCTGCGGCGCGCCTCAAAGTGGTCGCCGCGCCGGGAAACCTCGGCGGTGGTAACGGTGTGCTCCACCAGGCGCACGCTCTCTTCGCCCTCGCCTACCAGCATTGAAGCCAGGCTGTAGAGGCCGGCGGCGATGAGGTCGAACATCTCGTCGAGACCGGTAAGCGCCTGATTTACCTCAACATCGTCTTTGGCGCGGCCGTCGAGCAGGCCTTGCACGCTCCGGGTAAAAGCCTCGGCCGCCGCAGGCATCGGCTTGCGAGGAATCAGGCTCGCGGGCTCGTTTCCGTGGGTCTCAGACATGGCGAAATCTCCCCTCAGGCGCAATGGCCGCCCATCTTTATCCTCAAACCGAGTCGGGTTGCAAGTCAACCGGAGGAAAACTTCCCTCCCGCGCTGTACACACAAGACGGTAAACCAAGCAATACGTTTGAGCCGGCGTTCCGGTTTCAAGTCGATTCAATTCCCTTTTTGCAACCCCTTAACACCGCGTGAGCCCCTGGTGCTGTATGAGTTCAAGATGGGACGCCCGCCTTTCCCTGGCAGCGCTACGGCGTGCCACATCCCGCAGAAACGCGATAGACTTCCAACACGGCATCGGAAAGCAGCATGGCCAAGACATCACAGAAACAAAAGCTCTTCAACGGACGCGACTACTCGTGGATGCAGTTCAACCGCCGCGTGCTTGAGGAGGCGGAAGACTGCGCCAATCCTTTGCTTGAACGGGTCAAGTTTCTGGCCATTACCGGCTCGAACCTGGACGAATACGTCGAGATACGGCAGGCCGGCCTTTTGCAGCGCATTGAAGACGGCTACCGGGAGCAGGGCTACGACGGCCTGCGACCCGACGAGTCGCTCGCCATCCTCACCGCAGATATCCACGACTTTGTGGCCGCCCAGTACCGCTGCTGGAACTTGAAACTGCTGCCTGAGATGCGCAAGCAGGGCATCAGGCTGCTGGTGTGGAA
The DNA here is from genome assembly GCA_050014675.1 of Occallatibacter sp. GTDB lineage: Bacteria > Acidobacteriota > Terriglobia > Terriglobales > Acidobacteriaceae > Telmatobacter. The sequence continues at coordinate 587 of JBEKCW010000258.1, read as the reverse complement.
CGAGCTGAGCGACGAGGCCCGCAAGTTCGCCAAAGATTATTTCCAGCGCGAAGTCGATCCGCTGCTGACACCGATTTCGATTGACCCGGCGCATCCGTTTCCGCGCGTACTGAACAAGGCGCTGTGCCTGGCGCTGCTGCTGAGGGCCAAGCGGCGGAGTTCGGGTCCGCAGGTGCTGGGGGTGGTCACGGTTCCGCGCGCGCTGCCCAGGTTTGTGCGCCTGCCGGCGAGCGAGGGAGTCTACGACTATCTGCTTCTGCAGGACCTGATCGCGCAGCACCTCTCCGGCATGTATCGCGGCTACGAAGTGCTGGCCCATGCCGCCTTCCGCGTAACACGCAATTCAAACCTCTACTTCGAGGAAGAAGAGGCGCGATCGCTGCTCGAAACCATTCGCGTGGAGCTGCACAATCGCCGCAAGGGCGATTCGGTGCGGCTCGAGATTGAAACCGGCGCCGACCCCGACATTATTGAGCGCCTGCGCGTGAATTTCGAACTCGACGAGAGCCAGGTTTTTCGCAGCGATGGCCCTGTGAACCTGTCGCGCGTCATGTTTTTCTGCGACGACGTGAAGCGGCCGGACCTCA
>JBEKCW010000257.1:0-7797 GCA_050014675.1 Occallatibacter sp. | reverse complement strand
ATTTGAAGCAGATCCCTGAATGCAGTTAAGGAGTGGAGATGGATAGAAGGACGTTCAACAAATCTCTTGGCCTGGGAGCTATCACTTCCCTGATGCCCGGCGCTCATGGACAGCAAAAAGATGGTTCCCATGCGCCCAGCCCGGCGAATTCGGCAGTAACGGCGAAACCGGATTTCACGGCGCAATTTCCTCCCCGCACTATAGAATGGCCATCCCGCACATTCCGGCGCCTTCTCGTAGACACGCACGTTCCTGATTGGGATGATCTGCTCACAGACTTCGACGCGGCAGACTATGTGAAGACCGTCGCCAGCGGCGGATTTCAATCACTTATGCAGTATGCCAATTCTCACGCCGGACTCTGCTTGTGGCGCACCAAGCTGGGGCAAATGCACAAGGGCATGCGAGGCCGCGATTACTTTGGCGAAGTTATGGAACAATGCCGGATCCAAGGTATAACTCGCGTGGCATATTACAGCCTTGTGTTTGACGATTGGGCGTACCAAACTCATCCAGATTGGAGAATTCTTCCAGAAGGCGGCTATGATCCCATTCTCTATAGCCGCATGGGGACTGTGTGCATTAACTCTCCCTATCGCGAGCACGCCCTGGCTTGCCTGCACGAATTGGTAAGCAACTACGAGTTCAAGAGTATTTTCCCCGACATGACTTTCTGGCCGACCGTCTGCTATTGCCCGTACTGCACGGCCAGATTCTGGAAAGAAGAAAATGCTGAACCACCACGGATCGTAGATTGGACGGACCCAACGTGGCGCGCCTTTCAAAAAGCTCGCGAGCGCTGGATGCGTGAATTCGCCATGCAGGTTACGCAGACCATCAAACAGGCACGTCCGATCCAGGTCGCCCACCAATTCAGTACACTCTTTGAGGCTTGGCAGTTCGGCGTCTCTCTCGAACAGAACGAAGCGTCCGATTTTTGTAGCGGCGATTTCTATGGCGGAGCTACGGAGTTCTCTCTCGTTTGCAAAGCCTATGACGGTCTAACCCGCACGCGGCCGTTCGAGTTCATGACCTCTCGAACCATCGGACTAGGCGATTTTGAGACGACCAAGCCCTTCGAGCAGTTGTTACTTGAATCCTCCATCCCCGCCTTTCACTCCGGCGCCTGTCTCTTCATCGACGCATTCAAGCCGAATGGCAGGGTCAACGCCCATGCGTACGAACTTCTTTCGCAGGTCAACATCCAACATGACCCATACGAACAATTTCTGGGAGGAGAGCTTCAGGGCGATGTGGCAATCTATTTTGATAAGCCTTCGCTGTATGATCCCACGCTCAACAAATTGCCTGCTGCGATGGTCGCGCCGATTCATACCCAGGGAGGTCCGCGTTTAGGACTGCCCGCGCCTGCAGTCCCGGAGATGAAGCTGCCCCACAGGGATGCGCTTATCGGCGCGGCGCGAATTTTGAGAGAGGCGCACATTCCCTACGGAGTCGTGACTAATGTGACTCTCGATCAGTTGTCGCGTTATCGCGCGGTCATTGTTCCAAATGTCCTGGAAATGACTCCCGATCAGGCGGAGGTGTTTCGCAATTTTGTCAGAAGCGGCGGCGTCCTCTACGCCAGTGGTCCTTCCTCTCTCCAGATCGTCGATCAGCCATCCCCGAAATTTCTCCTTGAGGATGTACTAGGCGTCCGCTATGTTGGCTGGCTCGGAACATCGATAACCTATCTCGCGCCCAACAACGCCGAGGTGGCCAGGCTCATTTGGCCGCAGGAACACGCTTCGTTTCCAGGCTCGATGGTGAAGGCCGAGAGTCAGGCGGGCGCCGAGGTACTCGGCACTGTAACCTTGCCCTACGTAACTCCAGATGAGGGCTACGCAATCGGGGCTCACTTCGCTCAAATCTGGAGTAACCCACCTGCGCTTGTGGCGGGTAATGACCCTGCCATTGTGGTCAATTCATTCGGTAAAGGGAAAGCGATTTGGGTAGCTGCCCCAATCGAGAAGCTCACCGGCGCGGCAGCTGGCGCTCTCGTTCGTCATTTACTCCACACCGCGCTGCCCGGACCGTACAAATTCGAAGCGGATGCCAACCCCGCGGTTGAAATCACTGTCTACCGCCAGGAGCAAGACCAGCGATTGCTGGTTGGACTTCTCAATATGCAGGAAGAGACGCCGGCCGTTCCCGTCGACGCAACGGTCCGCGTCCAAATCCCCGACGGCGGCAAAGCCAAGCGGGTCCTTCGTTTGCCAGACCAGAAAGAAATCACTTTCACTGAAGCCGGACCGTATGTTCAGTTCCACATTCCAGCGTTCGACGTCTTTGCGATGGTACTTGTCGAATATGGCAAACTGTGACGCTGAAGGTGCAGGGCCCGATCCAGCGAGGATTTTCAAAATATGCGATCGAAGGATGATTCGATAAACCAACCTCCTGTGGTTCCGGGCGGCTTGAGCAGAGTATGGCACGAAATAACGCGCCGGAACTTTCTCAAGTCGGGGCTTGCTTTTGGCATCATGCCGCGCGCGCTTCCAGCAATGTCGCTGGATAACAAGCCCTCGTCATCGGAGAACGGGCTCCTCGTGGAGAAGGATTTCCTTCGCCCTCCGGCCGCATCGAAACCCTGGGCCTATTGGTGGTGGCTTGATGGTGCGAGTAGCAAAGAGGGCATCACAAATGATCTTGAAGAAATGAAGAAGCAGGGCATCTCAGGCGTTCTCCTCTTCGATGCAGGCGAAGGTGGTCCCCTCACCCCGAAGGGCTATCGGTTCATGAGTGATCCATGGAGAGACAATTTCCGCCACGCCGTGCGGGAATCTGCGCGCCTCCAAATTGAAATGGGAGTAAATCTCTGCAGCGGGTGGAACGCCGGAGGCCCATGGGTGGGCCCGGAGGATGCAATCAAGGCTCTGGTATTGACCGAAACAATAGTCGAAGGGCGTCGCGCATGGGACGCCACATTGCCCGAACCCACGCTGAAAGAAGTCTACAACGTCACGGGTGCAACCAGGCCTCCGGATCAACAGAACTGGTATCGCGACGTTGCAATACTTGCATGCCGTGTAGGCGTGGACGGGCTGTGGAATACCCACGAGGCGATAGATGTAACGGGCAAATTTCGCGATGGAAAACTGCAGTGGGAAGTACCGGAAGGTACCTGGACGATCCTGCGCTTTGGATACACTCTGGCGGAAAAACGTTTAAGTGAAACCTCCACTCCTAACGAACCTTCCTGGGAGATTGATCCCTTAAGTTCGGCGGCAATGGACCGTCACTTCGCAGCAACAGGGAAGAAGCTGATTGAGGATGTGGGGCCATTGGCAGGAAGCACGCTGAAGTACACGCATATCGATAGCTGGGAAATTGGAAACCCCACTTGGACGGCCAGCTTCATTGAAGACTTTCGCACCCGTCGAGGATACGATCCAATACCCTATCTCCCGGCATTGGCGGGTAAGACCGTAACTAATAACGAAATTACAGAGCGTTTCCGGTGGGACTACCGGCGAACGCTGGCCGACCTCGTCGCCGAAAACTATTACGGACGACTTACTGAGCTGTCGCACGAGAACGGCCTCGGGACGCATCCTGAATCGGGCGGTCCTTTTTACACTCAAGATATCGACGGCCTTGAATGCGAAGGGACCAATTCCATTCCTATGGCGGAGTTTTGGGCCTCGCGATACGGCTATACTTTCCCGGATGGGCTTGAAGAAGGTGTCTCTTCCAGCTTCTTTCACAGTGCCGAATTCGACTTTCCCGTGTGCAACTATGGCTCCGTTCGCCAGGCTGCCACCGCTGCTCACATTTATGGCAAACCATTTTGCCAGGCAGAGTCCTATACCAGTTTCAATGACGACTGGACCGAGTACCCCTTCTTTCTAAAACCGTATGGAGACAGGGCATTTTGCACGGGATTGAACCGGCAGGTTCTTTGCTTCTATGTTCATCAGGTCGACTTACATGCGAAACCTGGATATCAGTGGGAACACACCGGAACTCACTTTGACCGGAATATTACCTGGTGGGAGAAAAGCCACGCGTGGTTGACTTACCTGGCGCGATGCCAATATATGCTTGGGCAGGGAATGTTCACGGCCGATATTCTTTACTTCAGCGGAGAAGCCATTCCCAACTTTGTATTAATCGACCGCAAGCCTATCTTCGGTTTTGACTTCGATACCATCAACGCACAAGCATTGCTGACGCGGGCCACTGTAAAGGACGGCCGTGTAGTCCTACCGGATGGCATGAGCTACCGCTATCTCGTCATACCGGATAACGTCGGGGAGACGATGACGCCGGCCGTCGTGAAGAAGTTGAGTGAGCTGGTTGAGGTCGGAGCCACCCTCCTTGGAGCACGTCCGAGTCATGCCCCAGGGTTGACGGGTTATCCGCATTGCGATGAGCAGGTGAAGCAGCTGGCGGATGCGCTTTGGGGAACTGACACAGCTGCATCAGGCATGCGAACAGTCGGTAATGGCAGGGTGATTTGGGGTAATACGCTGGAAGAAGTCATAAACGCCGACCGGCTCGCGCCCGATATTGAGCTGAAGGGGGTACCGGGCGATGTCCAGTTGGATTGGATCCACCGCCGTTCTGCCTCTGAGGATATTTACTTCATTGCGAACTTGAGCGACCGGCAGTTAGACCTGGAAATTACTTTTCGCATTGAGCGAAGGGCGCCCGAGCTGTGGGATGCTGTATCCGGTTCCGTGCGACAGCTGGATGCGTTTCGCGAAGAGAATGGTCGGACGATAGTACCCATGCGGTTCGAGCAGCGCCAGAGTTTCTTTGTTGTCTTCCGGCGAGATTCCGATGTAACTCTGTCTGCGGCCGGCAAAAGAAATTTCGCCAGCGTAACTGACGTCGTTACATTAGCCGGACCGTGGGAAGTTAGTTTTGATCCAGCTTGGGGCGGACCACAGAAAGTGACTTTTGAACAGTTGGAAGATTGGTCGAAGCGCCCCGAGGAGGGTATTCGCTATTACAGCGGAACGGCGACCTATAAGAAGAGTTTTGACTTGCCACATGGGGTTCAAGAACCTCTATGCCTCGATTTAGGAGAGGTCAAAAACTTGGCGCAGGTGCGGTTGAACGGAAAAGATCTTGGCGTGGTCTGGACGGCGCCATGGCGAGTTGCGATCGGTGATGCCGTGCTGGAGAAAGCAAACGAGTTAGAAATCGAAGTTGTAAACCTATGGCCGAACCGGCTGATTGGCGACGGAAAGCTGCCAAGAGACGAACGCCTTACAGTCACTAACGTTCCAACGTACGAGCCTGTCTTGCCGAAAAACTACGATGACGCTCAATGTCCGATTTGCGAGGACCGGAAGAAAACAGGGAAGGGCCCGGAGTTATTGCCTTCGGGCCTCCTTGGGCCGGTTGTACTGCAACGCCAGGTCTGAGGGGCGCCTGGCCCCTCATCAACATTTGCCGAGTTAGTCGGTAACCGTAGTCTGCCGGTAAAAGATAATTACAGAATCCGGCGCATGATTCAGTTGAACCTGCAACCGAGCCAATTCGCTTCCCTTCATTTTCTTGACGGGACCCTTCTCATAAGTGGTGCGGACCTCTACCTCGTACATAGCATTCGGGTCCAGGTGCCGCAGACCCAGAGGCATGGCCGTGAATGGGCTTTTTGGTCGACGCAGCACAATTGCCAGGCCATCTTTATGTTCCGGCCGGTCCCACTGCCATGCCGTCCACGTGTCATTGCTCAGGCTATAGGATAAGAGCGGATAAAAGTCGCCCTGGAAATAAGGCGCCACCTCGCGGTACTCGGCAAGCGCTTGTTTGATCCATGCGACCCAGGCGTCGTTGTGAACGCCCACGGCCCCAGGAGTAACTCCATATCCGGCGTCGTAAGCCAACCGCATGAGATATAGGCTTTCCGGTGTGGAGTATGGCCCCGGCTTCGTCCACGGATTGGATTCGGTGTAAGACTCATAGGTCATATTTTGCGGCACCCAGTAAGCCAGCACTTGGGTCTGCGCCTGGTCAGCCGGCAGGTCGTCAAAACCATAATCGGTCCGCCAGACTACAAAGCTGCGCGACATCATCTCGATATCGAGGCGGCGACCGCCGCTGGCGCAATTGTCGATGTGCAGGCCAGGATGACGGGCCAGCAGGTCATCCAACACTTGGTAGAGCCCCTCGATATGGCGGATCTCGGTCATCCCGATCCGGTCGGGCGTGTCCTCTTGCTCCCAGAAGGGTGCCGGCCGCATGTTGGAATCCTGCCGATACCAGGTGATTCCATAATCATCAATGAAATCAGAAATCATGTTCGTCGTGCCGATGCGAGCCGCAGGATCGCCAAGGTTCGTCACTAACATCCAAATCGGACGATAGAACCAGTCCGGATGTTCTTTGGCGATCCTGGTGCCTGGCATAGCCGCTTCCGGCTCTATCCACAAGGAAAAACCAAAACCGGAGGCCTTCAAGGCATCGCCGAGCGGCTTGATCCCGTTCGGATAATAGAGCGGGCTGGGAAACCAGTCGCCGCGATACTTCCACCAGGAGCCATTGTCTGCGCCGTCTGCTGAGGCCCCGTACCAACCCGCATCGACGGCGTATACGTCCACTGGAATTTTCTGATCGCGAACCCACTGGATATAGGCCAATTTGTCGGCGATCGGCTCCGACCCCCAACTGCCGAAGACGACTGGTCCCCTCATTGCCTTGCCGTTGTCCTGTGGCGTGTAGTACGCAAAGAGAAGATGCCGCCAGCCGTTTTGCGAATCTTGCCAGTCGTCGCCCGTCCAATGCATCAGAACGATACGCGGGGTACGAATCTCCTCTCCAGGATGGAGCAGAAGATGAGTCTTCTTCATCCCGCTCGTCATGGTGACGATTGTCCCACCGCGTGGAAAATTGAAATCAGCCTTCCAGTCCCCGGTCCAGCCGATCGCTCCGATCACTCCGTGGTCGCCGCATTGCAGGTTAAAAAATGGCAATGTATTTACATTGGAGGAATCTCCCCCTATAGATTCAAGGTGCACGTTTCCCCAGGGGGTAAAACCATTGTCCAGACGATTCTCCAGCGGCCTGAAATCGTCTGCAGCCGCATCGCTGCCTTGAGCGTGGTGAAGGGTACAGTTTCCCGTTGAAGCCGCCATGGTCCAATCGAGCGGCAAAATATTTTCAATGATCGGCGTGTCTGAAGTGCCCTCATTTCTGAACCGAAGAACCCAATCGATTACACCGGGAAAATCAGCATGGAGACGGATCTCTGCAATCACCGCCAGGTGAGTAACAGGATCTCGATAGTAATAACGATGAGGCTCGCCCTTGGTCTCAACCGCGGTCTCCTGAGATACCTGCCACTTACTCAGGAATGTTGCAGATGATTTGCCATCGTACGTGAAGGAGAAAGGAGCATGCTCCGGCTTCCAGAGGTCCGGAGATGTAAGACTGGGCGTCTGACAGAGTGCGGTAATTGCACGTCCAGTCAGCAGGAAAAGCACAATGGCTAGTTTGAAAACTCTCTTCATACAATCCTCGCGCGATCATCCAACGTCTGACCAGGACCTGCCTGCGCGCCACGGTGGAGCGTAGGCGAAGTTTCCCTGATGTCACTTGGATGTGTTCACGACAATCACTGCGCAAGTCTGGGCTGGAAGCTGAAGCTTCGCCGGCAACTGCACAGTTGTGTCGGGTTGAAATGGAATAAGGACTCTGGCCTCACTTGCACCGGGAACGCTGACCGTCGCTTCCGCTGCATTGTCCTGATAATTGACGACGACCACACCCTTTTCACTGGGGTTGTTCATGCCCTCGAACACTGAATAGCGAACGTCGCCTGACGTAGTTACAGTGGCGCCCTCT
>JBEKCW010000256.1:0-7812 GCA_050014675.1 Occallatibacter sp. | reverse complement strand
AAGTGGCCAGAGCCACAGCCTCTCTTTTGCCGCGCGTGCCGCAATCTCAACGTCGTCATAGCCATCGGGCAAAGTCACTGAAAGGTGCATCCCCGCCTCTGAACCGTGAAATTCAATCAGGCCGCCGAGCTCGTGTTCGAGGCCCTCCACCAGCGCTTCGCGCCGTGATTTGTACAACGTCCTCATGCGGCGAATGTGCCGTACAAAGTGGCCCGAACTCATGAAATCAGTCAGAACTTCCTGAAACAGAAACGGGGGAAAGATGTCCATGGAGAAACGCACGCTCATGAACGCGCCGACCAAATCCGGAGGGATCACAATGTAGCCCAGGCGCAGAGAAGGAAAGAGCACCTTGCTGAATGTCCCGATATAAATTACGCGCCCCGCTTGATCGAGCCCCTGCAGCGACGCAATGGGCTGGCTTTCAAATCGAAATTCGCTGTCGTAGTCATCCTCGATAATCCAGGCGGAGGTGCGCCTAGCCCACTCCAGCAGTTGCAGTCGGCGCGAGATGCTCATAGTCACGCCCAGCGCGTAGTGGTGCGAAGGCGTGACAAACGCCGCGCGCGTCCTGCCTGCATGCCTCATGCCGAAATCTACGTCCATCCCTTCTTCGTCGACTGGCACGGGCCGGATCTTGCAGCCCGATCCGCGCAGGATGGAGCGCACCAGTTGATAGCATGGCTCTTCAATCCACACCTGGTCGCCGGGGTCGAACAGAACTCGCGCGGTAATGTCGAGCGCCTGCTGCGAACCGGAAACGATCATGATCTGATCCGGTTCGCACCGCACCGCGCGGGACGTGGAGAGATAGGTGCAGATGGCTTCGCGGAATGGCCTCAGACCCAGAGGATCGATGTGATGAAATGCGTGAAAGCGCGGACTGCGGCTGTTGCGCGCAACCAGCTTTGACCACGCCTCAAATGGAAACTGATCGATGGCCGGCTGGTGAACGGCGAATGCGCCCCAGCCGTGGCGCCACGGAGATCGTTCGTAGCGCGGGAATAAAGAGACTCGCCGGGAGACGGTACGCGCCCCGGCCGGTGCTTCTGCGCGCGTCGCCTGCTTGCGATGATTCTTGAGCGATGCGGCGATAAAGGTTCCCGCTCCGACGCGGCTCTCGAAATATCCCTCGGCATTGAGCTGAGAATAGGCATCGAGAACCGGGAAGCGGGAAATTCCCAATGCCGATGCAAGCGCCCGGCTCGATGGAACCTGTTGTCCCGGAGCCAGGCCGCCCCGCAGAATTGCGTCGCGAAAGCCGGAATACACCTGGCGGTGAAGCGGCGCAGCCAGATCCCGGTCGATCGGGATGAGAGGAACGATTCCGGCGACGAAATGAGCCATCTGGTCAATATTAGTGGTTATGGCAAAACGATTGCGAGCGCCAAATTCGGAATACCAGTTTTGAACCGCTGAAAGTTACGAACCCCAATTGGCCGCTCTCAACCCAGCACAGATCCGAGGCTCTCTCCCCGCAGTCCGGAGGGAGCAGCGGCCTTCAGGCCGCTGAATCGAAGCTCTTCACACCAGCGGCTTTAGCCGCGGGCCTCGCAGCTGTCTGCATGTCGTCGGGACCTGTCTCACCCAGGCCGCGATTTTTTTCCTCAAGACTGACCACTTTCCTCACCCAGTCCAGATAGGAATGAGAGGTCCGCCGTAAATCTAATTGTCCTCGCCGGAATTGCATTTAATTTCCCCTGTCCGCCGCATACTCTTCTCATGATTAATTCGTCCCGGTTGCAAATGGCGCGTGATTCAGCCAATCAATGCCGCAAATCAGCGTGCTAAGTAATCTAATTTCTTATATTTACCGCTAGCTTGTTTGGAATCATATGTGCTAACCAAAATTCGTGCGTCAATCTGCTGAAAACGCAATGTTTCCGCCCCAAATAGAGGGGGGGATAGGGCAGTGCCTGGCCCTACCAGGCAGCCGTGATCAACGCCAGCAACTCCCCGCCAGTGAGCAGCATTGGATTGGCTTTCATACTGCTGGCATGAGCCGCCTTTTCGACGACGCCGGGCAAATCGGATTGAGCAATACCCCAGGCGCGCAGCGGCGGGACATTGAGTTCGACCGAGAGTGCGCGTACCCAATCAATGCCGTCTTCTGCCCTCGCGTCACTCCGACCGGTTAGCAGTCGCGCAATCGTGGTGTAGCGTTCAAGCGCCGGATCAAGCGGCGCGCGCGTTCGCAAAGCAGCAACATTTGCAGCCATTCCGTGCGGCAACACTGCGGCGCAAAGAGCACCATGCGGAGCCTTCCATGAGCCTCCGAGTGGCGCGGCAAAGCCATGCACCACGCCCAGCCCGGAGTTGGCCAGTGCCAAGCCTCCGAACAGGCTCGCCAGCGCCATGTCGCGGCGCGCTTCCTTGTCCGCTCCGTCGTGGTACGCGCGGGGCAGCGCGCCGGCAATGTGGCCGAGCCCCGCGACACAAATCGCAGCAGTCAGCGGATTGGCGCGCGCGCAAACATATGGTTCGATGAGCTGCGTCAGGGCGTCAAGGCCAGTGTAAGCAGTGATCGCAGGTGGCAATCCATACGTCAGCTCGGGATCGACGAGCGCGACCCGCGGCAGCATGAGCGGGCTCCGCAAACTCGCTTTGATGCCGTGCTCCGTCGATCCCAGAACCGCGTTGCGCGTGACCTCGCTGCCGGTTCCGGCAGTGGTCGGCACCGCGATAAACGGCAGCGGCGCGACCTCAATCGCGCGGCCCTTTCCCACCACCTCAAGAAACTCGAGTGGCTCACCGCCGTTGGTGGCAACCGCGGCAATCGCTTTTCCGGCGTCAATCGCGCTGCCCCCGCCCAGCGATATAACCACATCGCATGCGCCGGCCAGCGCGCGACGTGCGCCCTCGCGCACCAAGTCAACCGTAGGCTCGCCGGGCACGGTAAATATCTCCGCCGAGAGCGCTGACATAACCGCCGCCGCACGCTCTCGTGAGGAGCCTGTTACCACCAGCGGGCGGACACCGAAAGAGCGAACCAGTTCTGGCAGAGTAGCTGCGGTGCCCTCGCCAAAGACAATCCGCGTCGCGGTCGCAAACTCGAATCGCATCGTTCTACCAGTCCTTTGGATTGGGGAAAACGGCTTTGTACTGTACTCTTTGCCGCGGCTCGGCCATCATCGGCGCAACCGCATCGCGCCACTTGGCGTAGTGAGCGGTCTCTTTATGTGCGGCCGCCGCCTCCGGCGTGCGGTAAACCTCGATCAGCACGAACCGCGTCGCATCGTCCTGTTGCTGCACCACGTCGAACTTCGCAATTCCGGGCTCTTGAACGCTCAACTGGGCGTTCTCGATGGTAGCCTGCCTGAAGTCCCCAACCGATTCAGGCTTGACGTGCACGTCAATGTGAACAATGAGCATTCGACTTGCCTCCGCTCCTTATCCTACCGCCGGGCCGTGGTGCGTTGTCGTCAAGGGCTGGAGTGCAATGCAAGGTGCGGGTTGGGATACAGTCAGGGTGCAACGTAAGGCAGGGTGGGCACCACCCAATGCGCCGTGCCAAAGCCGCAGGCGTGCGCCTTTTCGTGCTAACCCGATGCTGATAAACTATGTTTTGTCACACTATAGGCGCGTAGCTCAGTTGGTTAGAGCGCTTCCTTGACACGGAAGAGGTCGCTGGTTCGAATCCAGTCGTGCCTACCATATCTCACTTAAAATAAATTGATTCAGTGACAGGCTGCTGATAAATGCCGATGGCGATCTGGGGATTTACATGCCCAAGAGGAAGGATTGCCAGCCAATATTCCATTGGGCGTCCGGCGGCCACCTCGACAAGGTGCATCAGCTGTTATCAATTGCCACTTAATAATTGGTCTGCCGGGAATCAACCAGTTGGGTTTCGATCGGCACATCTTTGGCCGATTTGATCCGCAGCAATGCTTCGAACGGCTTTAGATCCGCCGCTTTCGAAATGTTCAGATGTTGTAGAAGCTCACGAAGCGATCTCGGGTCGCAAACATAATCTACAGCGGCCTCGGTGCTGACCGTCGAACGTCCCGCAAGAATCAGCGTCCAGCGAGAACGATCCAACCCGCGCATCAAGGCAATGAGTGCATAATCCGTATCCTGCCGGTCGATTTCCGACGCGGGAGGATATATGCCGGATTGGCCGGCTCGCGGGTGAAGGTCGGCAATCACCTCGTTCCAGCGATTCTCTCCGGCAGGCACGCGGCGGAATACGAATTCCTGAGGTGTGGGAATCTGCCTCAGTGAGAGGTTTTCTGTTGGAGATCCAACGAAAATAAGATCATTGTCACGCGCTTCGTCAAACGTGAACATTGCGCCTGGCTTGATACGGAATTTGCCTCCGGACTTCTGGAAAAGGCCATCCAGTTCCGCAACTCCCAACAGTTCGCCGATTCCGGTGTAGTGCTGGTTGATTTTGTCGCGAGAGTCTCGGGATGGATCGAAGTAGCGGAAGCCAGTCTCCGGGTTTCCGACGAAAAGAGGATTGCTGAAGACAACGATGGTCTCCTGCGCTCCGTGGAAGAACGGGTTCCAGAGAATCTGAAACGAGGTCGGCAAATCAGTGGCATCATCCTTCTTTGCCGTCAACGCTGCTGACCTGTGATGGATGAAATCGATCGCAAACCCGGTGACCAGCAACCCGATCGCCAGGATTGCCAAGGCCAAAAGCACCCTGGCCTGATTGTCAGATGTTGACCTCGGCGATTCTGGAGAGCCAGTCACAGGCGCTGCGGCCGGCAAGCCTGGCTCCAGAGCGTCTGGCCTGCGCTCGAACGAGAGCATGTAAGTTCCCTTGGGTACATCCACGACAATCGGATCGCGAACTCCCGCCGATTGATAGTATTCGGCAAGCCTGGTGCGCAAACGTCCCGCAAGAACCCGTACGCTGGCATCCAGCTGCGGATCGAACTCCGATGAACGGCCCAGGGCTTCGGTGGCAATCTGGTGCTCTTTAAGATGATGGGTCGGCGCGTTCAACGTGTGATCTGCGAGGTATTTGACCAGCTTGCAGAGGTTCTCGGAGCGCTGCAGCAAAGGGCTGCTCATCAAGCGATCGATTTGAGCGAGGCATTCCTGTCGGGTGAGACCCCCAAGAGTGCTCGAATCCTCATGGAACGTTTCTGTAACGTAATCCATATGACCATTAGAATCAAACGTTTGTAGCGATAGAACTAAGAAGAACCGATTTCGAACTAGACTCGCTCTCAAACACCTGACTAGTCTCGCTGTGTTCCGGATTATATGCGGCTTAATGGGGATTGGCAACGCAACGGTTGACTGGCCAATCGGGGAAACCACAGACGATCACAGACTCGAAACCGCAATCACGCGTCACAGCTGAATGTCTTCGTTGTTCAGGAGGAGGAGGCAAATGTTACTTACATCAAAGAACCGAATCTGGTTGCTGGCGTTAGCATTATTGGTCTTGCTGGCATCGCCCTTGACCAAGTGCTACGCGCAGTTCAACAGCAGCGTTGAAGGCACCATCACCGACAAGACCGGAGCGGTGATTGTAAACGCTACGATCACTCTCCATGATCTGCAAACCAACCTCGATCGTACCGACGCAACGCAGACCTCAGGCTACTACCGGTTTAACGGAATCGGTCCTGGTGAATATGAGGTCATCGTCGATGCTCCGGGTTTTGCGAAGAGAATCATCAACGCGCATGTAACCCAGGATCAGGTTGCCAGCGTGAATGTCACCCTGGTGCCCACGAGTGCTTCCACCACCCTGACTGTAACCGGCGTAGCGCAGGCACTGGATCCCGATGAAACCCGTCTCCAAACGACGCTTGACGCGACTCAGATCGAAAACCTTCCGCTTCAGAATGGCAGCGTGCTCGAGACAGTGCGGGTTGCGCCGGGCATTACGGGAATCGACGAGGACCGCTCGCTATGGATCGTCGGGATCAACGGCAGTACGATGAATGCCCAGGCCGACGGACGGCCCAACTCCAGCAGCGCGTACCAGCTTGACGGCGTCAGCATCCAGGACAACACCGGCTACGCCGGCACCCCTGACCGCTACATTACTTTTGAGCCGGATGAAGATGTGGTTCAAGAGGTTGCTATTGAAGTCAACACATATTCCGCTGACTCGACCGGTACCTCATCGTTCAAAGTGAATATGACCACCAAGGGCGGCACAAACCAATTTCACGGTACCATCGGCGACCGGTATAGCGACAAGAACCTGAATTCGGTGGCATACGGTTCCGTTCCCCAGGTTTCCAATGCCCGCCGCTGGTACAGCGCCAGCGTGGGTGGCCCGATCTGGAAGGATAAGACGTTCTTCTTCTTCTCCTACCTGCTTCAGCATCAAACCACTCCTGTTGCAAATGGCGAGAATGAGGTGATGGACAATGACTTCTCGGGCACATGGGCTCCGGCAAACTTTCCTAACAGCTTGACCGTGAAAGACCTGCTCGCGCCATTCCCGCTCGGCAACGCCACCGGTGGCCAATCGTCGGTCAACAAATTTGTCAGCGTGGCAACTACCGCGCAGGATATGTACGGGACCAGCACGCCAGGCGTGTGCGTAATAAACGATCCTGAAGGGATCGCCCCATCCGTTCCCATACCTTGCACCCAGGTTATTAACGATAACGTCATTCAATCCCAGGCTCCAAGAGTCAATGGCTACCAACTCGATGCCCGCATCGATCAATACTTTCGCGGCGGACTAGATCGCGTCTACGGCGCCTACGTGCTGGAGCCGCAGGTATCTGACTTCCTCTGGTTCCGGCCGGGATTCAACGCTACCACTCCCGGTGGCACTCGTTACGTGAATCTCAACTACACCCACATCTTCACGCCCAACCTGATCAGCCAGACGGCCATCAGCGCTGTGCGTTTTTACAACGCTTTCACTTCCAGCCCGGCCAACACAATTCCCTTCTTCAATTGGGAAATCGGGTCCGGGGAATCGCCCGTAGATTACTTCGGCACGCCGGGCCCCACCAATTCAAAGTCCCACAACTATCAACTCCACGAAGACGTGACCTGGACCCATGGAAAGCACAACGTCAAGGCTGGCTTACTGGTTGCGCATATGGATAACTACTCGAACGACGCAGGCTATGATTCCAAGCCGCAAGATGTTTTCTACTATGGCTGTTTTTGCAATAACGCTTCGTTGCTGTACGACGAGCCGACTTCGTACAACTTCTACAGCACTCTGTCTGGAACAACCGGCAAATTTCAAGGCAATATTAATGGAACCCAGGTGCTGCAAGCTGGACTCTATGCCCAGGATGACTGGAAGATCAGGCCAAATCTGCTGGTCACGCTCGGTCTGCGCTGGGACGACTACGGCAATCCATCATCCTATGGGGACGGCTCGCTGCCGTGGCTGAACATGGTCTCGCCGGCGGGAGCTTCGCTGAATGCGAACATCGTCAACGACATGATTTCCACGGGCAAGGTCAGCAACGCGTTTGCCTCCTCCCAGGACATAAACTTCATGCCCCGTGTTGGCTTCGCATGGACGCCTTTGCCGAAGCGCAAGCTCACGGTTCACGGCGGCATTGGATTGTATGAAGACGCTATGAACGTTGGCGGCGTGGTGAATGGGTTGGCGTCAAACTCTCCCAATCAGCTCAACCTCTCCTTCGCTACTTACAACTCGTCGGCACCCACCAACGAGGTGGAGTCGGCGAACCTCTATGGAACAAGCGCGAATATCGCGCCCCCGTACGGCCGCACTTACTCCAACCCGGCCATTACTCCAGTAGGTGTTGACAGCCACGGAGAAATCGAGCAATTCGGCGGCGGCATTATACAAAGTCAACTTAGTGCCGTGTATCCCAAGCTGTCACCGCAAAAGACCAC
>JBEKCW010000255.1:0-7820 GCA_050014675.1 Occallatibacter sp. | reverse complement strand
TGGTGGTTCTGGGCAGAGTTTGACCAGGATGCGCTCGGCCGAAACGCCGGCGCGTTAACTCCCTGAGGTGTATGCTTGAGAGAGCAATAAGGAATCCCCTTCTCGCCTTCAGCTCTCCAGGCTTCGCTTCAGACGAGCACCGTTCAAGTAAGTAACAGAACGATTGGAGCGGCCATGAGCCTCATCAAGAAAATCGATGTCGATAAGCATTTCGCAGCAAGGCGAGCCATGCGGCTTGGCCGGACCGGGCCGCTGAGCGAATCCGGCTTCAGGATCGAGCGCACACCCAAGGCTGCCATTGCTACAGCCACTACCAAAGAAGTAACTCCAGGACATTCTTCTGTGAGCGCGCCCGTCACTCCAGTTCCGCTTGCAGCCGATTTAGATGGGACCGGCGCGCCGACCATCTCGCGAAGCCGGCAAGCGTGAACCCCGGCACGGTATTCCTTCGCGACGATTGCGTACTGCCGGATGAAGTGGATCTGAGCATAGAGCCGTTTTGCAAAGGCTGGACAACGGTGATTGGGGTACTTGCACCGGAACTGGATGCAAGTGTTCGCAGCGCCGGCTGGCATTTCATGTGGATGACAGATTCCCGGTCTTCCCGCGGCCTCGGCGCAACGCCGGAGAGTGCTATCCGCGGGGCGCTTGCCAACGCACTCAAAAGAGTGAGCGTCCGTTTCAATGCAGCCGAGCTACAGTCGTTTCAGGTCATAAATTGTCTTGGCATCCGGATAGCAAGAGTGACACTGCATAGCCGGCAGATACAGAGTCGCAGTTCACTTTCCCTGGCCGCAGAAAGCCGACTTCAAGAGGTTCTGGCACCCTAGGTCCGTCGTGCCGCTGAGCACAATACAGGCCGCGAGGCTCGAACCGCGTCCGAGCTAATCAAACTGCCCAGAGACGGATTGAACCACTCAGATTCAAGCGAAAGCAGGACTATATGCTTCTTACCGATTCGACTCAGAATGAAGAACTGTCGGGGCATGTTCCGCCGGCGGATTCTATCGTAGCTGCGTCAAACAGCTGCAACCTGCCGTTGCCTACGCGCATTGCGTTTGTGGGAAATTACCTGCCGCGCCAGTGTGGCATTGCTACATTTACAACGGATTTATGCGCCGCTCTCGGAACTGAATATGGAGCCGGCCGGCTGTTTGCGATTCCCGTCAACGATCCGGAGTCACACTATGTATATCCGGAGCAGGTGCGGCTGGAACTGGAGCAGGAGGATACTGCCTCCTATGAACGGGCCGCGGAATTTTTGAATTTCAACGGCAACGATCTGGTCTGCTTACAGCATGAATATGGCATTTATGGCGGGGTTGCCGGCGGCCACATTTTGAAGTTGATGCGCAAATTGAAGATGCCGGTGGTGACAACGCTGCACACGGTGTTGCGCGATCCAGATCCGGATCAGCGCCATGTGCTCGAGGAGGTAACAAGACTCTCCGATCGCGTGGTGGTGATGAGCGAGCAAGCGGCGCAGTTTTTGCGCGATGTGTACGCGGTTCCAGGCAGCAAGATCGACATCATTCCTCACGGGGTGCCTGATTTTCAATTCATGGATCCCAATTTCTTCAAAGACAAATTCGGCACTGAAGGCAAGTCGGTGCTGTTGACGTTCGGTTTGCTTTCGCCCAACAAGGGAATTGAGAACGTGATTCGGGCGTTGCCCGCGATTTTGGCAAAACACCCAAAGGTGGTGTATATCGTTTCCGGTGCGACGCATCCGCATATCAGGCGGCGCGAGGGCGAGCGCTACCGCGAAGAACTGCGGGCTCTGGCAGAGCAGCTCGGCGTTTCTTCACATCTGATGTTGCTCGATCGTTTTGTGAGCGCTGAAGAACTGGTTGAGCAGGTAGGCGCAGCGGACATTTACATCACGCCTTACCGGCAGGAGGCGCAGATCGTTTCCGGTACGCTGGCCATTGCGCTCGGCGCGGGAAAGGCGATCATCTCCACGCCGTATTGGCACGCGAAGGAGTTGCTGGCGAATAACAGGGGCGTGATTGTGCCCTTTGAAGCGCCCGATGCCATTGCAGCAGCGGTGATCCAACTGCTGGATAACGACGGCATGCGGCACGCCATGCGGAAGCGGGCCTATCTCCACTCACGGGAAACGATATGGCCGAAGACCGCGCAGAAATATATGGCGAGCTTCCAGCGGGCGCGTTTCGAGCGCACGTTGCAACCAAGGGCAGCCCAGAAAGATCACGTGGCGGCGAGCGTTCAGGATGTTCTGCCGGTGTTGAATACCACCCACTTGTTGAGCTTGACAGACGACACGGGCATTTTGCAGCACGCAATCTTTTCGGTTCCCAATTCGAAAGAAGGATATACAACCGATGACAATGCACGCGCGCTGATCGTGTCGGTGCTTCTTGGCGATTGCCTGCCGCAGGCGGACAGAGCGGAATATCTGAATCTGTCTCGTCGCTATCTCGCGTTCTTATGGCTTGCTTTCAACACCGATACGGGAAGGTTCAGAAACTTTCTGGGCTATGACCGTAAGTGGCTCGAAGACGTTGGGTCGGACGATAGTCATGGCCGCGCCTTATGGTCGATCGGGAAAGTGCTTGGCCATTCGCAGGATGCGGGACTGAGGGGAGCCGCAGGGAGGCTCTTCGAAGCCGCAGTTCCCGCAACGTTGACCTTCACCAGCCCGCGTGCCTGGGCGTTTTGCATTCTGGGCATGCAAGCCTATCTGGATTGGTTCCCAGGCGACAGAGCAATTCAAGGCATTCGAAATACACTTGCAAATCGGCTTCTCGATATCTATGAGCGAACTCACTCGGCAACGTGGAGATGGTTTGAGAAGAGCCTCTCGTACTCCAATGCAAGGTTGTCACAGGCGCTCATCCTGGCTGGATGGCGAAGCGACAACCAGAGAATGATCGAGGTTGGAATGGACTCGCTGAAGTGGCTTGTTGCCGAGCAGCACCGCGACGACAAGGAGATATTTGTGCCGATCGGGTCCAACGGATTCTTTATTGAGGGAAACGAAAAGGCGCGTTTCGATCAGCAGCCGGTTGAGGCTTGCGCAACGGTGTCGGCTTGCCTTGAGGTATACAGGCTTACCGAGGAAAGTTGCTGGCTTGAAGAGGCCCACCGCGTCTTCCATTGGTTTCTCGGCAAGAACGACTTGCATGCGCCGGTCTATGACCCGCGAACGGGCGGCTGCAGAGACGGCCTTCATCCCGACCGCATCAATGAAAACCAGGGAGCGGAATCAACGCTTTCGTTCCTGATGGCCCTGCTCGAAATGCGGGTAGCCAAAGTAGCAAGTGTAGAGCAACTGCATCAGGAAATGAGTGTCGCTTTTGAATCAAATCACCTTGCCGGCTGAGACGCCGGAATATACCGCGCTGGAGCAGGCGAAGCTCCAGGCATGCGTTGATGAACCTCTGTTCACGCGCATTGCAGACAACCCTATTCTCAGCCGGGAAAACTGGCCATATCCGATCAACAGTGTCTTCAACGCCGGGGCAGTCCTCTTGCCCGACGGAGATACCTTGCTGCTTTGCCGTGTCGAGGATCGGAGCGGCTTATCGCACCTTTGCGTCGCGCGTTCCGCCAACGGCGTCAATGGCTGGCGAATCGACCCGAAACCTACGCTGATGGCAAGTCCCGCGGACTTTCCCGAAGAAATCTGGGGCATCGAAGATCCTCGCATCACATACGTTCCGGAACTGGAGCAATATGCGGTGGCGTACACTTCTTTTGCCCGAGGCGGTCCCGGAGTCTCGCTGGCGCTGACCAAGGACTTCAGGCGATTCGATCGATATGGCGTAATCATGCAGCCGGAGGACAAGGATGCAGCCCTGTTGCCGAGGAGAGTTGGCGGCCGCTGGGCACTCATCCATCGGCCGGTAACAACGCTGGGCGCTCACATGTGGATTTCGTATTCGCCCGACCTCAGGCATTGGGGGAGCCACAAGATCATTTTGGAAGCGCGGCGCGGCGGGTGGTGGGATGCGAACAAGATTGGGTTATGTTCTCCGCCGATAGAAACGGCCAGGGGATGGCTGATGATCTATCACGGAGTGCGGCAAACGGCCTCGGGAAGCATTTATCGCCTGGGCCTGGCCCTGTTCGATCTCGAGGATCCCTCGGTCTGCCTGCAGCGCGGAGACTCCTGGGTTTTTGGTCCTGAAGCGCCCTACGAACGCGGCGGAGACGTCAAGGACGTCGTGTTCCCTTGTGGACAGACATTGGGCCAGGATGGCGATACCGTCAACTTGTACTACGGCGCCGCGGATTCAACCATTGCGTTGGCTACGGGCAGCGTGCGTTGCATGCTCGGTTGGCTGGATGCACATCCCAGTCCACTGAATCCAGAGCTCAGTAATGCAACCCAGCCGCTGTCTTGAGGAGCAATTGAGATGAATTTTTCAAACCGGACATGGCCAGCATGGGTGCCACATCTGCTCTGGATACGGCGCGAGTGTCCTCGCTGTAATTCGCTCAAATTCAAGACAGCCGAACAGCGCCCCGCCGACGGCCTGCTCAGCATGTTCGCGATACGCCCGGTGCGCTGCATGTTTTGCTGGCGGCGGTATTACTGGTTCTCATTGCATGACGCCGATGCGGGATGAGGCCGCGCCTGTTTACGGCGCCTGCCACCGGTTCTCGTTGCCGGAGGCGCGAGACACATTTCGCTCCGCACTCGGCATCAATTGAGTCATCGTTCCATGACCACGGCGCCTAAATGCAAGAACACGTCATTATGAATGTTTTTATTCGGCGACTGGCTCAACACGCTGCGCTGCTGACGCATCGCTCGTCGATGCCGTCGTGGCTAACGCACATGGGAGCGCTGGGACTCTTTTCCGTTGCGGTAGTCGATTCTTCCCCTATTCCTTTGCCGCTGCCCGGCAGTACTGACCTGCTGCTGCTATGGCTGGTGGCGCACAGCGGCAATCCATGGCTGCTTGGCCCGATGGCCATCGCCGGCAGCATCGTGGGCGGATACTCCACCTGGAATCTCGGCTTGAAAGGCGGCGAAGCGGCATTGCACCGCTACGTCCCAGCGCGTCTTCTTGGGCGGGTCGTTGGATGGGTGGATCGGCACCGCATCCTCGCGGTGTTTCTTCCTGCATTGCTTCCTCCGCCGATTCCGCTATTGCCGTTTGCGCTTGCATCGGGCGCGCTGGGAGTTTCGCGCAGGCGCTTCCTCGTCGTCTACAGCGCGGCTCGCACCTTGCGCTACTCCTTTATCGCCTGGCTGGCAGCGATCTACGGGCGAAGGATCGTCGGTCTTTGGTCTGGAAGCCTCGATAAGTGGTCGACGCCGCTGCTGTGTGTGTTCACAGGTCTGGTCGTTGCCGGCGTCTGCTTTGGGATCTGGAAGCTTCGCGGACTGCGGAAGAGCGATGCCTCGGAGAGGCACGCAATGCGCGCCTCCGCAGCTCGCGCGGGCTAGAGCGCTGGCGCTTCCCTTTTCAAATAAGAAACACGACGGGATTTGCCGATGACTGGCCTTTGTGGTCTCCCACCCATCGAGCAAAAGACGCTCGATACATGGGGCACAGTTTCATCTGCTGTGGGTCGGCGAAGCCGGTGGACGACTACACCGCGCGCCATTCGCGCATCTTCCGATCAAGCCGTGCAGCTTACCAACTGAAGAGCAAAAAAACGGCCGGGTGCCCGCACACCCGACCGCAAACCGCTTTAATCAATACCGAGGGTCTTCTGAAAAGGCCTCTTAGTTCCGTCCGCCCCTCGGGGCCGATGCGCGAGGCTGAGGTTGGCGAGCCTGCAACGACTGCTGTTGCGCACTGTGCTTCTGCACCAGCTTCTGCGTCTGCTGCTGGTGCTTTTGCTCAACCTGCTTGGTTTTGGCATCGCTCGCCTTCTGCCGAGCAAGCTGCTGGTGTTCAGAGTCTTGCTTCTGCTGAAGCGACTGGCGATCCTGGTTTTGTTTGGAGATCAACTTGTCCTGTTGCTGCTCGTACTTCTTGTCCGCCTTCGCGTTCCCCGAATTGATGGGCGACGGACGAGCGATGGGAGCAAGGTCACTGGGATGAACCGCAGTGCGCGTTTCAGTTGCCGCGCCATTGGCATGCTCCGATGTTTCCCTGGCGCCAACCGCTCCGTGTTCCTGATTGAAGTCTCCCGGCTTGGCAGTGGCGGCGATTGCCGGCTTGCCGTGGTTCACTCCTGCGCGCTGTTCCGGATTCGCGCGCGCGGCCTGTGCATGTTCAGTTTGAGCAGCCACGGCCGGAATATGACGCTGGTTCGCTGCCGCCTCCTGGTCATGGGTTGGACGGGCGTCGATTCCGCCGGTCCCGCCGTTGAAGCTCGCGCGGTTAGCGTTGCCAGCGTCAACTCTTTCGTTGTAGACGTTGTGAAAATTTCCGCCGCTCAGGTTGTTTACCGATGAGTTGTAGAAGAAGTGTCCGTGGTCCCATCGGCCGCCGCCGTAGCCTCCGCCCCAGTAGCCAAAGCCGTAATTGATTCCGCCGTAAAAGCCAACGGATTCTCCCCAGTAACCTTCATTGAAGAGATAGCCGCCTTCGCCCCAGCCCCAATAGCCCGGCGTCCACAGGAAGCCGACTTCCGGCGGCTCGACCCATGTGCCTGGTATCCAGTAGTAATCGGAGACGCTGTCGTCATAGGCCCAATAACCGGGGGTCCACATGTACCCATCGCCGGGGCAAATCGGTTGCTCGTACATGGGCATCATTGGCGGACCGATCGCGACCCTTATGCCTATCTGTCCGAATGAGGCGGCCGGAATGGCCAAAAACAGAAGCGCCAGTAAAAGGCGGATGGTACGCATACGAATCTCCTTGCAAAGTCAGTCTTCGATTGCCCGTCAGTACTGCGCAAACCGGGGCTGAGAGAACTGACAGGCGGCGCGTGTTACACGCCTTGGTCAAGGGTTCCACCGCGGGACGGCAAAGTCTGTTCACAACTGCTCATGTTTTACGAATGTGGTGAGACAGGTGGTCTACACAACAAACATTGCTACGCCTGCCAGGAACATGGCCACTGTGGTTATGGCTACGACAATCCATCCCAGACGGGAACTGGGTTGCCCCTGCATGAGCTTCTTGTCCGCGGCGACAATGAGGATTGCGACGAGAAGAAACGGCGCCAATAATCCGTTGATGACGGCAGTCCAGTAGAGCGCTTTTACCGGGTTAATGCCCAGAAAGTTCAGCGCAACGCCCGCAGCGGTAGAGATAAGAATCAGCGCATAGAACCAACGCGCGCTCGTCAGTTTCTTGTTCAAGCCCTGACGCCACCCCAGGGTCTCGGCGAAGGCGTATGAGGTCGACCCCGCCAGCGTAGGGATGGCCAGGAAGCCGACGCCGACTATGCCCAGGGTGAACAAGGTAGTGGCGAACTTGCCCGCAAAAGGCGCGAGGGCTTCAGCGGCCTGGCGAGAAGTTTCAATATTCTCGATGCCATGCTGGTGAAGTGTGATTGCAGTGGTCAGGATGATAAAGAACATGACCATGTTGGAGAAGAACGCGCCGACGCCGACATCGACGTTTCTAAGGCTTAGCTCCTCAGCTGTGGCCCCTTTACGCTGAGCGAGGGTGCTCTGCCCAGCCGACTTCTCTTCTTCGACTTCTTCACTGGCCTGCCAGAAGAACAAATAAGGACTGATGGTGGTGCCGAGAATCGCCACCAGCGTGGCCCATTCATTGCTGGTGCGCGGCATTGATGGAATGAGGGTATCGCGCAGGACCTGGCCCCAATTGGCGCCCACGATGAATGCAGTGACAGGGTATGCGAAAAGCACCAGGACCAGCCACTTGAGCACGTTCGCGATCTGCTGATACTGGAGCCGGACGGTTGCCCACGAGATA
>JBEKCW010000254.1:0-7824 GCA_050014675.1 Occallatibacter sp. | reverse complement strand
CGCAAGCAAGTGACCATGTACGACTTTGAGCTGGCCAAAGACAAGGTGCTGATGGGCGCAGAGCGCAAGTCGATGCTGCTCAGCGACGAGGAGAAGAAGGTCACCGCCTATCACGAGGCGGGCCACGCGCTGGTGTCGTTCTTGCGCAAGGATTCCGATCCGGTGCATAAGGTGACGATCATTCCGCGCGGCATGGCGTTGGGCGTCACCGTCTACCTGCCCGACGACCGCCACAATTACACTCGCGAATATCTCGAGACGCGTTTGGCCACACTCTACGGCGGCCGCGTGGCCGAGGAGATATTCCTGAACCAGATGTCGACCGGCGCAGGCAACGACATTGAGCGCGCCACTGAATTGGCACGCTCCATGGTCTGCGAATTCGGCATGAGCCGGCTTGGTCCGCTCACCTTCGGCAAGAAGGAAGAGCAGATTTTCCTGGGCCGCGAAATTGCCCAGCATCGCGACTTCAGCGAAGAGACGGCGCGCCAGATCGACCTCGAAGTTCGCCGCCTCATCGACGAAGCCTACCAGGGAGCGCACAACATCCTGGATGCAAACAAGGATGCGATGCACCGCGTTGCCGCGGCTTTGCTGGAGCGCGAGACAATCGACCTCGAAGAGCTGAAGATGCTGATCGAGGGCAAAGAACTACCCCCGATGCGCTCTTCGCTGGCCTCGCCCTCGGATACCGGCGGCCCTCCGCAGCAGGTTCTCAAGCCTGAGAGCCCCCGCGGACCGGGCTTCCCGGAGGGATCGCCGTCACCGGCGTAAAACAGTTGTCAGTGATCAGTTGTCAGTGATCAGAAAGGGCTGCTCTTCGGAGCGGCCCTTTCTTGTCTTCATCTCCGCGCGATACAATCCGGGTCAATGCTTCTTGCAAGAAAGTACCTCCTGATCTGCCCCGCGGCCTTGGTCTCAGCCGTCGCGCTCTGTCTGCCTGCGTCCGCGCAGGTTGTTGAAATGGTCAATCATGACGGCCAGCAAATTGCCTGCGAGCGAAGCGGACTCATGAGTTCCGCCAACTCCTGCGGAACAGAGAATTACGATGAGGTCGTTGTCGGCACCATTCTCAAGGTCAGCCCGATTTCCGATGGGGAGACCAATATCTCCCTCAAGACTGAAGAAATCTTCAAGGGTGCGCCGGCGCCCGTCATCGACATCGTCACCAGGCAGGTGAATTGTTTTCCCGATCTGCGCCCCGGCGACCGCTGGCTCTTTTACCTCGTCCGTGACAAGGAGTCCGATCGACTGACGCTCGCCTACGGCAGCGGAAGCGGGCCTGTTATGCAGGAAAGGGCGAACGTCGAACGCCTGCGGCGGCTTACGAAGTTTCGCGGCTCGGGGATGATTGTGGGAGAAGTGGACAAGTCCAACGGCGTCCCCCGCGCTCATCACCTCATCGTCGTCCGGCGCGTCGTCGGCGGCGCTCAATACACGGCCTACACCGATAAGAATGGCAAATTCGAATTTCCGCCGTTGCCCGCAGGCAAATACGACCTGAATCCCAACACAGTGCCGGGGCTGAAGGCGACCTGGTCCGGCCAGATCGAGGTGGAAGCGCGCCAATGCGCCAATTACTTCATCAATATCGAAGTCGACGGCAAAATATCTGGTACTGTTCGCAATGCTGACGGTACGCCGGTTGAATCGGTCGCGGTCGAAGCAGTTGCAACAGGCGATTCAGACAACGCAGGCGGCTCCGCAGTTACCGATGGGAACGGCCATTACGAGATTCACGGCCTAGATTCGGGAACTTACCTGGTGGGTCTTCGCATAGCCGATCAGGGAACCGGCGATGCCGCCCTCTACGCACCCGGCGTTAAAGACCGCAAGAAGGCGCTCGTCGTCGACCTTGGCCAAGCCGACCGCCGTGCCGGGGTCAATATCCGCGTGCCTGAAGAATAAGCAATGAGACGGCGCTACTGCGCCCGGCCCCCGAATACGCGATAGCTGATCCCCGCGCTGGCCCCATACGGATGCAGTGCCGGCTTTGTGTTCCAGTACTCTTCCTCAAAATCGAAGGGTCTCAAGGTAAGCTTTCTTGTCATCCGGAACTCAATTCCGCCGCCGTAAGCAATCGATGTTGATTTGCCGTTGAGCCAGCCCGGTCCGCTGCCCCAGCCAATCATGGCCTTCCCGTAAGGTGTCCAGCGATGGAACTCCCAGATCGGTATTTTGGGGCCGATCATGTATGTGTTTTGGCCGATATTGCGGAACTGGTTGAAACGCAGCCAGTGACCCTCGCCCTCAATCTGCAGCCAGCGTGAAAAATGTACGTCGAAATACGCGCCGAAGCCATAGAGGCGGTCAGGGCTGGTCTGCGCAATGCCGTTATAAGCGTAGTCAGGCTGGAAGGCCGAACCCTCGCCGCCAGCGTGGATCGACATGCCTTCGCGATACGCCGAAGGCACAACCTGCGCGCTGGCTGAAATAATTGCTGCGAAAAAAAGAGCCAGGCAGAATAGGGCCGAACCAATTCGCTTCATGAGGCCTTAACACTTCCGCTTCTGGGGAAAATGAGTTCTATCTGTTGATGTTTGATGCGGGAAAGACCCGCTTAATCGAAACCCGGCAGGTTGAGAATCTTTCAATCCAAACCTTACCGGGCTCGATTCATGTCTTACTGCGGGTTCTGCGCTGCCGCAGGCTGCTGACCCTGCGCCTGAGGTTGCGGAGGGTTCTGGGCCGGAGGCGCTGTCGCAGGCGTGTTATCTCCCGCGGGCTGCGTGCCGTTGGGCGCTGGAGGCGGAGGAGCCGCAGCGGGATCGCCGTTCCCTGCGGGCGCTGGCGCCGGAGGCGTGGGGCCGGTTGGCGGAGGCTCTACGCTGGCCAGGTCGTAACGCTGCAGCTTGTAGAAGATCGGGGTCACCTCAAACGGCATCTTGTCGCGTGCATTCATCGGCGCGTACCGCTTGGCGCTCAGCATGTGCACCTTGTCGTCCCAGGGGTCGGTCTTGAGCCAGCTGCCCAGCGGCAGGGCCGGTGTCTGCGCCAGATCGTCCCAGTTGATCTTGGGCGCCATGTGCGCCAGATCCCCCATCCACGGCGAGCCATCGGTCTTCAACAGCGAATCGCCGAGCTTGGGAGTGTTCAATGCCTTCAACACGGTGCCGCGCTGCTGAAGTTGCGCGTAGTAAAGGCCCGCCTCCGGCAGTTGGTCCTTGTACATTGAGTTCTGCAGATACTCCATGGCCTTTTTCGCTGCCGTGGCGTTGTCGATGTCAGAGTGATACATGTCGATGCGCTGGAAGGTCGATTCATCCGGGAAGAGCAGGCGGTCGTTGAATGCGTAGCGGGTGTCGATGTGGTGGCCCAGCGCGATATGAGCCAGTTCCATTGCGAGCACCGAGGCAATCGCCGGCTCGTTGGGCAGGGAATCGAGCAGACCCTTGCTGATCAGGATGGTGTTGCCCACCGTGGTGGTCTCAACCGTATCGGCCAGCAGCACGCGGCAGTGAATCTGGTCGGTGAACGCCAGGTTGTTGGGCACCACCAGGTTGATCACAATCTGGCCGAGAACCTTTTCTTCGTAGCCGCCGGGAGTAAGCGGGGCAACCAGTCCGGCCTCAACCAGGCGGTCGATCACGTTGTTCTCGGCTTGCGTAATCCACATGCGCGAGGCCTGCAGCGGACCCACATCCTGCGAGTCGTCGCTCTGGTCCACAGCGTCGTCAACTTTTACGCTCACGTTTTCGCTGTCGCGGGTCGGCAGCTTCAGGCTGTAGCCCCAGAAGTGTGTCTGCGCCTTCAGTCCCACTGACTTCTGTTCGGTGTCGATGCGATGCGTCTCTTCCACGTACACCGAAACCGGCAGCCAGATGCCCGGCTGCACATTCATCCGCCAGCTGTCGAAATGGAAGTAGTACTTTGAAGAATCCTCTGAGGTCGGTCCCGTGTAGGTGCCGTTGAAACGCACCACGTTGCCGTCCTGGTCCTCGATCCAGATGCGCCCGTAGAACCGGCCCATCCCCTTCACATCGGTCTTGGGGTGAACGTCGAATACCCAGGTCCGCACCGATCCAAGAAACTCGCGCCGCACATAGCTGAACACGTAATGCTGCTGGTCGAAACCGGTGGGATCGACGAACATCATCTGCATAAAGCCGGTGGGTGAGTACGTGAATTTCTCCAGGCCCAGCGCCTTGGTCAATCCGCTAATGGCCCCAAACGAGCCCTTGAACCAGCTCTTCTTCGCTGCGGCTCGCGGGGTGTATTGCTTGTCGAAAAACCCTTTGCCGAAGTCCACCCGGCTCAACATGTACTGGTCGTCTACCGGCACTTCGTACAGCTTCACATCCGGACGTGTGTCCTGGATGTAGGTCTCCACCAGGGGAGTACGCTGCTGGATGGCCTTGATCAGCACTTTTTCGCGCCCCACCGCCCTCTGTACGAGAGCTGCCTGTTCTGGCGTCAACGCGCGCGACTGTTCATACTTCGGTTGCTTCTTCGCATACGCGCACGTGGTGCCCAGAACGAGGATAAGGAAGGTTAGGGGGATCTTCCGCAATGTCATGTCAAGCTCCTAGGTGAGTACTTGCTGGTCCTTCCCCTCATCTGCCTCCGCCACTCGCGGCTCGACGTTGAGCTTCAGACCCTGAATCTGGTTGCCGGTAAAACCGTTAGCTCAATGCTAATCCCTTAACACTAGGCCAATTGAAATGTAATCGTGATATTCGTTGTCAAATCCACAGGTTGCCCATTACGGGTGGCGGGACGAAACTTGATCTGCTCCGCTACGCGGCGAGCTTCCTCGTCGAGGCCGTAGCCCAGGCCGTGTACCACGTCGTGCACAATCACCTGGCCGTTGGCGGTAAAGGTGACGCGCAGAACCACATCCCCCTGTATATTTTTCTGCCGCGCCTGAGCGGTGTACTGCACGGGCGGCTTCGACAGTACTTCAAGGCTGGTTGTCGCCGGCTGAACCTGGGCCTGGGGCAC
The DNA here is from genome assembly GCA_050014675.1 of Occallatibacter sp. Classification (GTDB taxonomy): domain Bacteria; phylum Acidobacteriota; class Terriglobia; order Terriglobales; family Acidobacteriaceae; genus Telmatobacter. Next base: position 2,883 of record JBEKCW010000254.1, on the reverse strand, counting down.
AGCCGCTGCAACGGTCTGCGCCGCCGGTATTCCTGCCGAGCCCACTCTGCCGTAAGAAGCGCCGTTAGCCGGGCCGGTTGCCGCTCCGGGAATTCCGGCCGACGCCACGCGCCCAACCACCCCGGAGTTCGATCCGGACTTGAGTCCGTTGCCAATGCCGGCCGATCCAACCACGCCGTGCGGCGCAACCGCCGGTCCGTTCATGCCGCCATATGGATTGCCGATGGCCGCCACCGTTGCCGGAGCTGTCGCGTAAGGGTTCGGCTTCACGCCGAAGGTCTGGCCCAGGTGCACGGGCGCGGTCGATGGCTTTACCGATTTGTCCTGCGCCGGCATTGCCGCCGTGAGCGCAGCCTTGGGCTGCGGCTGCATGATGATGTTCGGCTTGGCCTGCTTCATCTCCGGCAAGTTGACCTTGGCTTCCATCTGCACCGGCTTGGGCTCAGGCTTCGGCTTCGGCATTTCGATCATCTTGGGCTGCAACTGGATTTTCGGCGGCTCAGGCGGAGGCGGAAGCTTGGGCGGAGGAATCGGCTTCGGCTTGGGCTCAGGCGGAGGTGTGGTGGGCGCAATCAGCGTCGTCAGTTCGTAATGACGCTGGATTACGTGCTTGGCCATCATGCTGATACCGAAAATCAGAGCCAGAATGCATCCATTGACGATTGCGCTGGTTATAAAAGATTTGGACCGGCCTTCGGGCTCAGGGAGCATTCCAAAGGTCAACCGTCCGGGGGAATAGCTCGTCGTCATGTTTCTCAGACCTCGCTTTACGCCGTCTCCACAGCGCAAAAATTGCTCAATTTTGGGTCGACCCGAAACCGCTGCTCACGCCATTTTGACGACGCATTTCGTCCGGCGTCAGCTTCCCGTTTCCGATCCCGTCTGCGCGTTTCATCTCACTTCAACTTTCAAAACTTCAATGAATACCGGGCCGCCAGGTTTGGAATCGATTGACCTGACATGCAGACGAGGAAAAATGACCGCTGATTCAAGTTCTCGTTGATTGCGGTGAGCGGGGAGAGCCTGCACACGTGCCGCCTGGTCAACGAACTGCCGCTCGATGCTTCGGCTTCGGACTCTTTTATGCCCCGGATAATCCTGCTTCTCCAATTCGCATCCAAGGGGCCCGGAAAGGGCAATCCATTACCCTCAACCGCGACCAGTAAATCCTGCTTCCGGCCGCGAAATGGAAGCACTAAAGTGCCCCGCTGTTCATCGGGCGCATGATTATTTGAATCATGGCTCCGTGGGGTGAACAACGAGTGCGGGAGGCCAGGTTGCCTCGGTCTCCCCGCAGTCTGACAACAGACTACTGTAATAGACTTAAGGTTACCTAAACTGCTCGCGAAAGGACAGTTTTTTTTGTGAAAGTCCTGATAACCGGAGGCGCCGGGTACATAGGTGGTACCGTTGCTACCCTGCTTGCCCGAAACGGGCATAACCCTGTCATTTTCGATAATTTGAGTCACGGCCGCCGCGATTTGCTTCCGCCCGGCATCGACTTCATCCAGGGTGAGTTGGCTGACCGCGCCGCCATCGAGGCAATCTTTGCCTCGGCTGCCGGCGATAACCAGCCTTTTGACGGCGTGCTTCACTTTGCCGCTCTCATCGAAGCGGGCGAGTCGATGGTCCATCCCGAGCTGTTTTTCCGCAACAATACCGCCGGAACACTTTCGCTGCTTGAGGCCATGCTTTCCTCCGGACCCCGCCGCATTGTCTTTTCTTCCACCGCGGCCGTCTACGGCGAGCCGGAGTCGTCGCCCATCTGCGAAGATGCCCGGCTCATGCCCACCAACGCCTACGGCGAGTCCAAGCTGCTGGTCGAGCATATCCTCGCCTGGTTCAATCGCATTCACGGCTTTCGTTACGCCTCTCTGCGCTACTTCAACGTGGCTGGAGCCCCCGAGGGTCCCGACGGCGTCACTCGTGGCGAGGCGCATACGCCGGAGACGCACATCATCCCGCTCATTCTGGATGTAGCTGCGGGCAGGCGCGCCCTCATCCAAATCTTTGGAAACGATTACACCACCCCGGATGGGACCTGTATCCGCGATTATATCCACGTCTCTGACCTCGCCGATGCCCATCTTCTTGCCCTCACCGCACTCGATACACGTGATCGGCTCATCTACAACCTTGGCAACGGCAAAGGCTTCAGCGTACAGCAGGTCATTGACTCTGCCCGGCGGGTTACCGGCCACTCCATCCCGGTCGAGATCGGTCCTCGCCGGCCCGGGGACCCGGCTGTGCTCGTAGCCAGCTCTGAAAAGGCCATCCACGAGCTCGGCTGGCAGCCGCGCTATACGCAACTGGACGATATCCTTCGCACGGCCTGGGACTGGCACAAGAGACTCTATCGCCTCTAAACAGCACTCATTGATACATTCGAAAATTGTGCCCGGCTTCATGTCCGGCTGGGCAGCGTGAAGTTCGGTGATCGCGAAGAAGAAGTACGCGGCGTCCGGGTCAGCGCCCTGTTTGGGAGCGCTGCCCGGCTCAACCAGTTTCTGTCGCCGCGTGGGAATCCACCTTTCCCTGCATAAGATTCTGCAACCGATCCCCCGCGTTGAATGTCCAACAAAGGTGGTAGTGGCATCCACCAAATTTCCCAGAGGTCGCCGAGCCATGCCTTCGAGTCAAAGAACTGAAAAACCGGCCCGTAAGGGCTCGTTCCGCGCATTTCTCGACTTCTTCGTTCTATTCAGCGGCGTTTCGACCAGGTCAAATCTCGAGCGCACCCAGCGCCGGCCGCTGCTCAGCCGGGGTTTATTTCTCTTCCGCAGCAAAAGCAAACAGGACGAGGCGAGCCCGCGCCTTTAATTCCGAACCCGGCCCGCGGACCAATGTTTCGCCAAGCCGGAGCTTTTAGTCGATGTGCCCCCT
>JBEKCW010000253.1:0-7830 GCA_050014675.1 Occallatibacter sp. | reverse complement strand
ATCGTCGCCCAGGGTGTGAACCGTTCCCGCGGGGATAAATACTGCATCGCCCGGCTTCGGGACAATGCTCACAAGGTGGTCCGCAATGGCTCCATCGTCGAGAGACTGCCGTAGACTGCTGGCAGTTGTGTCCGGCTTCAGGCCAGCATAAATATGGCTCCCTTTCTCAGCTTCAATCACAACCCACGCTTCGGTCTTTGCCGTATCACCTGCTGGAATCAGCTCTGAGTGCGCATCGCTGGGATGTACTTGGACAGAAAGCATCTCGTGTGCGTCGAGAAACTTGAGCAACAATGGAAAACGGTTGAAGCGCGAAGACTGCTTGCCCATCAGCGGATCTCGGAACTGCTCCATCATTTGCCCAAGCGTCTGGCCCTTGAGCGGTCCATTTGCGACCATGCTTTGGTGGTCGGTGCGGTCGCTCAGCAACCACGCTTCCCCGATAGGTCCATCGCCCGGAAGCGGCGCGGAGAGCAAGCTGGCCAAGTGGCGGCCACCCCACAATCGATACTGATAGATTGGGTCGAACCGGAGAGGATACAACTCTATCCGATTCATGCTGTCACTTCAGACTTTTGCACGCGCAGGACCGCGTCGGGATGCATACGGTCATCGATCTCCATTGCCGGGGAGTATTCGCCGCGCCGCGCAGCCTGATTGCAGCGTGCACGATGATACAAAGCTTGCTGGGCCGGCACGACCTTAGTCTCGTGGCCTCGCCAAATCTCTAACGCCGGCTGCTGGATAGCGCGGGCAAACGAAAACGCCAATGCCCAAGGCAACCGTGACTTAAACCTTACGTTCATCGCATTCAAACGGGCCGTAGCCAATTCCGCAGGCTGTCCGCCTGACAGGAACGCAATCGCCGGAACAGCAGCGGGCACGGATCGCAGAAAGCAGTTCACGGTGGCGTCGGCTACATCGTCAAGTGTCGGATGGCTGCTCGACGACATTCCTGGAAGCACCATATTTGGCTTCAGAACCATGCCTTCCAGGACCACCCTTTGCGCGAACAATTCACTGAACACCGTGCGCAACAGTTCGTCGGTGACCTCGTAACACTGTTCCAATGTATGCTCGCCATCCATGATCACTTCAGGTTCGACAACGGGAACGAGGCCAGCTTCCTGGCACAGCGCCGCATAGCGAGCCAGTGCATGTGCATTGGTTTCAATACAGCCCCAACTCGGGAGCCCTTCGCCGATCGCAATCACGGCGCGCCACTTGGCAAAGCGCGCACCCATTCGGAAATACTCTTGAAGGCGATCGCGCAACCCGTCCAGGCCTTCTGTGACCTTTTCACCCGGATGGCCGGCCAGTTCCTTGGCGCCTGCGTCCACCTTGATGCCGGGAACGATACCCGCCTCAAAGAGAACTTTGACAAAGGGTGTTCCGTCGCCCTTCTGCTGACGAATGGTTTCGTCGCAGAGAATTGCGCCGCCTATAGACTCGCTGAGCCCCGGAGTGGTCACAATTAATTCGCGGTAAGCTCTTCTAGCCTCCACGGTCTGCGGTATTCCAAGCTTTTCGAAGCGCTTGTTACAGGTCCCGTTGCTCTCATCCATCGCAAGCAGGCCTTTGCTATCGGCGAAGAGCAACTTCGCGGTGTCTTTCAGTAATTGCGAATTCATTTGGGCCTGCTCGCTTCCTGTTCCAGTTCCGGATAGCTGAGTCTGTCCGATCAAGATTATTTCAGCCTGTAACCGCAGTTGCATTTAGAGGTCCGTCATAGCGCGCCCAGATTGGGCCGGTTTTCGTAGGACCGCCATGAGCATTGTCCAAGAGAACGCGTAGGGGAGTCCGGTCAATTGTGAACAGAATCCAGACTCGTCGCCATTTAGAAAAGAACGGTGGCTTGACTCTCCTCCGACCAGGGACTGAGCTCTGACTTGAAGCAGTTCGGCGGAGATGTACAAGATTGCACAGCGCCTTCAAATGCGGCATGGCAAACTGCAGATGCAAGAGGCAGGACATTTTTCCCAAGGTGGTGAAAACAATGTCCCTGAGCAAATACGACCCCGCAGCGGATCTGAATATCTACGCAGCCCATACCCATACTGCCGCCCCGGCCGTGCGCCGTCGTGGCGATCATGAAGTCCGGGAAGAGCTGAATTCAAAGGCTCAGGATCACTCGATGACCGTTTCTGAGAAATCACCTGAAACCCCGAAGCAAATTCACGTTCCTATGAATTCTTAAATCTCTTCCGATCTTAACCTGACGATAATTGGAGACATATTGAATGGCCGCCCCAAATTCCAATCTTAATTCGCAATTGAACGTTCTCCTGCGTCATGAGGCACGGCACTCGCTCTTCGGATCCAATTCAACATCCTCACTTCAATTGGTGCCCCGCCCGCAACGCCCGGTCAGGATAGCGGTGATTGGGAATCACCTGCCGAGGCAGTGTGGAATTGCAACTTTCACGACAGATTTGTGTGACGCGATGGCTGCCGAATATGGGGCCGCCCAACTATCGGTGGTGGCAATCAATGACGGGCAATCATCCTACCAGTACCCAGAGCGGGTGCGATTTGAAATCAGAGAAAGCGATATCGATTCCTACAGGGCAGCCGCCGACTATTTGAATACGAGCAATTGCGATCTGGTGTGCTTGCAGCATGAATACGGCATCTACGGAGGGAAATCGGGAAACCACATCATGGAGTTGCTGAAGCGCCTTAAGATGCCCGTAATTACAACTCTGCATACGGTGCTTAGCGAGCCGAATCTGGACCAGCGGGTTGTAATGCACAAGATTGCCGCTCGCTCCGAACGCCTTGTCGTCATGAGCCAACACTCCTCGCGTATCTTGCAGCAAGTGTTCAGAGTCCCGCCCAGGAAGATCAGTCTGATTCCTCATGGCATCCCCGATCTGCCTTTTGAGCAGCCGGATGTGTACAAAGGAGCTTTCTCGTGCCAAGGCAAAAGTGTCCTGCTCACGTTTGGGTTGTTGACTCCAAACAAGGGGTTTGAATCCGTGATTCAAGCCATGCCGGAGATCCTCGCGAGTCATAGCAATGCGGTCTACATGATTGCAGGCGCGACTCACCCTCAGATCCGGGCTCGGGAAGGAGATCGCTACCGGTTCGAGCTACAGTCCCTGGCGAAGAAACTGGGAGTGGAACAGCAGGTCCTTTTCATCAACCGGTTTGTCAGTCCTCGCGAGATGGCTTCGCTGGTTGGCTCGGCCGACATTTACATCACGCCCTACTGCCACGAGGCGCAGGCTGTATCCGGAACCCTGGCGTATGCCCTTGGTGCCGGAAAGGCTATCATCTCGACTCCATACTGGTACGCCGCGGAAGTGCTGGACCAGGGACGCGGAATGCTGGTGCCATTTGAAAATCCAGCTGCCGTCGCAAGTGCCACGATCGCACTACTGGGCGATGACGATGCACGTCAGACGATGCGCCAACGCGCCTACCTTTATGCACGGCCTATGGTCTGGAAGAAGGTAGCACAGTCCTACATGGCCGCTTTCCTGCGGGCTCGCGCCGATCGCGCGGAACAGGTTCACATGAGGTTTTCCGTCCAGGCCAGCGCAAGAGATTCCGAACAGCACGTCGCAAATGCCTGAACGATGCCAGGTCGCATATCCGTGCAGCCGACGAGGCAACTGCGCCGCTATTGGAGACTCAGGAACTGCTGCAGGCTATCCGCCGCGCTCGCGATCGATCGCGCCAGACTAACCTTCGCAACTTTGTGGGCAAATACGCCGTTGATCACGCCAAGCTCGGCGGAGGTTAGGGACGCCTGAGCCTGCACAACCTTCACATTGTCGGAGAGGCCGGTAGCAAACCGCTGTCGCGTTAGTTCCAGCGTCTCTCGTGTAACTTGCAGGTTTCTCCGGCTCACTTCCACTTGGTGAGAGCTGGAATCGACGTAGCCAACGCGTCGGTAACAACGGTGCACGGCCTCTATAAACTGAAATCACGACATTGTCAGCATCTGACGAATCCCGTCTGGGGCGCAATGAAATCGAATCGGACGAAAATATTTAGTTCAGCGCCACTCCTCCGGACTGGGTTGAAGAATTTTCTTCAACTTGGAAAGTCAGAAGTGAATCTCAATCCACACCCTCGCTCGAATTCTCGTGCTAGGCTGAAGGGCATGCAAGATCAACCCAAATTCGCTGGCTGCGGGAACCCGAATTCTTATACACGCTTTTTTGCGTTTTCCACAAAAATCGACCGGGGGTTGAAGGCAAAAATGGAGCCTCGAAATGAAGGTAAGTACTTGAAAATAAGGGAAGTGGAAATTGAGTGGTAGGCGAGGCGGGAATCGAACCCACAACCCCCGGCTTAGAAGGCCGGTGCTCTATCCGATTGAGCTACTCGCCCGCATGTCTATTCTAGCTTCAAATCACTTGCTCTGTATCGAGCTGCGCCTCCCGCTATACCCGCAGCGGCATCGGCTATGTAACGGACGACCGCCGCTTCGGCCCAATGGATTCCGTCGCCGGCCCCAGGTCCCAGGAACGCGCAATGGCCCCCGTGGCGCGGTTCCACAAATACGATGTGCGGGTTCGCCGTCAGGCGTGCGCGTGTCTCGGCGAAGAGCCGGATGAACGGATCGTCCTGCGCGCACAAAATGAGCGCAGGCACCTCGATGCGATCGACAACGCGCGCGCTTGCGGCGCGGTAATAGTAATCGTCGGCACTGGCAAAATCGCAATAGCGCGCAACAATCTTGTGGTCGAACTCCCTGATCGATCGCACTTGACCGATGTCTGCGAGCCGATAAATCTCAGGGAAAAGCTCGGCCTTGCGGCGAAACCGGCGCAGAAGCCCCTGCAGAAAACGCCTCTCATAGAGCCGGTTGACAGGTTCATGAAGCGCATCGGCGCCAGCCGCAAGGTCGATGGCAGGGCACACCGTTGCTACGGCGACCAGCGGCCGACGGTTTCCCCACTCGCCGGCCAGCTTCAGCACCAGGTTCCCGCCCATCGAGTAGCCAATCAGGGCCACACTCCCAAGATTGTATCGGCCGGTGAAATGCTCGATCACCGCACCCAGGTCGCCCGAAAGTCCGGAGTGGTAGAGCGTCGGCGTTAGCTGATCGGTGCCTCCGCAGTTGCGCATGTTCATGCGCACCACGTTCATGCCCGCTGCATACGCGCGCGCGGCAATGCCGCGGATGTAGCGCGAGTCAGACGAGCCTTCGAGCCCGTGAACAAGAATGACTGTAAGCCGCGAGGCGCGGACCGGCTCAGGCTGCCAGTGGCAATGGCACAGCACGCGGCTGCCATCGGCCGGATCAACCAGCACAGTCTCCGATTCAACTTCGAGAGGAAAAACCGGCCGCGGATAAAAGTTGCCGACAATCGTTTGCAGGTGACCGTTGGAGAGCCCGCGGCGAGGCGCGAAACTCATGAGCCACGAGGGTACGCCGGAGGCGCAGTCATCGAGTGTCGCTTCTGGTTGCAAATTGAGAATCACGCAGACTCCGCGGAATTTTTTGGGGAGCGGAGAATATTTGCTTTGGCGCAACGGAAGATCGAACGTTAAGTCCGACTCCGCCGTCTCAAACCAACTGAAAACAGACTATCACAGGGTCAGTATCCGCCCTGCCCGTTCTCGATTCGCCCCGCAGCCCCAAACACCGCCGCTCATCGATTGGATGGCTCTGGATGGTTTCGCGTTGCAGCATATGAATTCCTGGCTGCGCGCTGGCCCGACACGTGACAGATGTCACCGCTTGCACTCGCTTCGCCGCCTAACATTTCTCTTACTCACTTTTTCTCCAAATTAAGCAGGGAGAGAGCTTTGATTCGCTCCAGATTGCCACTGCTGCGCAGAATCTCGCAGATCCTTTTTCTGCTGCTCTTTCTTGTGCTGCTTGTGCTTACTTCGCTGCGCTCGGCCTCGGGCGCGGCCAACGAGCCCGGCGTGCGTGCCCCTGTTCGCCTGTTCTTTCTTTTCGATCCGCTGGTGGCAATCGCCAACGCGCTGGCCAGTCACGCGCTGTATCGCGGACTCGTCTGGAGCCTGGCCGTTCTGCTGCCCACTCTGTTTCTGGGCCGGTTTTTCTGCGGCTGGATTTGCCCGCTGGGAACACTACAGCAGTTCGTGGGCCGCATGCCTTCTGAAGCCAAGCGCGGCAAGCAGCGCATCGAATCGAACCGTTACAAACGCTGGCAGACCGTGAAGTACGTGGTGCTTCTCGCCGGCCTTGCGGCGGCAATGTTCGGCTCAATGGCGATCGGCTGGCTCGATCCTTTCAGCCTGCTGGTCCGCTCCATCGGCCTCGCGATCCTGCCCGCGCTCAATTTCGCAGCGGGTGCCTCGCTTGCGCCTCTCGAACACAGCCACGTCGCAGTGCTTCAATCAACTGGCCAAATCATCCACACTATTTTGCAGGCCCTGGTGCTCGACTTTCGCCAGTCACATTTTACCCAAGGCCTGCTGCTTGGGCTTTTGTTCCTGCTGATTCTGGCTGCGGGATTGCACGTAACGCGCTTCTGGTGCCGCGCCATCTGTCCGCTGGGCGCACTGCTTGGCGCAGTCTCACGGTGGTCCGTCCTCGGCCTCCATAAGGACGCTGAAAAATGCAACCAGTGCAACCGCTGCCTGCTTCACTGCCAGGGCGGCGATGATCCCGTGGGTGGCAAGCCGTGGCGTAAGGCCGAGTGCCTCATGTGCATGAACTGCATCGGTGCATGTCCCGATCACGCACTCTCGTTCCGGTTTTTCAGAAAAGAAAATCAAGTCGCGTCGCCCGATCTTGGCCGCCGCAGAACGGTCACCGGGCTGGCGGCGGGCGCAGCAATAGTTCCGCTCATGCATGTGGGCACAGCCCTCGGCAAAGATCGCGACGATCGCCTGTTGCGGCCGCCGGGCGCGCTCGACGAGCCCGATTTTCTGTCCCGCTGCATCCGTTGCGGCGAGTGCATGAAGGTTTGCCCCAACAACGCATTGCAGCCTACGCTCGCTCAGGCCGGCATTGAAGGCATCTGGACGCCAACGCTGGTTCCGCGCATCGGTTATTGCGAGCCAAGCTGCGTGCTCTGCTCTACGGTGTGCCCCACCGGCGCAATCTGGCAGATCACGCCGAAGGAAAAAGGCTGGGTTGCAGACTGCGCTTCGCCGGCCGATGCGGCGCACAACGACGCAGGCCAGCCGGTGCGCCTGGGTACTGCTTTTTACGACCGTGGCCGCTGCTTGCCGTGGGCCATGGCCACCGATTGCATTGTCTGCGAGGAGTGGTGCCCGGTTTCGCCCAAGGCGATTTATCTCGAAGATGTTCAGGTTACTGACTCGAGCGGCAATACTAAATCGCTCAAGCAGCCTCACATCGATCCCACGCGCTGCGTGGGCTGCGGCGCTTGCGAATACGCCTGCCCGTTGCAGGAGCGTCCCGCCGTGTATGTCACCAGCATTGGAGAAAGCCGCTCAACCAGCAGCCAGGTGCTGCTGAACCGAAAGTAAAGGGAGACTAATTAACAATGTTGTCGAACAACAATTTGAAGGCAGCGGTAACGGCGCTCACCGTCGCAATCTTTCTTGCCGGCACTGGCTGCAAAAAATCCATTGTCGATCCCTTCCCTGCCTCGGGCGCGATCGCCGGTTGGCAAAAGACGACCGACACGCGCGTGTTTGCGTCCAAAGATCTTTGGCAATACATCGATGGCGACGCCGATCACTACATTCAGGCCGGAGTCGTCACCACTTCCACCTCCGATTACAACTACCAGGGCAACCTTGAAGCAGTGGTGGACGTGTACACCATGGGCGACTCAGCGGGAGCGCACAAGATTTTTGCCGGCGATGTATCCGGCAGCGGCAAAGGCGTTTCGCTGGGCGACGAAGGCGTCGCGTTCGCACAGAGCG
>JBEKCW010000252.1:0-7845 GCA_050014675.1 Occallatibacter sp. | reverse complement strand
CATGGCGCCGTTTGAGAATGGAAAGAGATAGTAGGGAAGATGCCGGTCGAAGGTGATCCATCGTGCGGTGGTCAACGCATTGAACGCCATCAACGCAACGAACCACGCAAGGGGCGCCCAGAGCCAGCGACGCGTGGGGATGTACAGGATGGCAACGGCGAAGTATGTGTAGCCGATGAGGCCGAGAATCTCAGGGTAGCCAATTTGAATCCATGTAGCTTGTCCGTCAATCGGTGTGTGGCGGAAGATGGCAAACATCGCAACCACCAGTACAAGGCCGAAGATGCGGAGCCCGGTAAACAGCCGTGCATAGCGATTCGCGGAGTCGCGACTCGACTTTCCGTAATCGTTCAGGAACAGAGCCGCGCCAAGCAGAGCGAGGATTGCCCAGACAGCCGGGCGGATAATCATTTGCGACGCGTCGCCATCGTCGGCGTTCGCCAGGATAAGCCCCAGCACCATCAGGCTCGCGGTTCGAAGCGCGACGTGCCCCCACAATGCAGGCAGGGACGGGTTCCGCCTGAGCCGGCTTGCGATTGCGATCGGCAACGACAGGCCCACGATGAACAGGAAGAACGGGAAGACCATATCGACATAGGTCATGGCGTCGATGTTGGCCTTCATGTGGTAGTTCCACCACGGCAACCCGCTCACGCCGGACTGTTCATTGACGTAGATCATCAATGTCATGGTGAGGCCACGGAAGATATCGATGGATGCCAGCCGCGTGGCAGACTGTCTTTCAACGCCTGCAGAGGTCATAGTCGTCGTCATTTCGTTCCGCCTTGCGATCTCACAGTCTGCGGACCGGCGGTCTTGTTGAGCCCGTCATTGACTGCGTCGAGCAGCGCTCCGGTGGGGTCGCTCTCATAGCTCCAGAACATGATGCCGCTAAGCTGATGGGTCAGCACGTATCGGCATTTCAGCGCCAGCGACTCCGGGTCGTCGTAGGAAACCCAGACTTGCTTTTCCGCATTGTAAAGATAGGGAACATCGGCAACGGAGTCCCAGTAGCGGATGAACCCATTTCTCCGCATGGCTTCCGGCCCGCTGCTATAGTCAACGTCGCTATGCGGAATCTCTTTGCCGGGTTGAAACAGCCCGTGATTCAACGCGGGCACCTGGCCCCACACATGCCCATAAAAGGGAACGCCAAGCACAATCTTCGCCGCGGGAACGCCGGCTTCTTCATACTCCTTGACCGATTCATCTGCAGAGTCCTTCTTAGGGTCGGCGGGATCTGTGAAGAGCGGCGCATGGTTGCCGGTGATCGGGTCGGCGTCCGGCTCATAGTAGTCGTAGGCCATCAGGTTGACCGTATCGACGTACTTCACGACCTTATTCATCTCGGTATGCGCAAGCCAGTCAGACCCGGCGCCAGTCGCCACGGTGATGGTTAGCCGGCGGTCGAGTTCACCCTCAAGCTTGTTGAAGCGCACACGCAGTTCTTTCAGCAGATGCGTGTAATTCTGCTTGTCCTGGGGTCGGAAATGATTGGTTGCGCCCGCCATTCCCGGAAATTCCCAATCGATATCCAGGCCATCGAGCTGATGGAGGCGCACATAATCGGCCACGCTCGCGATAAAAATCTCCCGGCTCTGGCTGGTGAGAGCCATGTCAGAAAACCCGCCCGACCAAAGCCACCCACCGACACTGACCAGCACCGTCAGCGATGGGTTCTGCTGTTTCAATGCGACCAGCGACGCCAGGTTCTGGTCGTCATGGGCGTAGCCGTTCACAATGCGGCCATTCTCGATATTGGCAAATGCGTAGTTGATGCGCGTCAGTTTCTGCGCCGCTATTTCTCCCGGAAGAATTTGAGCATCGCGCGGAAAGACATAGGCGACGATCATTGGCGTGGGATCGGGACCTGGACTTGCTTTAGGAGCAGAGCCGGCCGCGCACAATACACCACTCGAGCAAATGAATGCGAAAGCAATCAGGCGCGAAGTCGGTAGAATGAATTTTTCCATTTCGATAAGTTGCCTCGCACGCACTTTCTCACCTGCCTTCGGCAAGCAATCGCCCGGCATCTGTTTGGTTTCAGCCCAGAGCCGGCCGAGACCCCTGCGCAAGCCTTGCGATTGCCAAGTGTATCAGTCGAGGTTCGATTTGTGCCCTCAATTTGCTCAAAAAAACGACCGGTTTTGCGCATTGCGCTCAAGAATCGACCACTTTGACCCCGTTTGGGGGTATATTGTCAGTTATCTTGATTTCGGTCGCAAATTGTATTCGGTTCTTGATCAAATAGCTCGAGTGCAAGCTGCAATTGCGTTCGATTCGAATTGGAGAAGGGCCCGTGAACCAGAAGAGCCCACCGCAGGAATTGCTCTGTGATTTGGAGGGGTCATGAAAAGAATCTTTGTTCCTGAGCGTGTTCAGAAGTGCCTGCCGCAAACTTGCTGGATACTAGTCATCGCGTTCGTGCTGGCAATGCACCTGGCAGTTTTTGGCCAAGGTTATCTCGGCACCATTACCGGTGTGCTGACCGACCAGACCGGGGCCGTGATTCCGGGAGCCCCGGTGACCCTGACCGATCAAAACAAGGGATACATGTTCCATGCCACGTCGGATGGAGAAGGCCGCTATCTCTTTCGCTCCATACCTCCGGGTGTCTATTCAGTAACCGCTGCAGCTCCGGGCTTCGAGAAGACTATACGCACCGGCATTCGGGTCGACGTGAACGAGAATTCTACGGCCAACCTGAGCCTCAAGGTGTCCAGTTCCACGCAGAGCGTAGAGGTAAACGCGCAATCCGGTGGGCTGGACGACCAGGATGCTACCACCGGCCTGGTGGTGAACAGGAAGTTCATTAATGATTTGCCGCTGGTCGATCGCTATGTGATGGACCTGGTTTCGCTGACCCCCGGTGTGACTGAGGCAGACGACCAATGCTCCACCGGCTGCACCGGAACGAACTTTATTTCCAACGGCAGCCGCAATTCCACCGCCGACGTCCTGATGGATGGCGCAACCATCACCAACTACGAGCCGAATGGCGGCATCACAAATGTCACTTACACTCCATCGTCGGAAGCGGTTGACGAGTTCCGCGTAGAGCAATCGAACTTCAGCGCCGAGTACGGATTCTCCGGCGCATCCGTGGTCAACATGATCACTCGCTCCGGATCAAACAGCATCCATGGCGAGGGATACGACTTCATCCGCAACACCATCACCGATGCCAACAACTGGTTCAACGACCAGAGTGGAGTCCCGATTCCGCCTGTGCATCGCAATAACTTCGGCGGCACCGTCTCCGGCCCCATCTTCAAGAACAGGACCTTCTTTTTCTTCGACTACGACGCCACGCTGCAATCCTCGGCCGGCACTTATCAGGCGGGTGTGCCCACCGACGCCGAGCGAAATAATGGCGACTTTGGCGCCGTATGCACCGCTCAAGGTGGATCGTTCGACAGCACCGGATTGTGCAGCGTAGCTTCAGGACAGATATGGGATCCATACTCGGGCGTGTATCAACCTGCCGCTCCCGATGGCTCAACGGCCGCGGGAGCCTATCGGAGCACGTTCATTCCCTACAACAACATTGGCGCCTACGCCAGCCCTGGAAACCCCAATCTGGCCGGCACGCCCTACCAGTTGTCGGGAGGGCCGGGCGACCTGATCGACCCTATCGCCCAGACGATGATGAAAATGTTCCCCGAGCCGTCGGCGAATATTCCCAATCCCACTATCTATGACAATTGGATCGGCTCCGGGGCAAGCAGCTATCCCAACAACCAGTTCGACGTCAAGATCGACAATCGATTCAGCGAAAAGAACTTGATGAGCGCCAAGTATTCGCAGCAGTGGTCCAGCTCGGCTCCTTATAACTGCTTTGGCAACTTTGCCGACCCCTGCGCCGGCGGCCCCAACAGAACAGGGGCTCACCTTTTCACCTTTAACGATGAGCATACGTTCACCAAGACGCTGTTGCTGACCACGACGCTCGGCTTCACGCGGGGAATGGAGGAGATCCTGGCTTATAACGGCGACGATGGAGTTACCAACCCAGTCAGCAAGCTTGGATTCCCGGCCTATCTCAACTCCAACGGATTCCAAGGCGTCCCTTCGATGTTTATCGATCAGGGCACATATTATTCCGCTGGTTATACCAGCATCGGGGGCGACCCATATGGAAATTACAGGCAGGGTCAGGATACTGGGCAGCTCACCTTCGCATTGGATAAAGTGAAGGGCCCGCATGAAATGAAATTTGGGTTCGAAGGCCGTCAGCACCAGATGAACTACATTCAAACCAATGCTCCGAACGGCATCTTCAACTACGACCATTTCGGAACATCGGAATGCCCCAACGATTTTGCCACTTGCGGCGGCGACGGCATGGCAGCTTTCATGATGGGTAATCCCGACGGGGGCGCATACTACGAAATCCAGGATCGCCCGGCCACCGAGGACCGTCAATATGCGTGGTATGCCCAGGAAAACTGGAAGGTGAACCGCACGCTGACTCTGAACATCGGTCTGCGCTACGACGTGTCGATGCCCCGCACCGATCGTTTCAACCGCCAGAACTGGCTTGACCTGAACGCACCGTTCCCGGTCTCCGTCCCTGGGCTGACTCTAACGGGAGGGGAAGTTTTCGCCAGTTCAAAAGAGCGCCGCATTGTGAACGACGACTGGAAAGATATTCAGCCGCGCTTCGGCTTCGCCTGGCAATTCGATCCCAAAATCGTTTTGCGCGCCGGATATGGCATCTACTACTCGCAGCCGCGGTCTGGCGCTACAGGCGTCGCGCCCTACGGCTCGCAGGGATTCAACCAGTACACGGGCGCAATCACAACCTACAACAACGACGGAGCCACTCCCTACCTGCATCTCAACAATCCTTTTCCGAATGGATTGATCCAACCTCCGGGAAGTTCGCTTGGTTTGTTGAACGACTACGGCTACGGCGCAAATGGTGATCTGCGCAACGCTACCAACACGCCCTATGAACAAAGCTGGAGCTTCGGGCTTGAGATGCAGCTTCCGTACAAAATTATTACCAACATGATGTATGTCGGGAAGAAAGGCACCCATCTTTACTATTCCGGCGACAATTACATCAATCACCTGGGACCTGAGGTGGAGAGTTACAACGCCAACCAGATCAACAACCTCACCACTAATGTGGCCAACCCGTTCTACGGAATCAATACGGACCCCAACAGCGTCCTGTCAGCACCGACCATACCTGAGTTCATGCTTCAGATTCCGTGGCCCCAGTTCCCCGGCGGCGTGACCATTGAGCCGCCCGCGATCGCGACATCGGAATATCACGGAATGCAACTGACCGCGGAAAAGAATTATTCCAACGGCCTGCAATTCCTGGCCAGCTTTGTCTGGTCAAAATCGATGGACGATGCCTCGGCTCCCGACGACAACACCACGTGGCTGGGCAGCTTTTCAAGCCTCGTTGACCCCAACAAGCCGTGGCTCGAGCGGAGTCTCTCCACTTTCGATATACCGTTCGTCTATCAATTTACCTACACCTACGATTTGCCGATTGGCCGTGGCAAGGCATTGCTGGGCAACATGCCGGCGGTGCTGGATACAATCATCGGCGGGTGGAAGACCAACGGTATATGGCGGATTTCGTACGGCCGGCCGCTTCCTTTCACCATGTACGACGGAACCTCGCTCCCAACCTATGGCACGCAGCGGCCCAACATTGTGGCCAAGCCTTTGCGCAGCGGGGGTAAAGACTCCTATTGGATCAATAACTATTTTGCCAATCCTGGAGTTTTCCAATTGCCGCCGCTCTACGCATTTGGAAACGCGCCCCGGGTTACCGGGGTGGTCCGTTCGCCGGTAGCCTTCAACACCGACATGTCCATAGACAAGGACTTTTCGCTGGCGAAACTGCGTGAAGGGATGGGTTTTGAGCTTCGCCTCGAAGCTCAGAATGCGCTCAATCATCCTGTCTTCGGCACGCCCGACACCGCGGTTGACGATCCCAATTTCGGAGTAGTCGGTTACACGTCAAACAGTCCCCGCCAGGTACAACTCGGAGGAAAGGTAACTTTCTAGTCCGCCGCCGGCGAGTGCGGCCCACGATGAATAAAACGCTGGGTGCCCCACCCTCGCGACGTCTTTGTTTTTGTCGCTAGGGTGGGAGACCTCAAATCTCAATGTGCCGGCAGTCGGGTTTGTTTCTCAGCAGCCTGTGGGGCCGGCGACGATACGGGCCGCGGAATATAGGTGGCTCTTTCTCAAGGAAAGAGCCACCTCGCGGGATCTCAAGACAGCTGCATTACGCGCGTCCCGTGGAGAAAGGAACAAGAACCCAATTCCACGGTTCACGCTGGTCAACAGCAGAGCGTCTGCATCATTCTTCGCACCCATTCGTGATCAGGCCCGTGGGAAGAGATACGTTGCACAGCCATTGCGGGTAAAACACGTCGTATGCCGGGGTTGAAGGTGACAGGTAGCCATTGCCGGATGTTCCTGTCCCAGACGCTTTGAAATCCGCAATGAGCGTTGCCATGCAGGCGACCGTGTTCGCGTATCCCGAGCAGGACGGAGCGCCAGGCGCAACAGCATCGTGAAATTCTGGATTATCCCCTATCGTATCGTCGGTTTGGTCGGAGAATGTGAACGTCCCGCCGTTTACAAAGGTATTGTTTCCGCTCACTCCATAAATGGAACTGTACTCAACAAGGTCGCTGGAATTCCCATCTCCCACAGCAGCCCCATAGATCGCGTCACCCGTACAGCCATCTGCTGTGGATGCAGCATAAATGCCGTTGAATGCTTGAACATTGTTAGCGGCATATATCAAATATTCCCCATTCCCCAGGCAGTATAACTGGTTCGGATCTCGCTCGTTGCCCCAGGAAGTGTTGTTCTTGAAGAATACGTACGCGTTGGAGCTACCGGCCGAATTGTTTGTTACTTCAAGGCCCCGCCCACCATTGTTCACGACGATATTGTCCTCAATGGCGACCTGCCCAACGTATGGAGTTCCGCCCCCCTGCGAATAGTCAAGCGTGTCAATGATGATCCCCTCGCCATCGGTTGGCTTTGTTCCATCACAAGGGTTAGCATCCCGGTTGCTGTAACTGAAGTTGCCTGCGATGTAAATGTGAGTACCGGTGACATAGTCTTCAACAATCGGCTGATAGATGCTGATCCCGCTGTCGCACTCAGTGCTGGTCTGCGCCGCGTTGTAAGCGATGTCTCCGATAAAATTTACATAATCAAAACTTTCTGTCGTGCTACCCCCGAGGTTATGAGCAATAAATCCGCCATTCTGGCACCCGTTTGCAATGTCGTTCGCAAAGATAATGTCGTGGATATTGGCGGGCGTGTTGGTGTTCGGGGACGCGAGAAAGCATGTCACGATGTTACTGCTGGCGACGGAGCCCTGCACCTCCCATCCATCCACCATCCAATGGCTTTGGTCCACCCAGAAAGCACCGGTCTTTCCGTTTTGCGAGGTATTCACGATACAGGTGTCGAACGTCGTGCAATGCAGTTCGGCTACACAGTGGCCGGTCCCAGTTACAGTGCCCCAATTGCCCTCCCAAAAGTTCCAGCCATCGTAGGAGCCTGCAGCAGCCTTGATCACATCGCCGCAGTTGATGTTGTGGTGGGGCGTTAACCAGGAAAGAGACGTGCTGAGCCCGCTGTTCGAATCACTCCCCGAAGTGCTGAGGTAGTAGGTGGTTGCGAACGATGGCAGCGTGCAGAAACATGCTGCGAAAAATATGCTGAGCGTGACGAGTATTTTCTTCATGGACCTGCCTCCATTGGTTGTTTGTCACATCAGGAAATAAAGCGGACTTCAGGTCCACTCTTAGTTGCTGAATTGTGACGTTGGTTATCAATCCGCAGATACAA
>JBEKCW010000251.1:0-7856 GCA_050014675.1 Occallatibacter sp. | reverse complement strand
GACCCGCACTACAGCCGGTCAGGAGACCGGCGCTACTCTCTTACTGCCGCGCTTTACCGGGACGGAATTTAACCAGGTAATGCATTCCCAGCGCGGCCAGGCCGCCGCCCCACCACACGGGCGCGTGCAACCCGGCCAGCACCACCTGGTCGGTGACTCCCGCGGCCAATTCGTAGATGCCGTAGGCCAGAATCAGCCAGCCATAGATGGTGAGCATGACACCGATGAAGAACCAGATAGAAATATGCGTTGATTGCATGTCGCTCCTCACCAGAAATAAACGTTCACGGCCACAAAGGCCACTACCGAGATCGCTGTCCAGAACCACTCGTTCTTATAGAGCGGCACCGGGTCTTCTGCTGGAATCTTGGTTGCCCCGTACACCAGCCCTTCAAGCTCGGCCAGCGATTTGGGCGCGGTCAACAGGCTCACAATCACGTTTACGCCCATCGACACAATCACCGACCACAGCGCCCGGTACATGTTCTCGGCCATGGCCTTGGCGTCGGGCGAAATAGCCACATAGCGCAGCGCCGATGGGTCTGCCTTGACCCATGCCCACAACCCGATCGACGTTAGCGTTCCCAGCAACAGCCCCCAGAAGCCGCCGGCCTTGGTGGCGCGCTTCCAGAACATGCCCACTAGAACCACCCCGAGCAGCGGTGAGATGAAGAAGCTGAACAGCGCCTGCACGTAGTCCATGATGCTGGCGGCATGCATGACCAGGTAGGCGGTGAGGATGGAGACAACCACGCCCAGAATGGTCGCCCAGCGCCCCACCGCAACATAGTGCTCGTCGGGCGCGTTCTTGCGGATGTGCGGCTGGTAGATGTCGTAGGTCCACACGGCCGAGAAGGCGCTCACGTTACCCGCCATGCCGCTCATAAAGCCCGCAATCAGCGCCGTGATGCCAAGGCCGAGCAGACCGGGACCCATGTAGCGAACCATCATCAGCGGCAACACCTCGTTGTAGCTGTGCAGGCCGGAGCCGGGTGTGACCAGGCTCTGGTCAACCAGGTGCATCAGGCTTCCGTCGGGGTTCGTCAGCACCACCAGGCCCAGCAGCCCGGGCAGAATCACGATAAACGGAACCGCCATCTTAAAGAACGAGCCGATCACCGGCGCCATGCGCGCCGAGCGCAGGTTGCGCGCCGCCAGCACGCGCTGGACGACAAGAAAATCGGTGGTCCAGTAGCCAAAGCTGATGGCAAAACCGAGGCCGAACACGATCCCCGTCCAATGAATGCCCATCGGGTTGTCAGAGAAGTGGCCCATCGAGCGCCACATGTGCGTGTAGTCGCCCGGCGCGATCAGGCCGGTTTGAATGTTGTGTGCCAGCCGCGCTTTGAAGCCCGTCCAGCCGCCCGTTTCAACCAGGCCCAGAATCGGCACCAGCAGCGCGCCGCCCCAGATCAGCATGAACTGCAGCACTTCATTAAAGATGGCCGAGCGCAAACCGCCGAGGGCAACGTAAGCAGCCACGGCGAGCGACGAGACAATGATCGAGAAGTTCAGATCCCAGCCCAGCACCACCTTCATCACCACGGCCATGGCGAACATGTTCACGCCGCTCATCAGCACCGTCATAAATGCGAACGAGACTGCGGCCACGGTGCTGGCGCCCTGCCCGTAGCGAAGCTTCAGGTAGCCAGGCACGGAGTGCGTCTTGCACACGTAGTAGAAGGGCATCATCACCATGCCTAGAAACAGCATGGCCGGAATGGCGCCCACCCAGTACCAGTGCGCAGCCAGAATGCCGTATTGGTAGGCCGAGCCCGCCCAACCCATCAACTCGAGCGAGCCGAGGTTCGCCGAGACAAAGCTCAATCCAGCGATCCAGGCCGTCATCTCCCGGCCGGCCATGAAAAACTCTTCGCTGGTGTTGGCCTGGCCTTTCAGGTAGAACCCGATCCAGATCACCATTGCAAAGTAGATGGCGATAATCGCGATATCGAGCACACGCAACCGCACCAGCGGCTCCACAGAGACGGCAAGAAGGGGCGGCAGATGGCCGTAAGAGACTGCAATGGAAGCCGGGTTGAAACCGAACATGAACGTCACCTTTTGAGGCGCAAATCCGTCAGCGGAGGGTTCCGATGGTCGCCCTTAAGTAAATTGCTTTAGTCCAGCATCTGTCAAGGAGCCGACGGAGTCGGAAAAACGAGACAGTCGACGCCGCTGTCCACGCGTTTCCCGGGCCTTGAAAACGAGGGAAACACAGGCACAAAGAATTGGAGAAAACGCTTTCCGGACGAAGTATAGCACACGGTAGAGTGGACCGAAGTTGAAGCTGCCAGAAGGATAAGCGGGACACCCGGGCAGCCATCAGGAGACCTGAACATGGCCTTCCGGGACGTGGTCGTGCTGGACATGATTCTGCGCCCTGTCGCGAAGAAAGACCTCGCCCTTCACCAGCCATGCTATACCGAACGCAAAGAGCGCAAGCGACTCACACCAGAAGAGAATTCCCGTAGGCCATAACTTTGCCTGAACGGATTTGACGGTGAGCGAAAGCATTACGGACATGCAGGCAATCATCAACACGCCGCAGGCCAGGAAGACGCTGTTGCGGCGACGTTTGCGACGGGTGAGCGTGGTATGCGGCGAGGTCTTGCGGAAGAGCACCAGGCAGAAGTACGCGAGCACAAAAAACATGAGCGCGGCAGCCACCAGGTGTACGCGGCCAAGGTCATCATGAAACCGATTGTGGAGGTTGTGATGCGGATTCACAGAGGGGACCAGAGCAACGACGAGAGCCAATCCTCCAGCCACGTAGCCGGTGATTTCGTCGCGCAGGTCGTAGCCCCGGGTACAGATGAGAAACGCGGCGATGGCGAAGAGGCTGCCCACCAGGTAGTTGCGCATAGGCGTGTGGTAGTAGTCGCTGATTGAGCGCTCGAGCAGCGGATGCGGCAGCGCGTGCGCGGGCCCGGCGAGCGAGAGAACGAAAGAGCCCAAGGCGAGAACGATTGGGAGCGACAGCGCTGTCACACCGACGGCCCTGCGCATGGTGTAGTAGGAGTAAACGGCCGGGTTCTTGGGGATGTGATTCAAGGGGAATCGGCCCTTTTGATATGAAAATGCCGGAACGAAGCAGGATAGCGCAAAGGCGCCCAATATGGCAGCCCAGACAATTAGACGATTGTAAGAACGCAATTGATGCGGAGAATTCTCGCGGCCGGGTCGGGGAACTAACGACAAATAATCGAGAGAATAAATCCAACCAATGTAAGCGCGAGGCTGTCCCCGTGCAGTTCCCATCGCATTTTGCCATTGCGGGGGAACCACGGCACCGCAGCCCCGATAGCAAGCCCCGACGCAAAGATCCAGACCCAGATTTCGCCAGAATGGTGCGCGGCTGCCCAGATAACGGTACACAGTAAGCCAGACAGCACGGCGCTGGTAATGACCTTCTCGCTGGTTGATTTGATCCCGTGTGTATCGTCGCTCATTGAGGTCTCCGCGGGAGTCATCGTTGACCCCTAATTCTACTCGTTGACTGCGGAGATCTCGTGCAGCCAGCCGGGGGCTTTGAGCAGCTCGCGGGGGCGCGATCCGTCGGAGGGGCCGACGAGGCCGTCGCGCTCCATCAGGTCGATTAAATGCGCTGCGCGGCCGTAGCCGACGCGCAGACGCCGCTGCAGGAGCGACGTTGAAGCTTTACCGAATTCGAAGACGAGTCGAACGGCATCGTCGAACATGGGATCGTCGTCGCTGGCCTCGCCATTTTCGCCTTCCATTGCGGTGCGCTCGTCCTTGGGTGATTCCAGGAAGCCTTCGACGTATTCGGCCTGGCCCTGTTCCTTCCAGAACTGGACCACAGCGGCCGTTTCCTTCTCGCTTACATAGGGCGCGTGCAGTCGCATCAGGCGGCTGGTGCCCGGCGGCAGAAAGAGCATATCGCCGCGGCCGAGCAGCGCCTCAGCCCCGTTGGTATCGAGAATGGTGCGCGAGTCGACTTTCGTCGCCAACCTGAAGCTCATGCGCGTAGGCACGTTGGCCTTGATGAGCCCGGTGATGACATCGACTGAGGGCCGCTGTGTGGCCAGGATGAGATGAATGCCGACGGCGCGGGCCATCTGCGCCAGGCGTGTGATGGATTCTTCAACATTGGCGCGGTCGAGCATCATCAGGTCGGCCAGCTCGTCGATAATGATGACGATGTAAGGCAGAGGCGATTCCTCCTCGCCGTCGTCGAAGAGCGAAGGCATGGAGCCTTCAAATAACTTGTTGTACTGGTCAATGTGGCGCACGCTGCGGCTGGCCAGCAGTTTGAGGCGGCGCTCCATTTCGCGGACAGCATTTCGAAGCGCATTGGCTGCCAGCTTGGGCTCCGTAATGATAGGCGTAAAGAGATGCGGAACGCCCTCGTACATGCCCAGCTCAACGCGTTTGGGATCGACCAGGATGAGCCGCACCTGGGCTGGCGTGGTGCGATAGAGCAGGCTCATGATCATGGCATTAATTGCAACTGACTTGCCCGATCCGGTTGAGCCGGCGATCAACACGTGCGGCATTGAGGCCAGATCGGCCGTAACGATGCGGCCGTTGATGTCTTTGCCCATGGCGAGGGTAAGACGCGACTTGGCCTTCCCAAAATTCTCGCTCTCGATCACGTCGCGCAGATGGATGGTTTCACGCTCGTGATTAGGCACCTGGATGCCGACGGTGCTCTTGCCGGGCATCCGTTCGATCAAAATGCTTTCGGCGCGCATGGCGAGGCACAGATCGTCTGCGAGGCTGGTGACGCGCGAATATTTGACGCCTGCCTCTGGCTTGAACTCATACGTCGTGACCATGGGGCCGGGATTGATTTGCACCACCTGACCGCGCACATCGAACTCAGCACATTTTTCGACCAACACGCGGGCTTCTTCGCGCAGTTCTTCTTCGCGGATGGACTGCGGGCCCTCGCCGGTGTTGAGCAGCGTGGAAGGCGGCAGCTTGAATCCGCTTACGTTTTTGGGCGCAACGGTTGCGGTGCGGACTTCGGCGTCGGCGCGTTCGTGGATGGCGATTTCGCCCGTGGCTCGCGGCTGGGACGCGGGCGGTGCGGGCGCGGGATCGAAACCCAGCGATGGAGAGTGCCGGGGGGCGGGCGGAGCATCGGGTACGCGAGCGGCCTGCGCTGGACGCGGCACAAATGAAGGGACAACCCGCAGGGGCGCGACATCAACCGGCTGCGGAACGGCGCTGCGAGCAGCGGGAATCTCGGTCCAGTTTTCGGCCACGGGGGCGGGGGCTTCGCGGTCATCGGCGCGTTCCCAGATGCTGGGGCGGCGCGGCTCGATCACGGCAGGTTCATCTTCGTCGCGAAGCATCGGGGCACGCTTGAAGGCGGGAATCTCGTCGATGGGGTCGGCTTCAGGTTCGCGGCGGCGACGGAAGAGTGCGGCGAAGAAGCCAGCCTTGTGCGAGGCGGTCTGCACGACTGGTTCGACTTCTGCTTCGGGTTCTGATTCTTCAGACTCGCGTTCGGCGGCGGCTTCGGCGCGGGCGTCAGCACGGGCTTCTGCTCGGTCCAGGCGCCAGTTACGCCAGCGCTCGTACCAGCTCACGACGTGGATCCAGCGCTCTTCAAAGAATTCTTTGAACGCCCAGAAGCTGATAGCAGTGGCAAAATACAGGCCGATGGCGGCGAGGACCGCAGACACAACCCACGCGCCCTGGATATTGAGATAGCCAACCAGCATTCCGGCCATGAGCTTGCCAACCACGCCTTCGACGGGAACCAGGTGCATCCAGTGCCAGTGCCATGGCAGCAGCGCAAAGACGGTGGGAATGAAGGTGAGGGCGAAAAGGGTGCCGATCCAGCGCAGGATGGGCGAGCCGCCTGAGCGGGAGCGCATCCAGGTCCAGCCCAGGCCGCCGATCCACATGGGGATGAGGAAGCTGGTGACGCCGAGGACCTGCAACATAAGGTCGCTGATGAGCGCGCCGAAGAGGCCGATCCAGTTGCGAGCCAAGTGCGTTGTGGCGGGGTCTGCGGAGGTGTTCAGCGATGGGTCAGCAGCGCGCCAGGTGGCCAACGAGAGAAACAGGAGCGCGGAGACCAGCAGAAGCAATAGCCCAAGAAAGATGTTTACCGGGCGGCTGCGTGTGGGCTCGAGAACGATGCGAGTCGGCTTCATGATGGGGGTTGGCCGCAAAACGCACTTACGCGGTAGTCTCTGTGGCAGCGCCACAAAAGCAGAGCAGTAATCATTATCCCCGGCCCTGAAGTGGAATTCGGGCAAAAGCGGCGAGGGGGAACCATGATGTCCACCCCCAAATACAGGGATCAGGGAACAGGGATCAGGGGTCGCCGTGTGACAGGTTGGCTGCCAACCCGCTGGCTCCAAAGCCGCTTGTTGCGTTTTCAGCTATTCCGATCCGGGCGGGTCAGGATATGCTTGCCGCATGCTTCCCCGCTGGTTGTACGGCATTTGCCTGCAGGGTCTTGTTCTGTTTGCATGTTTGACACTGGGTCATGCCCAGCAGCCGGACCTTTTGCGGTTGCCACTCGATCAATGGCAGTTGCACATCGGCGATGACCCGCGCTGCGCCGCGGTTGACGCGACCGGGTGCACCGTGCGGAAATTCGGTCAAGATGTTTCAAGGTATGGAATTGAATGGCGGCGAATTGAAGTCACCCTCCCACCCGATCTGCTCCGTTCGCAGCCGCTTGGCTTGATCGTCCAGGGTGAAGAGCCGGTTTATCAAGTCTTCGTCAACGGCCAACTCATTGGCGGTGCAGGCAGTTTCGGAAACTACAAGGGACCTCAGGATTCGCGCATCGTGTTGCAGTTGCCGGCCGGGATGCCTGCCGATGGAAGACTGACCATAGCGATTCGCGCGCTTCAGGTTCATTCTTTCCTGCCGGTTCAGGGCTTGAATCCCACTATTGCGCCGCTCAGCCAGACCCAGCAGATTATTGACGAAGACACTCTGGCCCACCTGCGAGCCAACTGGCAGCACTATGTTTGCTTTGCCCTGATGGGCTGCATTGGGCTGGTGTTTTTCTTGCTGTTTTCAGTCAACACAAGGTTGCGCGAATACTTCTGGCTCGGAGCGCTGCTTACCCTGCTGTTCGGGTTCCGGGTGGGCGAATTCGCCGCCGTTGTAACCATTGGCATGCCGTCCTGGGTCGGCATCTTCGACTACTACGTCGGGAACGGCATCCAAACCGCAATCATCGTGGAGTTCGTATTCTCGTTTCTGGGGCGGCCTGTTCCAAGAGTCTTTCGTTTGCTCGAAATTGTTGGCGGTCTTTCATTTCTGAATCTGCTCTTGCTGGTTCCGTCTGTTTATCGCGGATCGACTCCGCTCGTCACGGTGATCGGCCCGTTCCTGCTCCACGCCTATGGCGTCTCAGTTTTGCTCGCAACTTTCACGATGTTGCTTCTGGTTCCCATGTGCTTCAGGAGCAAACTTGCTGAGATGCGCTGGATCGGCGGCGCCGTTCTGTTTCTCACTGTTGTGGAGGGATACTGGCAGGCGGGGTGGACGTTCTCGAATCGCATTGTTCAAACCATTCATTGGGGCGATCTCGATTTCGACCTGCGGCCCGTGGCGTGGCTGCTGTTCGCTGTCGTCATGCTGATCGCCATGACGTTTCGCCTGCGCCGCATTCAGGATCGCAACCGCATTGTCGAGCAGGAGATGGCCGCAGCGCGCAGCGTGCAGCAGATTCTGATTCCCGATGAGTTGCCTGCAATCCCCGGCCTTCGCATCGATAGCGCCTATCTGCCTGCGCAGGAAGTTGGCGGCGACTTCTTCCAGATTCTCCCGATTGAAAACACGGAAGGTCCTGAAAGGCCCTCGGCTTTTATCGTGTTGGGCGACGTGAGCGGAAAGGGCCTGAAGGCGGCTATGAC
>JBEKCW010000250.1:0-11624 GCA_050014675.1 Occallatibacter sp. | reverse complement strand
TGAGAACGACTTCGAACGAGTTGTCTTCCCCCAGCATCCCTTCCTAAGCGAAATCAAGCGCAGTCTTGCGGCTGAAGGCACGCCGGAGGCAGCCCTCTACGCCTCGTTGTCGGGGTCCGGTTCGGCGCTTTACGGGTTGTACCTGACCCGTGAGCTTGCTGAGGCAGCCTGCCGGCGATTAAGCGAGATGGGTGTGCGGAACGAATTGACCCGCACCTTGCCGCGGACCGGTTACTGGCGGCAGATGCTCAGCGAACAAGTGGATTGACAGTCGTTTGTCGAGGAGGAGAAACTCGCGGACGGCTGTAGAGACCGGATCAGGAATTTGCGTAAAGGGTTTGAAAGCGTGCAGGGTGCCGTTTTCTTAAGGAAAACGGCACTTAGCGATATCAACTCCTCCTGCTCCAATTCCTAATCCGGTGCAGCGGTCTTTTGCCGAAGAGGAGAAGGCCGGAAGCGGTTGGGGCGTTCGCAGAGGGGCTTTTTCGAGAGCGCGCGCCGGTAATTGGGCGATCGTTCAATGGTAGGACAATGCCCTTTGGAGGCATTTATCCAGGTTCGAATCCTGGTCGCCCAGCCAGAAAACAGCTATTAGCTGCTAGCTTCTAGCTCCTAGCTTTTCCGTCGGAGAGCCGACCTTGTCGGTTCCAGTACGAACGAGCTAGAAGCTAGTGGCTAGAAGCTAGAAGCTCGGAATTAAGAAACGCAGCCAAAGCAAACCAGCTTGGAGGTGCTTTTCAAAATGGCGATAGGAACGTTGACGGCATTGGAAGACAACCGGGCAGAAGAGCCGAGTCCCGACAAGTCGGAGGGCGGCAAAGAGCAACCGAAGGCTGGATCGGGCGACGGCGCAAAAGCGAAGGATCCTGCAAAGGCTCCGGCGCCTGAGCGCAAGAAGTTGCGCACCCTGGCCGATGACAGGCGGTTCAGACTGTTCTCAGGCACGGCGAATCCTGAGCTTGCCCGCAAGATCGGCGAGCATATCGGCGTGAAAGTCGGCGACACCAAACTGCAGCGCTTCGCCGACGGAGAAGTATTTTTCCAACTGCTCGAGAATGTGCGCGGCGTGGATGTGTTTGTGGTGCAGCCCACCTGTTATCCGGTGGACCAGCACCTGGTGGAGTTATTGGTGATGATCGATGCGCTCAAGCGGGCCTCAGCGGCCAGGATCACGGTGGTGATGCCCTACTACGGCTACGCCCGCCAGGATCGCAAAGACCGCCCGCGCGTGGCCATCAGCGCCAAACTGATCGCCGACCTGCTGACCACGGCCGGCGCCAACCGCGCGCTGTTCGTCGATCTGCACGCAGCCCAGATTCAGGGCTTCTTCAACATCCCCGTCGATCATCTTTACGCCAGCCCGGTTCTGGTGAGCTACTTCCGCGAAATGAACCTTCCCAATTTGATGGTCATTTCGCCGGATCCTGGCGGCGTGGAGCGGGCACGATTCTTCGCGCAGAAAATGGGAGCGCCGCTGGCCATTGTGGACAAGCGCCGTACCGACATGAATGTGGCCGAAGTAATGCACGTGGTTGGCGAAGTGAAGGGCAGAACCTGCCTCATCATCGACGATATTATCGATACCGCCGGCACCCTGGTGAAGACGGTGGACGCGCTTCTCGAAGCCGGAGCCACCGCAGTGCACGCATGCGCCAGCCATGGAGTGCTTTCGGGCCCAGCCATTGACCGCATCGCCAGCTCGCGGCTGGAGCAACTGGTGCTAACCGACACAATTCCCTTGCGCGAACAGGCGCAGAAGTTATCGAAGATCAAGGTGCTCTCCGTCGCCGGCCTGCTGGGCGCAGCTATTGAGAGCATCCATATGGAAACCAGCGTGAGTACGCTGTTTAACTGAACGCAGCCGCTAGTTACCAGCTTCTAGCTGCTAGCTGGTGAAGTTTAAAGATTGGCCTTCGCATTTGAGCGGAGGAACAAGCAACGATTTCGGATCGCGAAGTAACTTGATTCGGAACGCAACAGCAACAAGTAGCTAGAGGCTATAAGCCGGTAGCTGCTTTTCACAAAGGGAGCGGGCGATTCAGATCGAAATCGGCAATATGCGGCTAGCAGCTAAGAGCTGTTCTTCCGTGCCCGAAGGAAACGAGAGATTGAAATGTCTGAAATTGTTGTAGCAAAGCCCCGTGAGGGCAGATTCACCAAGAACGCCGCGCGCCGTGTGCGTGTGGCGGGCAAGATTCCTGCAGTGCTTTATGGCTCCGGGCACGAACCGGTCGCCGTCGAGGTCGATCCCAAGCAGATTAGCCGAATCCTCTTTTCCGAGGCCGGCCACAACACCATCTTCGATGTCGAAGTTGCCGGAACGCCGGCTGCCAAAGCGATGATCGTCGACTGGCAGCGCGAGCCCATCAAGGACAAGCTGATTCACATCGACATGAAGCGCATTGCGCTCGACAAGGTTTTGCGCGTGAGCGTGCGCGTCAAGCTGCTGGGCATTCCTTCGGGCGTCAAGTCTGAAGGCGGCATCCTGGACCAGGTGATGCGCGAAGTCGAAATCGAGTGCCTGCCTGCCGACATTCCCGGCCACATCGATGTGGATGTGAGCGGGATGGCGCTGTACGCGGTGTTGCGCGTGAGCGGCCTTCCGCAGTCTGACAAGATCAAGTACCTGAATCCCCCCGATGCGACCGTTGCGCACGTGGTTACGATTCGCGAAGAAGTGGCGGCAACTCCCGAAGGCGAGGCTGCAGTGGCAACTGACGCTGCTGCGCCGACTGAACCTGAAGTGGCCAAGAAGGGCAAAACGGACGCGGCCGAACCAGCTGCAGCCAAAAAGCCTGAGGCGAAGAAGTAAGCCTTGCCTGAAGCAAGCGAGTCCACGATCTCCGGCCCTCAGAAATTGGTGGCCGGAGAAACCGCAGCGGGAGCCCGGCGCGGCCCGTTTCTGGTTGTGGGTCTCGGCAATCCCGGGCCGGACTATTTGTGGACCCCGCATAATGCAGGGTTCATGGCAATCGACCGCATCGCCGAGCAAGAGGGCGTTGTGGTGCAGAACCGGCGCTGCCGGGCCGTTACCGCAACCTGCCGCATGGCGGGGCGCGAAGTGGTCCTGGCCAAGCCGGAGACATTCATGAACCTGAGCGGCGCTGCAGTTGCCGCTTTGGTTCGGGAGTTTGAAGCAGACCCGCAGCGCGATCTGCTCGTGATTTACGACGAGCTAGATTTCGTTCTGGGGACCTTCAAAATAAGGGAACGCGGTTCGCCGGCGGGCCATAACGGAGCTCGCAGCGTGACTGAGGCTTTGGGCAGCCAGGAGTGGTTGAGGCTGCGGATCGGGGTTGGACTCAATCTGCCACCGGAGGCGTTAGCCGCCGGTGCAGGAAAGCGGCCGGGCAGGGATTATCTGCTTTCGCCAATGAGGAAAGCAGACCTGGCAATTTTTGACGAGGTTCTGGACAAAGTGGCGAACGCCACACGGATGATCGTAGCGCAAGGTCCAGCACCGGCAATGAATGAGTTCAATCGGAAAGACAGTGAGTAGAGAACAGGCAACAGGGAGCGGGAACTAAAAGCTGAGAGCTGAAAGCTCATAGGTACATGCGGAGGCAACGGGCCTTCGCGGAAAAGGAATGCTGATGTCGCGTTTGTATGAAGTAATGTTTATCGTTCGGCCCGACGTGTCCGATGAGGACACTGACAAGCTGATTGCCGGCTTTACCACCACCGTCACCAATGGCGGCGGCGCGGTTAGGACGGCAGAGAAGATGGGCCGCCGCAAGCTGGCCTACATGGTGCGCAGGTTCAACGATGGAAACTACGTGCTGCTGACCATTGAAGCCAACGGCGCGGTGGTGCTCGAACTCGAGCGCCGTCTGCGCGTCACCGAGCCGGTGATCAAGTTCATCACCGTCCGCATGGACGAGGAAGAAAAGCGTCTGGCCAAGGTGAAGGCATTGCGCAATGCGCACCGCAAGCTCAGCGCCGAGCCAGCCCAGGCGCCAGCGCCAACACCCGCGCCCACACCTGCGCCAGCGCCCGTTGCGGCCGAGCCGGCTGCTGCTGAAGCCGAGCCGGTGCAGGCCAGCGCGTAAAAACAGGGAGCGAGGGAGCAAGGGAGCGAGGGAACGGCAAGAAGCCTACTCGTTATCCCTGAAACCTGATCCCTCAATAACATTCTCCGGCGGTGCCGGAACCAAGCGATTGAAGAGGAAACACTATGCCTGAAGAAACACAAGCCAAGGCGCCCGAGAGCGGCGCGCCATCGAGTCAACAATCCGGACCGGGCGGCCCTCCGCGTGGGGATCGCAGGCCTGGCGGTGGACCTGGAAACCGCGGCAAATTCTTCCGCCGCAAGAAGGTCTGCAAGTTCTGCACCGAGAAGATCGACGCCATCCCGTACCGCGACGTGCGTTTGCTCCAGGGATTTGTCGCCGAGCGTGGCAAAATTGTTCCCCGGCGTCTGACCGGCGTTTGCACCACGCACCAGCGGCGCCTTACCCGCGCCATCAAGCAGGCGCGCAACATCGCTCTGCTGCCCTTTGCCACCCGGCACTAATCTTGATTTGCCGCTGTCTCGTTGCCCGCGCTAAGCGTGCAACGCCCGCGGTTTTGGAGAGTTTCTCATGGAAGTGATTTTGAAGGAAGACGTAGCCAATCTGGGCTTTCGCGGCGAAGTCGTGAAGGTCGCCGACGGCTACGCGCGCAACTACCTGCTGCCTCGCAAGCTGGCCATGCAGGCCACTGAAACCAACAAGGCCGTTATCGAGCAGATGAAGGCCTCCGCGACTCGGCGTTCTGCCGGCGAAAAGGCCAAGGCAGAAGAATTTGCCGTCAAGCTCGATGCCGTCGCGCTCAGCTTTACCCGCAAAGTCGGCGAAGCCGGCCACCTGTTTGGATCGGTGACTTCAGCCGATATTGCCGCTGAGCTTACCGCTCAGGGTCTCGAAGTGGATCGCCGCAAGATTCAGCTTGGCGACCCCCTCAAGAGCATCGGCGAGTTCACCGTGCCAGTGCGCCTGCACCGCGAGGTCACCGCTCATATCAAGGTGAAGGTGCAGGGCGACGAACCCCAGGAGAAGAAGGAACCCGAGCACGAAAAGCCGGCCGAGCCCGCCAAGCCCGAGGAGCCGAAACACGACGACGTCGCCATCGGACCTCCAGCTGAGCAGACCCAGTTCGACTAGGCCTATCCAGGAAAGTCGTACATCGAGTTGCCCCTCTGTAGTGGTGACACCAAGGCTGGGAAGAACAGGGTGCGCCACCCGCTTGGGGCAAATACTCTGTGCCCGAGAAAAATTCCGGCGCGAGTGGTTGCAAACGGGCTTACACTGTCGGTGATCTTCCAACCGAAGTTATGCCAGTAGCGCAACTTACTCTCGAGTTGAGAATCGAGCACGCGCAGTCGCTCAAGGACCGGCGACAGGTGGTGCGCTCGCTCAAGGACCAGCTTCGCCAGGGATTCAACGTTTCTGTAGCGGAACTCGACGAGGCTGTGACGTGGCAGTCCGCGACTATCGGCGTGGCCGCGATCTCAGGCTCGCGCTCTTACCTGCACCAGCTTATTGAAGAAGTGGAACGCGCTGCCCGGCGCATGACCAACGAACTGGGCGCGGAGCTGGCCGACTCTTTCTGGGATTACGTTGAAGATGGTCAACGGTGAGCGGTGGGCAGAGGTAAGAGAAAAGAGAAAAGGGCCCGGGCCTGAAGGCCTCTGCTCCCTCCGTTAGGACGTTCGCCCGCTCGCTAACCCCCTGGCTCCCAACCCTGTCTATCTTGTTCCCTTGCTCCCTGTCTTTAGTGCATGGGCTTCTCGTGCAGCACCATCCAGTTGATGCCGAACTTGTCGCGGAGCTGGCCGAAGCGATGTGCGAAAAATTGCTCGCCCATGGGCATAAACACCTGCCCGCCATCGGTCAGCGCGTTGTAGATGCGCTCGGCTTCTTCATTGCTGTCGACGCTGAGTGAGATATAGGCGCTGCGCATGGGCTCAACGTTGGGCCCGTCGCTGGCCATCACTGTGGTGTCGCCCAGCGTGAATCGCGCATGCATGATGCCGTCTGGATTGAGGCCGGGCGGCAAATTCTGCGGGGCGCCTGTGGAGCTCATGCTGGCGAATGTCATTTTCGCCAGGATCTTCGCGCCAAGGTGCTGCTCGTAAAAGTCTAGAGCTTCAGCACAATTGCCGGGGAAGTTGAGATAGGTGTTTACCTTCACGGTTTTTCTCCTCCAGTGGCAAGGTTTGGTGTGGCTCGATTGGTTTTTGAACTGCGGAATCAATGCGTGCATCCTGCAAGTTCAAGATGATACATAATTCTCATTGGCCGGGAATGCTTTTCTGAGCTGGCCGGTTCAATTTCACGCAAAGGAAATTTACATGAGTAACCTGCACGCTTCCCCGCGCATTACTCCGTTTCTATGGTTTGACCAGAACGCCGAAGAGGCTGTTGAGTTCTATTGCTCAATCTTCAAGAACTCACGGCGCATCACCGAATTGCGCAACCCCGGTCCGGCGCCGGGAGAGCCGGGATCGATCCTCACCCTCGGCTTTGAGCTCGACGGCGTTCCTTTCACGGCCCTTAACGGCGGCCCTCAATACAAATTCAACCCGGCGGTTTCGTTTTTCATCCGATGTGAGTCGCAAGAGGAAATCGACTACTACTGGGCGCGGCTGACCGAGGGCGGCGGTGAAGTGGCATGCGGCTGGCTCTGCGATAAGTTTGGCCTGAGCTGGCAGGTAGTACCGGCGAATATACGCGAACTGGTGGGGAACAAGAAGGCGATGGAGGCGATGATGACCATGAAGAAGCTGGACATTGCCGCGCTGGAGCAGGCTGGTAAGAGTTGAGCGGGGCGCGAGCTGCGGTACGCCAAGAAACAAACCTGACTATTGAGGTTCGCGGTTTCCCACCCTTGCGACAAAAGCAAAGATGTCGCGAGGATAGGGCGGCCGGGCTGGGGGGGCCGAAAGCGCACTTACCGATGGTATGGCAAAGACGAGGTCGTGGCATGAAGACGGTGTTCGACGCGGCCTGCGTGGACGAACTCCAGCGGCGGCTTGCGGGGTTACAGCCTGGCTGCGCTAGGCAGTGGGGCAAAATGAGTCCGGCGCAGATGCTGGCCCACTGCTCAAAAGGGCTTGAGATGGCCGCGGGGGAAATTCGGCCTCCGCGTGTGCTGATTGGCCGCATCATTGGTGGCGTCATCAGGCGCGCGGCCCTGCGCGACGACAAGCCGATGATGCGCAACTCGCCTACTTCAAAAGAGCTGGTGGTGGAAAACGACGGTGACTTCGCAGCGGAGCATGCGCGCCTAGGCAGCCTTATCGATCGCATTGCCGCTGCTGGTCCGGCTGGCTGCACCAGTCATCCGCATGCGTTCTTCGGTCCGCTCAGCGCTGACGAGTGGGGAATCCTGATGTACAAGCACCTGGATCATCATCTGCGCCAGTTCGGGGCGTGAGGTTTTCTCATCCCGCCCTCGCCCCATTGGTTCGGCGGCTTTCTGGTATCCTTAGTGGTTTACCGCAGGGCGGTTTTCAAGCTGAGAGCCCCGCGAGACACAGGAGGACGCCATGCCGGAGCATCGAGCACGAAAACATCATCAGGACCGGGTGGCGGAAACGCTGAAAGAAGAGATTGGCGCCATGATCGAGGGTGAGCTTTCAGACCCCCGCATCGATCTGTGCCACATCAGCGAAGTGGCGTTGAACCCGGGCGCGAAGTCGGCGCGAATCTACGTGGTGGTGGACTCGAACGCCGCAGATATGGACAAGGCGGAGAAGCAGACCATTGCGGGGCTTGAAGCGGCGAAGGGCTACGTGCGCCACCAGCTGAAGGAGAGTCTGGACAGGAGCAGCAGGTATCGAGCAGTGGGGCCGCGGCCGAGAGCGCACCCGCCGAATAGCCTGACCCAGATTCAGCGAACCATAATAAGCGAAATTCAATGAGCCATCTCCCCCACAATACGGAAGTGCAGCCAGCAGCGGAAAACCAGACGGCGTGCCAGCCGGGTACTGACGGCGCGGTCGAGGAGATTCTGCGCGTTATTCGCAAAGGTGAGCGGTTTCTGGTGGTGTCGCATTCGCGGCCCGATGGCGATGCCGTAGGCAGCATGCTGGCGTTCGCCGAACTGCTCGGCCAACTGGGCAAGCGCGCCGACATGGTAACGGCAGATCACGTTCCAGCAATTTACCGACAGTTGCCCGGCGCCGACGCCCTGCGCACAGCCATGCGGGTGGAGGGACCTTACGATGCCGTGATTCTGCTTGAATGCGATGGCATAGTGCGCGCCCGCCTGGAGGGGCTTGAGCAGTTTCTGCTCATCAATATCGATCACCACATTACGGCCCAACCTTACGCGCAGCTGAACTGGATTGACTGCGACGCGGTGAGCGTGGGCGAGATGGTGTACCGGTTTGCAAAGGCTGCCGGCGTAACCATCACCAAGGAAATGGCTACCTGCCTCTATACCACGGTGCTGACCGATACCGGCGGATTCTGTTACGGCTCCCTGCGGGGGAGCACGTTTGCACTGGCCCGCGACCTGGTTGAGGCCGGAGCGGATGCGGGAAAGATTGCGCGCGACATTTATTTTTCCATCCCGCTTGCCAAGGTGAAATTGATGGGGGCGGCGCTGAACACTCTGCACTGCGAAGCGGAATTGGCCTGGCTGTGGATTACCGATGAGGACATTGAGCGCGCCAACGCGAACGACGAGGATACCGAGGGCATTGTGAATGCGGCCATCGGAATTGCGGGCATTGAGGCCGCGGTGTTTTTGCGGGGATTGAGCGACGGCACGGTGCGGCTGAGTTTGCGTGGCAAGGGAAAGGTGAATGTGGCGGCGATTGCGGAACGACTGGGCGGAGGCGGCCATGAAAACTCGGCCGGCTGCACGCTGGCGGGGCCGATGGAACGGGCCATCGATGAAATACTGGGCGAGCTACGTGGCGAAATGCGGGGCGAACTTAGACATTTTCAAAAGTGACGCAGCTTTTGAAATGTAAGGCGACCCGATCTGTTAGCCTTGACCCTGCCGCCATCGGGCGCGATCTGGCCGGATCTGAACGGGATGCAGCATTGGCATGGACGCGGGAATGACGAATGGGGAAATCTGCTTTGCTCTCCTGAGGGAGAATTGAAGGAATGGAAACTGGATCGGCTGATTCTGCCCTGGATTCCAAACCTCGATGGCGCCCGCGCCCGCCTAAATGGCCGACCGTCGCCGAGATCGGCGTCTTTCTCGGCTTTACTGTCTTCTTTCTGCTTTATGGTGTCGTGCCGATTTTCGGCGGCGCGGGCCTTGGCCTGGTGGGCGCCGACGAGCCGCGCTACGCGCAGATCTCCCATGAGATGCTGGTGCGCTTCGACTCTGCGCACACGCTCAAAGACCGCCTCAGCGCCTGTGTAACTCCCTACCTTTACGGCCGGCCGTGGCTTGAAAAACCCGCGCTCTACTATTGGCGCGCGATGTTTATCTTTCAGGACTTTGGCGTGCACGACTGGTGCGCGCGGCTGCCCTCGACCACCTTCGCTTTCGTGATGGTGGGGCTCATCTACCTGCATATGCGACGATTCAGGCCGGGCGGACACCTGGACGCTGCGCTCATCACCGTTGCGTGCGCGGGCATTATCGGATTTGCGCGGGGCGCTTCAACCGACATGCAGATGGCCGCGCCACTGGCCATCGGGCTGCTGGGCTGGTATGCATGGTACGAAACCGACTCAAAGTTCTGGCTCTACGATATTTATTTCTTTACCGGCCTCGCTACGCTTGCTAAAGGACCCGTCGCTCCTTTTCTGGCCGGAGCGATCATCCTGGCATTTGCAGCGCTGCGGCGCGAGTGGAAGATTATCTATCGCACCTTGTGGTGGCCGGGGATTGTGCTCTACTTCGCCATGGTGCTGCCATGGTTTATCGCGGTGCAGCACCAGAACCCGACGTTTTTCCACGAGTTTTTCGTGGAGCACAACCTTCAGCGCTTTGCCACCGATCGCTACCAGCACCAACAGCCCTTTTGGTACTACCTGGTGGTGGTGCTGCTGGCGATGATGCCCTGGACCGTGGTTGCCGTCAAAGCCCTGATTGATGGCATTCAGACCCTGGCGGCGGAGTGGCGGCTCCGCTACACGCGCAACCTCAAGCCGGCCAAGCGGCCAGGGGACGCGTTTCCTGAGTTCCTGGTGATCTGGGCGCTCATTCCCATCGTCTTCTTCTCGTTTTCGCAATCCAAACTGCCCGGCTATATTCTGCCCTCCATTCCGCCCATTGCCATTCTCACTGGCGACTATTTATTCCGGCGCCGCAAGCCCGGGCTTAACCGCTGGGTGCTGGGCGGCCACGCATTTGTGTGCGCGGCCACCACCATGGCGGCGTTCACGCTGCCGTGGTTTGTGGTCCACGGACGCCAGATGCCGCCCGCGCACATTGTGGTGCCTGCCGCACTGGCCGCGATTGGCGTGGCGCTGCTGATCCTTATCGTGACCCACGGCTTTGGCGTGGCGCGGCTGCGCCTGGCTACCACCGGCGTGCTGGCGGTGCTTCTGCTCTTCCTTTATGGAGTGGGGCCCTTCTTTTTTATCCCGCAGATATCGGCAACCAAGCACGTTATCAACCTGCTCGACCGGTCGTACTCCGCGCGCCCGCTCGCCGATCGATTGGCCGACTTTGTGCCCCAGGACGGCGTCGTTGCGGTCTTCAGGGTGCGCCGCGAAACCGAGTACGGCCTGTCGTTCTACCGCAATCGCGAAGTTGTGAACTACGACGACACCGGCGTGCCCGACGAACAGCATTTGCTGGTGGCTCGCATGACCGGCCGCAACGGGGTGGACCTGCACACCCCAGAGGCGCTTGAGGACTACCTGGCGGGCCGCCAGTACGAGCAACTCTTCTCGTGGCCCGAACAGGGCCTCGAAGTATATCTCGTCGGAGCGCGATAAGCTTCACTCCAAGTTGCACTTGTACCGGAATCGTGGCACAGTTGCCGGAGAGCATTTTCGGGATTCATCGCGTTTTAACGGCGGTCACATGTTCAGGCTCGCATCTGGCAGGCACGGAAACGGCAGTGGGCAGGCCGCGGCTCTGCCTGCAAATTCATCTGAGAAGGACAGTAATTTGGGCGCGTCCTCATTTGAAATTCTCGACCTGAGGCACTTTGGAGCGGCGATGCTGCGCCCGGTGCTGGACTCGGAAGCCGAGCTTTGGAAGAGGCGCCTGCACTGGGATTATCGCGCCTCAGCCCAGCTGCTGATGCAGTATCTCGATAACCACATGCTGCCCGGCTACGCCGCTTTTCATGCAGATCGCGTGGCCGGCTACGTCTTCTGCGTTTACGAAGAAAGCAAGGCCGTGGTCGGCGACGTTTTTGCGGCCGAGCAAATCCCGCATGGGCTGGCAGCCGTGCATGGCATTGAGGAAAGGCTGCTGCGCCATCTTCTGGAGCTGCTGGTGAACTCGCCGCACATCGACCGCATTGAATCCCAGCTTCTACTCCATCCCTCGGGGACCCACGCCGCGACCTTTCTCGAGGTGGGTTGCCGCATCTTCCGGCGACTGTTCCTGGTGCAGCCGATCGGCGCAGTATGGAAACAACCCGAGCTGACCCTGCCCGCCGGGCTTGAGTTGCGGCCCTGGCACGATCACGATCTTGCGCCCGCTTCACGCCTTAT
>JBEKCW010000249.1:0-7891 GCA_050014675.1 Occallatibacter sp. | reverse complement strand
AGCTTGTTCAAACTGGCCAATTCGTCCAGAACAAACCACACCGGCTTCGCCGGATTCACACAGGGCGCCAACATGCGGAGAATCAGCATATCAAGCCATACGCTATGCAGCGGCAATAGCTTGCAGGTAATTTTTCCATCCCTGATTTGCAGGTAATTTCATCCATTGAGTGCACAATCATCTCAGGCGTCCCAGGACCTTTCGCAGGACCGCCGAACGGTGCGTCAAAACCACTGCAAACCGAATCCGTAACTCCTTATTTATGAGGATCTTACGCAACAAGTCATTTGTTTTCAACGGGTTACAGCCAGAGATCAAAGGTACAGGCCGCTGAAAACAAACCACTTAACTTCGTTCTGGGGAGGGGGGAGGGGGGTACCTGCCGGGGGGCGGTACAAACCGGGCGGATGTCCGACAGATTGGACCCGGAGGGTCTCCGACGAAATAGATTGCGATGGTTGCCCCATCCTTCCCGCGTATTGTGCGGGAAGGATGGGATAACGCAACAGCCCGTCATCCGCTAGCTCCGGCAGCCGTTTTTGGTTGCGATCAGGGAACAATTGTGCAGGATGAATAGGAGGAATGTGTGCAGAATGCATAGGACGGACGCGGACCAGGGCTCAATTGCGACTCACGGCTCGTCGGGAGTGTCTTTCTTGCTCCATTGCTCCCTTGTTCCCTGACCCCTGATCCCTACGACACAACAACCGCCAGCAGAAACCCGTCGTACCCCTTCGAGCCCACGTTCTGCATCACGGTCGCGCTCAGCCGGGGCTCGTTGGCGATGAGTTCGGCCATGTGCCGCGTGCCAACGATGTCAGGATCTTTGCTCTTGCCATCGACGACCTTGCCGTCGCGCACCACGTTGTCAACCACAATCGTCGTACCCACGCGCGAAAGCCTGAGCGCCCACTTCACATACTCGGCGTTCGATTGCTTGTCGGCATCGATGAAGATGAAATCGAAGGGCCCGGCGCCCTCACTTTCGAGCATGGGCAGAAGCTGCAATGCAGGGCCCAGGCGCAGGTCAACGCGATCGAGCACCCCGGCAGTTTTCAGGTTCTTCCGCGCTACCTCGGCGTGCCGGGGGCTGAACTCGAGCGTTACGATGCGCCCGTCAACCGGCAGCGCGCGCGCCATGCAGATGGTGGAGTAGCCGCCCAGCGTGCCGATCTCAAGCACGCGTTTGGGTTGCGTCATGCGCACGAGGAGGTTAAGGTGTTGGCCTTGCAGTGGCGAAACATCGATGGCCGGAAGCCCGGCCTTGCGATTGGCTTTGACGGTTGCTTCAAGATACTTGTCAGGCGGCGCAAGCAGTTTGCCAAAATAGTCATCAACCGCAGTCCAAAGCTGTCTTCCCGATTTGAGTGGCGACATTTATTTCTCCCGCGCCACAACAAAGTCGGGAACCCACAAAAGGGCCCTCTTGAACTCGTTATCGGCCAAGGGCGCCAGTGCCTGGCGCGACTGCTCCGCATAGCGATCGGCCGCGGCCATGGCATACTCCACCGATCCGTTGCGCTCAAGAATCTCGCGAATCTGCTGGCGGCTCACGTTCTCAAAGCTGCGGTCGTCGAGCACGCGCTGAATGGCGCGACGGTCAACGGCGGTTCCGTGATCGTGGGCATGAACCACGGCCAGAGTCGCCTTGCCCTCGCGCAGATCGCTGGCCACCGGCTTGCCCAGCACCTCTTCGGTCGCGGTCAAGTCGAGCACGTCGTCCACAATCTGGAAGGCCAGGCCCACCGCGCGGCCATACGTCGCCAGGCTGGTTTCTTCAGCTTCAGTAGCGCCGGCCAGCACCGAACCCAGCCGCATTGAAACCGAGAACAGACATGCGGTTTTGCGAAAGATGAGGTCGTAGTACTCGGCCTCAGAGACGGCTTTGCCGAGCTTTTGAATCTGCAGCAGCTCGCCCTCGACCATCTGTTGCGTAAGCCCGATAAGCAGGTCGAGCACGCGCAGGTTTCTCTCTTCAAGCGCCACCTTGAAGGCCTGCATGTAAAGCCAGTCGCCGGCCAGCACGCACTTCTCATTGCCCCAGGTGGTATTGGCCGATGGCCGCCCTCGGCGTGTGTCGGCGCCATCGATAATGTCGTCGTGCACCAGCGTGGCCGTGTGCACCATTTCAACCACCGCGCCCAGCCTGATGGCGCTGTGCCCCTGGTAGCCAA
The DNA here is from genome assembly GCA_050014675.1 of Occallatibacter sp. GTDB lineage: Bacteria > Acidobacteriota > Terriglobia > Terriglobales > Acidobacteriaceae > Telmatobacter. The sequence continues at coordinate 5,717 of JBEKCW010000249.1, read as the reverse complement.
ACTGGTGCGCAGCCAGCAGCAACAGCGACGGCCTGATGCGCTTGCCGCCGCCCTCGCGCAGATACTCGGCAATCTCGGTAATGGTGCTTACGCTGGAGGCCGCGTCGCGCCCGAGCTCCTGCTCGATCGCCACAAGGTCTTCCCGCAGCAGCTCAAAGATCTCCCGCGCCGACGCTATGGTGAATGTGCTCAATACTCTCCGATTCTACGGCCATTTGCCTTGCCGCGGACATTCACGCAGCGTCTGATCACAATCGCGCGGCCGGATATCCTGCCGGACGCCACCCTAGAAACTCAGTTCGTGCGATAGTTGGTGAATTGTAAATCCACGCCCATATCTTTGGCCCGCAACATGGCAATAATCGATTGCAGCTCGTCGCGGTCCTTACTTGAAATGCGCACCGTGTCGCCCTGGATCGAGGCCTGCGCCTTCTTCTTTGAGTCCTTGACCAGTTTCACGATCTCTTTGGCCTTTTCAATCGGGATGCCCTGCTGCAGGATGATCTTTTGCCGGACGCTCGAGCCCGCGGCGGGCTCAACCTTGCCGTAGGTAAGATTCTTGAGTGAGACGCCTCGTTTCACCAATTTCTGGCCGAGGATGTCTTTCACCGCCTCGAGCTTGTACTCGTTGGCAGAGGCGAGTTGGATCTCCTTGTCGTCCTCGGCGATGTTCACCTCGGAGTGCGAATCCTTGAGGTCGAAGCGCTGGCGAATCTCCTTGAGCGCCTGGTCGATAGCATTGCGGACCTCTTGCATGTCCACCTTGCTGACGATGTCGAATGAGTTGTCTTGTGCCATATGGGTTTCTTCCGTGTTGCGATATCGGCTGCCAAAATTGCTTCGCGCGCAGTCATCCTGAGCGAAGTCCGCCGCAGCGGACGCAGTCGAAGGACCTGCATTTGTCTTTCGACTCCGCGAACTACCACTCTCAGTTTCCCACGTCTTACCCAACCTGGAACAGCCGGAAAAAGTTTGCCGTGGTAGCTTCGGCCAGTTCGCCGGCTCCCACCGCCAAGGATGCGGCGACGACCTGGGCAGTCAAGGCCACCATTGCCGGCTCATTGCGCTGACCGCGATTGGGCGCTGGAGCCAGCCACGGGGCGTCGGTTTCAACCAGCACTCCGTCCAGCGGCATTCTGGCCGCCACGTCGCGCAGCGGTTGCGCCTTGGGGTAGGTGACATTCCCAGCAAATGAACACAGGAACCCCATGTCGAGCGAACGCCGCGCCTCTTCCCAGCCCGCGCCAAAGCAGTGCATTACGCCGCCCAGGCCTGTGGAGCGCCAGTGTGCGTAGAGGACGTCGAAAAGATCTGCCCAGGCGTCGGTCGACTCGTTGGTTCCGCGGCAATGGATGAGGATCGGTCGTTTGCGCCCGGCCGCAACTTCAAGCTGACGGATGAGCATGGCCCTCTGCACCACCCGCGGCGCGCCCTCGTGGTAGTAGTCGAGGCCGATCTCGCCGCAGGCGATGACTTCAGGCTCGGCTAGAAGTGCGTCGAGCTTAGCCAGCACGGAGTCGTTGATCTCCGGCGTGGAATGCGGATAGACACCTGCGCTGGCAAACAACCGCGGCAGTTTGGCGCCGTTCTCGCGCTTCGAGTTGAACTCGCGGCAAAGATCGAGGGCCTGGTGCATCTCCGCCGGCCCTTCGCCAATGCCGATCGACAGCACCGCGCCAACCCCGGCGTCAAAAGCGCGCGCCAGCATGGCCTCGCGGTCGTCGGCGTAGCGCGGGCTGTCTAGATGGGCGTGGGAATCGATGAGCAAAACGGAACCTCAAAACGGTGGTAACTTACTCCACGATGCGAACGCTCGCAGCAACTTGTTTGTTAACGCCAAGTTTCAAGACGCCTTACATCTTCCAATTCGCCGCTGAACATTCCCATATGACCGTGTTGGCTCGCTATGAATCGCGCTGTGCAAATCACATAGTGGTCATTGACAGCTTTGATCTGAACTTGGGAGATGTCCTTTGGAAGATTGATCCAAATCGAGTTCTCGTATATCCCATGTTCGAAGTCATCTTGATGCAGATAGATCGCATTTCCTTCGAATTCCAAGTGCAGATAGCCAATGAGCCGTACAATTTTGTGGTTATATGCTTGAGGATTTGCTATGAGTTTTATCAAGCTAACTTGCGGTGCCTCATCAGCGCCCCCACTCGGATAATAGCCCGCTTGCTGCGCCGGAACTTTTGGAGCAGACATCAGAACGATGCAGACCAAGGCTATCGCAAACCGTCGCATGATTAAGCCTCCCCTTGCTCCGAGTCAATAGCTTGAGATCATTGCCCTACTTCAGCCTCGCCCCAAGCGGCACATCTTCAAGGAAGCCGGCGAGAACGGGCGCACCATCCGGAGGCAGTGACGCGGCCAGCAGCATGCCGTTCGACTCCAGGCCGCGCATCTTGCGCGGAGCCAGGTTAGCCACAATCACAATCTTGCGCCCGACGAGCTTTTCGGGCTCGTAGTACTGGGCGATGCCCGCCAGGATTTGCCGCTTCTCGTAGCCCAGATCAACCTCAAGCCGCAACAGTTTGTCGGCCTTGGGAATACGCTCGGCTACCAGCACCTGCGCCACGCGCAACTCCACCTTGGCAAAGTCGTCGATGGTAATGTGCTGCTTTTCTTCGGCCGCTGGTTCGCCAGATACGGGCGCGGCAGGCGCGACTGGTGCGTTCGCAGCGGGAGTCTCTGCCGACTGCGGCTTTGGCTCAGGATGCTTGAGATAGGAATGTACGCCCTCGGGCTTGCGAGTTCCCTGTTCCTCCGTTTTCGGCGCGTCCGGAGCCGCGGCCGCAACGTCAAGCCGGCTGCTGGCATGCTCGGCGGGAACAGCGTGGACCTTCGCCGTATCTAGCGGCTTGCTGGGGTCGTTCGAAACTACCGAGGTCTGCGTCAACGCATCGTTCGTGCCCGCACCCGCGGTGCTGGATGTATCAATGGGCATCACCGACGGCGACGCCGTTGCCGGGCCTGGCGCAACCGTCTCGCCCTTGCCACCGGCCGCTTCCACGGCGCTCTTGTTGTTTTCGTCTTCAAGGTTCTGCATACGTTCCACCGCGTCCTTCTCCGCGCGAGGGAAGAGCGGCGCAGGCTCACCCAGCCTGGTACCGGCTTTCAATCCACCCCACGCGAGTTTGGTCAAAAATGCATCTTTGGCAGCATCGGCAATCTCGCCCTGGCCCAACTGCCGCCACACTTTGGATGCGGCCTCGGGTAACACCGGATACGCCAGCGCCGTAATAACGCGAATGGCCTCGGCCGCTGTGGCGAGGACGCGCGCCTGCAGCGCCCCATGATCGGCATCGGAGCGATCAGCGGGCTTCTTCCAAGGTGCATTCGCCGTCAGATAGCCGTCAGTCTCGGCAACGATCGCCCACAGACCCTTCAGCGCGTCAGAGAAATTCATCTCGTCGAATGCAGTCCCGAATGCCGCAATCGCGGCCTCGGTGCTTGCACGTAGCGCTGTTTCGGCTTGCGTTTCAGCGCCAGCTTCAGGCACCACTCCGCCAAAGAATTTGTGCACCATATTCACCACGCGGCTCACCAAGTTGCCGTAGCCGTTGGCGAGGTCGCCGTTGAATCGCTGCACCAGCGCGTCGAAGGTAAAGTTGCCATCCTGCCCGAAGGGAATTTCGCGCAGCAGGAAGTACCGCAGCGCATCCGCGCCCAGCACCGCTTGAACAGTCTCGGCGCGCACAATGTTCCCGCGCGACTTCGACATCTTGCTCTGATCGAACAGGAGCCAGCCATTGGCGCGCACCGAGCGCGGCGGCTGAATGCCCGCGGCCATCAGGAATGCCGGCCAATAAACGCAGTGGAAGCGGCTGATCTCTTTGCCGATGAGGTGAATGTCGACCGGCCAGAACTTGTTGAATTTTGCGTCGTCATCGGAGCCATAACCGAGAGCTGTAATGTAATTGGCCAACGCGTCGAGCCACACGTACACCACATGTTTCTCATCGCCCGGCACGGGAATACCCCAGTCGAACGTGGTGCGGCTGACAGAAAGATCCTTGAGCCCGCTGCGCACAAAGCTAATGACCTCGCGCCGTGTCGACTCCGGCCCCATGAAGCCGGGATTTGCTTCGTAGAAATCGAGCAGCTTTTTCTCAAAAGCCGAAAGCTTGAAGAAGTAATTCTCTTCGCTGACCGTCTCGGTCACGGTTCCGTGAATTTGGCAGACCGTTCCCGGGGGCCCTTCGATCCACTCTTCGCAGCTCACGCAGTACTGGCCCGTATACGAGCCCTTGTAGATGTAGCCGCGATCGCGAAGCGTGGCGAACAGGTGTTGCACACCGCGCACGTGGCGAGGTTCAGTGGTACGGATGAAATCGTCGTAGGTGATCCCCAGTTTGTCCCACAGGCCGCGGAACTCGCCGGCAATTCGGTCCGCAAACTCCTGCGGCGTGCACCCGGCCAGCTTGGCGCTGCGCTCAATCTTCTGCCCGTGCTCGTCGGTGCCGGTCAGGAACCAGGTTTCGATGCCGAGTGCACGCTTGCGCCGCGCAATGGCGTCGCACACGATCGTGGAGTAGGCATGGCCCAGGTGCGGCCGCGCGTTCACGTAGTAAATCGGCGTGGTGAGGTAAAAACGCTTTGTATCGGAGCCGGATTGGGTCATGGATGGCGCATTCCGTTCGCGCCCACAGTAGAGGCAGCGGGATCGGCGATCTACTTCCATTTTACGTTATCGTCTTCAACTCACAGCTCTTGCAGGAGAGCTTGCGCGCCCTGGCGCGCGCCGGTCTGGCCCATCGCAGGTGATAAAATCACCCTGTAAAATCAAGGATTTTTGAGGCGCTTCGACTGTGTATCTTGAATTGCAACAAAGGCTCGGCAGCGTCATTCGCGCGGTCCTGAAAGCAAAATACTCGCTCGAGATTGAGAGCATTCCGCTGGAAACGCCCCCCGACCTGCGCTTTGGCGAAATCGCCACGCCTATCGCTCTGCAACTGGCGCGCACGCTGCGCAAAGCGCCCAAAATCATCGCGCAGGAGATTGTGGCGTCTTTAGGGTCGGTCGCGGGATTCGCGGGATTTGAAGTGGCCGGGGCGGGTTATATCAATGCGCGTTTGGACAGAGCGGCTGCAGTGCAACTGGTTATTACTCCGAAGAGTGGCCCCACCGCAGGTGGCGCGCAGGACCATGTGCTGGTGGAGCATACCAGCATCAATCCCAACAAAGCCGCGCACATCGGCCATCTGCGCAATGCCATTCTCGGCGACACGTTTGTGCGCCTGCTGCGCGCGGCGGGGAATAAAGTGGACGTGCAGAATTACATCGACAATACCGGCGTGCAGGTTGCCGATGTGGTTGTGGGCTTCCTGCATCTCGAAGGCAAGAGCGTCGATCGGGTTCGCGCGCTGATCGCGGACTGCGAAAAACGCGCCGCGGCAATTTCAGGGGCAGCGCCAGCGTCTTCGCCTGTGCCGGTCAGTACAATCCAGCCATTTGATTACTACTGCTGGGACCTGTACGCGAATACTTCACAGTGGTACACGAGCGGCACGCCCGAAGAGAATGAAACGCGCAAGAAGCTGCGTTATCACACCCTGCATGAGATCGAGGAGGGCGGCAACGAGACCGCAGAAATCGCCGAGCTCATCTCGACTGCCGTTCTGCGCCGCCATCTTGAAACCATGCAGCGGCTCGATATCGAGTACGATTTTTTGCCGCGCGAGAGCGAGATTCTGCACCTCAAGTTCTGGGAT
>JBEKCW010000248.1:0-7982 GCA_050014675.1 Occallatibacter sp. | reverse complement strand
CCTCCATCCCCGCGCTTCAGGCCAAGGTCAGCACGCTGCTCAAGCAGGAATTTGCGACGCTCAAGACATACGCCGATGAACGCGCAAAGAAGGTGCTTCCCCGTACACACGTGGTGCTGACGCCTGGCGGCGGCGGTATCCAGAACATGCAGGACAATTACAAGGACCACCTCAAATTGCTGCAGTGGATTGCGGCGCTGGTTCTTCTGGTGGCCTGCGCCAACATTGCCAATCTTCTGCTGGTACGCGGCATGAGCCGCCGCGCGGAGTTATCGATTCGCTCGGCCTTGGGCGCGCAACGCAGCCGCATTGTGGGCCAGCTACTTACTGAGAGTGTGCTGCTTTCGAGTATGGGCGGGGTGCTGGGGCTCGCAATCTCATACATCGGGGCCCACGCGCTGCTGGCGCTCGCCTTCCCCAACCAGCAAAACATGCCGGTGAATGCCTCGCCTTCGCCCCTGGTGATCGGCTTTGCGTTTGGGCTATCGCTGGTTACTGGAGTCCTATTTGGTTTGGCTCCGGCGCTGATGGCTGCGCGGACTCAGCCTGCTGAAGCTCTGCGCTCGAACGCGCGCACCACGGCCCACGGCGCATCGTGGCTGCAGCGCGCGCTTGTGGTTTTGCAGGCCGCATTGTCTCTGGTGCTGCTGGTTGCGGCGGGGCTGTTTGCGCAGAGCCTGAACAAGGCTGAGAACGTGGACATGAAGCTCGATGCAACCGACCGCTACATCGCCCACATCAATCCGCAGGCGGCCGGCTACAAAAACACTGAACTCGAACCCCTGTACCAGGCCATCGTTGACCACCTCCATGCGGTTCCCGGCGTAGTGAAAGTTGGACTGACCACTTACACGCCCATGGAAGACAACAACTGGGGCTCGGGCGTAAAAGTTCAGGGAGAGCCGGACCAGAATAAAGGCGCATCGTGGGTGAAGGCCACTCCGGAGTATTTCGACTCGGTTGGCACACACCTGGTGATGGGCCGTGGATTCACAAGGCAGGACACGCTGAACGCGCCATCGGTTGCGGTCGTCAATCAGGAGTTCGTCAAGCAGTTCTTCGGCAAGCGGAACCCTATCGGCCACCGCTTCGGCTATTCAGGGCCGGCCAAGATTCCGCAGGATGGCGCGCATGAAATTGTGGGCGTGGTGGAAGACACCACCTACACCAGCGTCTACTGGAAGGACCACGCCATGTATTTTCTACCGCTCACGCAGCGGGCCGGCGTGGCCAACGACCCTGAAAACCCTTTGGACCAGGACCAATCGATGTATGCGGGCGCAATCGTGATCCAGACGGGCCGTCCCATCCCCGGCTTTGAAAAGATTGTGGGCGAAACGCTGGCCGGCATCAATCCCAACCTCACCATTGTGAAGTTCCAAACATTCCAGCAGCAGATCGATGACCAGTTTATTCAGGAGCGCCTCATCGCGCGCCTCACTTCGCTCTTCGGCCTGCTCGCGCTGCTGCTCGCCTCCATCGGTCTCTACGGCGTTACCGCGTACACCGTTGTCCGCCGCACGCCGGAGATCGGCATCCGCATGGCGCTCGGCGCCGAACGCAGCCGCGTAATTGCCATGGTGATGCGCGGGGCCATGATTCAAGCGGCTGCGGGGCTCGCGATCGGCGTGCCAGTGGCCATGCTTTGCGTGCGCTACGTCAAGTCGCAGCTCTATGACATTACCAGCGTCAACCTGACGGTGATGATCGGCGCTATTGTCACGCTTGGGCTGGCAGCCGCAATTGCCGGGATCATTCCAGCGAGGCGTGCCGCGTCAATCGATCCCGTGAGAGCCTTGCGGATTGACTGAGCCGGGCTTTGTACGTGCTGTTAGCTGAAAGCCGCAATCGGCCCAAGCCCGTTACAATGTGTCTGTGCCCGATCAAGCGTCGCAGCCCATTATTATTGCCGAGAATCTGACCAAGGTTTACGCGCAGGGCCGCATCCAGGTGGCGGCTGTGCGCGGGGTATCGCTCACCGTTCAGCCGGGCGAGTTTGTGGCCATCGTCGGGCCGTCGGGCTCGGGCAAATCCACGCTCTTTTATTTGCTCGGCGGGCTTACCAGCGCCACTGAGGGCCGGGTGGTGATTGACGGCGTCGACTTTGCCACGCTGAGCGACTCGGAACGCACCAAGCTGCGCAAACACCGCATCGGTTTCGTCTTCCAGAAGTTCAACCTGCTGCCCACGCTTACCGGCATGGGCAACATTGAGATTGCCCACGCAATCAGCGGCGGAAAAGAGCCGCTGGACCTCAAGTATCTTGACCACCTGTGCGACATGCTCTCGATCAAGGGTCGGCTGGACCACCGGCCAAGCGAGCTGAGCGGCGGCGAGCAGCAGCGCATTGCCATTGCGCGCGCTCTTATTACGCGGCCGGCGATTGTGCTGGCCGACGAGCCCACCGGCAACCTCGACACCAAGAACTCCGACGCGGTGCTTGAGATGCTGGCGCGCTCAAACCGCGAGCTGGGCCAGACCACGCTGATGATTACGCATAATCCTGAGGCGGCGGCGATTGCAGGCCGCATCCTGTACATGCGCGACGGGCAGATGGTGCGCGAGGAAAAGGGCGCCGGGGGACGGCTGGCTGCGGTTTGACCCGGTTTGGGCCGCCCGGTATACTCAAGGTTGCGTTGCAAGTGGTATCCAGTGAATGTAGTACGCCAGCGTCCGCCGCATAGTGGCGAATTTCCTGCGGGAATCGAGCCATAAACCCCGGAAACTGAAAGTCAACTGGAGAGCCGCTCGAAGCGGGAGTAGCTCAGTGGTAGAGCATCGCCTTGCCAAGGCGAGGGTCGCGAGTTCAAATCTCGTCTCCCGCTCCAAATCGCCCTCCGGCCCCTGCCGGGTTGGCTACGGCAGATTTGGAACGCATCCCGGAATAGAGGCAGCCCTGCCAAGGCGCGGTACCCAAGTGGTAAGGGAGAGGTCTGCAAAACCTTTATGCGCCGGTTCGATCCCGGCCCGCGCCTCCAATTCTTCCCGAAAAATAGATCATTCATTGTGGCTTAAGCCGCGCTGCGGCCTTATCACAATCATTAGCCGGTCGACGTTTCCATGGGGCAAGTATATCCATTAATGAGTCATAAAACTAGCTTAGGACTTATTTATGAGTCTAACTTTCCTTGACATGTTGTGGTTCTTGTGGCAATATGTGATTTATAAATGAGTCTTAAATTGGTTTAAAGACTTATTTGTGGGTTTATTTCTATGGCAAAACCACAGCGCCGCACCTATTCCCGCCAGAACCTGGAAGCTCTCGAACTGCTCGCCCAGGCGATTCGCGCCGGCAGAATCGGCCGGAAGATCACCATACGAGAGATGGCCGAGCGAGCCGGCATCTCGCGATCGCTTGTGCAACGAATTGAGGACGGTGACCCGGGTTGCGCGATCGGGGCCGTCTTTGAGGCCGCAGTCATCGGGGGCGTCTCCCTGTTCGAAGCCGAGCCAGATCGGCTCGAGACGCATCGCGCGGCACTCACGGAAAAGCTCAGCCTGCTGCCGCAGGCGGCACGCAAACCGAAGAGGGTGATCCGCGATGACTTCTAAGGACGACTACAAAGAGGCATACGTATGGATCTGGCTCCCCGGTGAGATGAAGCCCGTGGTGGCAGGCATCCTGCAGCGCGTTGGAACTCAATTGCTGTTCAATTACGGCCGGAGCTACCTGGCGCGAGAAGATGCCATGTCGATCTACGAGCCCGAACTGCCGCTCCGGCCGGGCGAGATTCCGCTCGCAAACGGCCTTTCAATGCCGGGTTGCATTCGAGATGCATCCCCCGATGCATGGGGGCGGCGAGTTTTGATCAATCGCAAGCTCAACGCCAAGGGAAAACAAGCCGCAAACTACGATCTGGATGAGCTGACATGCTTGCTCGAATCCGGCTCAGACAGGGCCGGCGCACTGGACTTTCAAGTGTCGCCATCGAAATACGTAGCGCGAGGGATGGGCCAAGCCTCTCTGGACGAACTGCTGCGCTCGGCGGAGCAGGTAGAAAAAGGAGTTCCACTCTCTCAGGAATTGGGCACGGCGCTTCAGCACGGCACATCGCTGGGTGGGGCCAGGCCCAAGGCGCTGCTCACATCAGACGACCAGAAGCTCATCGCCAAGTTCTCAATGAGCACGGACATCTACAACGTGGTGAAGGCTGAGTACGTTGCGATGCGGCTCGCAAGTTTAGCGGGGCTTGATGTCTCGCCGGTGCGAATGGAGACAGCGCTCGGCAAAGATGTGTTGCTGGTTGAGCGCTTCGACCGCGAGCGTTCGAAAGGCGGATGGAGCCGAAAGGCATTCATCTCGGCCCTCACGCTGTTTGAACTCGATGAGATGATGGCCAGACATGCCAGTTACGAGTTGCTTACGGAGATCATCCGGCACCGTTTTCAAAATCCTCTGGAAGATCTTCGAGAGCTATTTGGAAGGCTTACCTTCAACATACTGTGCGGGAACACCGATGATCACGCTCGCAACCATGCCGCGTTCTGGGATGGAAAGAGTTTGCGCCTTACGCCGGCTTATGATGTGTGCCCGCAGCTTCGCACCGGTAACGAAGCCGGGCAGGGCATGTTGATCAAAGACAATAACCGCAGCAGTCAACTGGCGTTATGTCTGCAATCTGCCCCGCAATTCAAACTCTCAGATCAACAAGCGCGCGCCATCATTTTGCAACAGGTAAATACCATCCGGGCACACTGGGATGGCATCTGCGATGAGGCGAAGTTATCAGCAACAGACCGCGCACAGCTGTACGGCCGGCAGTTTCTCAATCCATTTGCGTTCCATGATGCGCCTGAAGAAATCAGATTGGCCGGTCAACTCTGACGGTTCGGGGAGGCTCGCCGCAATGCAATGCGTTGAATCATCCAGCCGCATGGCCTCCATGAGCTCTTCAATGGTCTTGACGAAGGGCGCAAGAGGCAACATTTCATCAGCCCGCTTCTTCTCGATTGCGAGCTGATGCACCTGGGGCCGGCGACTGAAAGCCGCTCGCGTGATCGGCTTCAGCGGTTGGCGATCATAATATATTGTTGTGCCCAATTCTCTGGTTCAGATCGTCGATTCGCATACGGCTGGTGAGCCCACGCGCGTAGTAGTTGGCGGCGCCCCGGAACTTGGCAACGGTCCGCTCTCAGAACGTGTGCGGCGATTCGCGGCCGAACACGACGATTTCAGATCGGCGGTAGTGAACGAACCGCGGGGCTCGGATGTTGTGGTGGGCGCATTGCTTTGCGAGCCTGTGGACCCCGGTTGCGCCGCCGGAGTGATTTTCTTTAACAACGTGGGCTATCTGGGCATGTGCGGTCACGGCACGATCGGGCTGATTGTGACGCTGGCGCATCTGGGCCGGATTGGCCCTGGGCAACATCGCATCGAGACGCCTGTTGGCACGGTCAATGCAACGCTCCACAGTGAAGGAACGGTGACGGTTGAGAACGTGGCGAGCTATCGACACAAAGCGGGCGTTGAAGTAAGCGTGCCTGGTTTTGGAACCGTGACCGGCGACATTGCCTGGGGAGGGAATTGGTTTTTTCTGGTTGAAGACTCTCCGTACGAGGTGACGCTGGCAAACAAGGATGCTCTTACCGAGTTTGCGTGGTCGGTGCGGCAGGCGTTGCGCACCGCGGGCATTACCGGCGCGGACGGACAAGAGATCGACCACATGGAGATTTTTTCGCATGCGACTACAAATGGCGCCGATGGCAGGAATTTTGTTTTGTGTCCGGGCAAAGCCTACGATCGTTCGCCATGCGGAACCGGAACCAGCGCCAAGCTCGCATGTCTTGCGGCAGATGGCAAGCTGGCACCCGGGCAGGTGTGGCGCCAGCAAGGGATTCTCGGCACTGGGTTTGAAGGGTCGTATCGAATCGAAAATGGCCAGGTGATTCCAAGCATCACGGGATCGGCGTTTGTGACTGCCGAAGGCCGGCTGATTTTTGATTCACGCGACCCGTTCCGCACAGGCATACCAACATGAGCGACACCTGGGATGTTGTGGTTGCGGGGGCGGGCATTGTGGGTGCGGCCTGCGCGCATGAGTGCGTGAGCCGCGGGCTGCGCACGGCGATTGTGGAAAGCAGCGGAATTGGCAGCGGAGCCACAGCCGCGGGCATGGGCCATATTGTGGTGATGGACGACTCGCCGGCCCAGATGGCGCTCACGCATTATTCGCAAATGCTGTGGCAGCAGCTTTCGAGCCGCCTCCCTGCCAATGTGGAATACGAGCAGACTGGAACTCTCTGGGTGGCGAGCGACGACGAAGAAATGCAGGAGGTCCACCGCAAGAGCGAAGTGTCTGCCACAGCTGGCGTTCGCACTGAAATACTGGACAGCCAATCGCTGGCCGATGCTGAGCCGCATCTTCGCCGGCCGCTCAGCGGCGCGCTGCTGGTTCCGATGGATTCGGTACTGTATCCGCCGTGCGCAGCCGGATATTTGATTGCGGAGGCGCTGCGCCTGGGCGCGCAACTTTACACGCCGCGGAAAATGTTGTCGGCGGAAGCAGGGAAGGCGTTGCTTGACGACGGAACCGAGTTGCACGCCGCGCATATCGTGATTGCTACGGGAGCTGATGCCACGCAGTTGCTGCCTCAGTTGCCGATCAGGAAGCGCAAGGGGCATTTGGCCATCACGGATCGCTATCCGGGTTTTGTGCGGCATCAACTGGTGGAGCTTGGATACCTGAAGAGCGCCCACTCATCTACCACCGATTCAGTTGCGTTCAACGTGCAGCCGCGCAAAACGGGCCAGCTACTGATCGGCTCTTCGCGGCAGTACAACGCGGATGATACTGAAGTGAACCACCAGGTACTGGCTGCGATGATCGAACGGGCAAAGTGGTATCTGCCTGAAATCGGCGCGCTCTCCGCCATTCGCATCTGGACAGGACTTCGCGCGGCTACGCCGGATAAATTGCCGCTCATCGGACCCTGGCCGGAAGATCGATCGCTGGTTCTGGCCACGGGACATGAGGGGCTGGGAATCACGACGTCGCTGGGAACCGCACGGCTGGTGGCCGACAACATTTGCGGCGCGACGACAGAGATTGCCATCGAGCCTTATCTGCCGGCGCGGTTTGCGAGAGTTGAGACTCATGCCTGATACGATGCAATCACTCGTCCTCACGGTGAACGAAGTCTCGGTGACGGTTGCGCGCGGAACCACCGTTGCGGCTGCAATCGCGATTGCAGGTGGGCCTGCGCGCACATCGGTGACGGGCGAGCCGCGCGGACCGCTGTGCGGCATGGGCATCTGCTTTGAGTGCCGGGCGACTATTGACGGAATTCCGCATCGGCGAACCTGCCAGATTTTATGCGCCCCGGGGATGGAGGTGCGCACCTCATGAGCAAGCGCTTCGACACGCTGGTGGTTGGTGCGGGGCCGGCGGGCATTGCCACAGCGGTGAGCGCGGCCGATGCGGGGCAGCGTGTGGGACTGGTCGACGACAATCCTTCGCGGGGGGGGCAAATCTGGCGCAGCGGGGCGTCGCAACCGGCGGCAGCGCGCAACCTGCTGGCGAAACTCGATGCGGCATCAGTCGTGCGTCTACAGGGATGGCGCATTATCGACTCACCAACGCGCGGCGCACTGCGCGCGGAGTGCGAGAACGAATGCAGCGATTTGTTTTATGGAAAACTGATTCTCGCGACCGGAGCGCGGGAACGCTTTTTGCCGTTTCCCGGATGGACGCTGCCCAATGTGATGGGCGCGGGCGGGTTGGATGCGATGGTGCGCGGCGGCCTGCCGATTGATGGAAAGCGCGTGTTGGTGGCTGGGACTGGTCCGTTGCCGCTTGCGGTTGCGGCACATTTGGCGCGACGAGGCGCGAAAATCGTCGCCATCTGCGAACAGGCTCCGATGCGCCGTCTGATTCGATTGGCTGCGCATTTGCTCAACGAGCCTGCGAAGCTGCTGCAGGGAATGGAATACAGCGCGGCCACGTTTAGCGCGAGGTTTTTGACCAGCTGCTGGCCGGCTGCGG